>NZ_JADBEC010000001.1:3118082-3491165 GCF_014873945.1 Rhizobium viscosum | reverse complement strand
TACTCCACGCTTGGCGGCTTCGTCGGAAAAACCTCCCGCTCGATATAGCCGTCCCGCTGCAGGTCGCGCAGCGACTGGGTCAGCATGCGCTGGGAAATATCGGGGATCATTCGGCGCAACTCGCCGAAGCGATAGGGCTGCTTGGCAAGCGCCTCGAGAAGCAGCGTCGACCACTTGCCGCCGATCTGCTGCAACACATCGCGAACCGGGCAATTGGTAAAATCCAGGCTGGCAAGATCGATCTCGCGCCGCGCGCCCAACCCTTCGGATTGGCCTGTTCTGGCTTTCAGATTGACGACTGTTCCGGCCATGGCTGGTTCCCTTTTGGTAACGAACTCCCGAAAAACTGCCTTCTTTACAGTCCCGGGTCAATTCCTATTCTAGTGTTACTCTCTTTTTGAGACCGCCTGTCAACCACTAGAGGATACCATGAGCGAAACCATTCTCGTCACCGGCGCTGCAGGCCAGCTCGGCCAGCTTGTCGTCCATCACCTGATCGAAAGCTACAAGGTCGTCCCGGCAAACATCATTGCCGCGACCCGCAGCCCAGAAAAGCTCGCGAGCCTCGCCGCCAAGGGTGTTGTCACCCGCAAGGCGGATTTCGATGACGCCGCCAGCCTCGAAGCTGCCTTTGCCGGCGTCGACCGCCTGCTGATCATTAGCACCGACGCGCTGGACACGCCCGGCAAACGCCTGATCCAGCATAAGGCGGCCGTCGCCGCTGCCGTGAAGGCCAAGGTGAAACACATCACCTACACTTCCATGCCGGCCCCCGATAATTCGCTCGTCACTTTCGCGCCCGACCACCTCGGCACCGAAAACGCCATCAAGGACAGCGGCATCCCCTACACGATCGTGCGTGACGCCTGGTATCACGACAATTACATGCACAGCATGCCGCACAACCTTCAGGGCGGGAAATGGTTCACGTCGGCCGGTGACGGCAAGCTCGCCACCATCTCGCGTGACGACTGCGCGCTCGCCATTGCCTCGGTCCTAGCATCAGGCATCGCCGCCAACGCCACCTACACGCTGACCGGCAAGCAGTCGCTGACGCCGAAGGAAATCGCCGCCATCGCCACCGAAGCCACGGGCAAGCCGCTGGACGTCGTTCCCGTCACTGACGAGCAGCTCGGCCAGGGCATCCGCGGCGCCGGCCTGCCGGGCTTCGTTGCCGACATGCTGGTTTCGGCCGACGCCAATACGCGCGCCGGCAAGTTCGACATTGTTACCGACGATTTCACCAAACTGACGGGCAAGCAGCCTCAGTCGCTGAAGGATTACTTCGTCGCCAACAAGGCCGCTCTCATCGCCTGAGCGGCTTAAAAGGCTCGCCCTCGCATCCACCGAGGGCGAGCCTTCCTCAGATCTTCTGACCGCAGGCCCGGCAGAAGCGGCGCACCGTTTCCGCCATGCCATATTCCAGCGCATCCGCCGTCAGCCCGTGGCCGATCGAGACTTCCGCGAGATCGGGAATACGCTTCACCAGCGCCGGCAGGTTTGCCACCGTCAGGTCATGGCCGCCATTGACGGCAAGACCGAGCGCGAGCGCCGCATCCGCCGTCTTGCCGAGCCCTTCCAGGATCGGCCCCGCCCTCTCAGGCGCATCGTAGCAGCCACCATAGGGGCCGGTGTAAAGCTCGATACGGTCGGCACCCGTCGCTTTTGCCGCTTTCACAGCCTCTGCGTCACCATCGCCGTCGGCAAACAGCGAAACACGAAATCCCATCTTCTTCAGCCGCGATACGACATCGGTCAGGAAGGCCTGATGCTTGCGGAAATCCCAGCCATGGTCGGAGGTCGCCTGCGAGGGATCATCCGGCACCAGCGTCACCTGCTCGGGCTGCGCCCCAGCGCAAAGCTCCAGGAATTCCTCGGTCGGATAGCCCTCGATATTGAACTCGGCTTCCGGAAACTCGTCGTCGATCAGGTTGCGGATGACGGGAAGGTCGGAAAAGCGGATATGCCGCTGGTCCGGCCGCGGATGCACGGTCAGGCCCGAAGCGCCGGCGGCAAGCGCAATGCGCCCGAGCCCTTCCACGCTTGGCCAGGGCAGATCGCGGCGGTTGCGCAGCATGGCGATGGCATTGAGGTTCACGGAGAGTTTGGCGGGCATGGCGGTATCCGTCAGGGGTGGAGACTGGGCTTGCTTTTAAGGCAAGCGGCCCGTGAAGGCCAATGAGATTCGCATATGCATCCATGCCTTGCCCTGATGGCCACGCGGACCATAACGGTCGACGTCATGAGCGTACCGAAAACAGTAATTTCCGTTCCGTCAGAAGATCATTCACGAGCGGCGGCAAATCGTATGGTGCCATTGTACCACACGCCTGAGCGAGATGCCGCAACATTGCTATCCCATTTAAAAACGGTTATTTTTAGCACTTACAAAACAACCCGTCCGCGCATAAAGTGGACGCTGCGTAACCGAGTCAAGTACGCCGAGTACTGCTTCTTCCAACGATAAGAACGCTAGAGGAAACCCCACTCGCCGCGCTCCGGAAGCAACTGGCAAAGCCGCATGAGGTGCAACTATCTGCCCCAGGAGGGTTCATGCCAGACGGTTCCAAACGTTTGTTTGCTGCCGCCGGTATTGCTTCGGAGGCCCGGTCGAAATACCGGTTCCTGCCTTCGGCCGCTTTGCCGCCGGATATCCCACAAGGTCCCGTTCCGATCGCCGACATGGCGAACGCTTTCGGCGTCACGCACAGGACATTGCATTTCTACGAAGAGAAGGGCCTGATTTCCGCAAACCGCATCGGTCTGATGCGCGTTTACGATCTGGATGACGTCATGCGCATGGCGGTCATCACCGTCTGCCGCGAAACCGGCATGCCGATCGCCGTCATCCAGGAATTGATGGACGTTTTGCGCGGCGCAGCTTCACAGGAAGAAGCCGAGTCGATCTTCCGCGAGGCCCTCTCCCAGCGCAAGCGCGAACTGACGGCCGAAATGTCGACCTTGCATCGGCAGCTGCAGCAGGTGAGCGACCTGCTCGACTACGACAGCAGCCTCGACCTGCCGCCGATCAACGACAACAGGGACCCGGCAAGCCTGACCGATCAGGAGCGCCAGTGCCTGGAGCTGATGGCTGAGGGATATTCGACGCAGCGCATCGCCCGCGCCCTCGACCTCAGGCATGAGGAAACGCGCGCGCTGGAAGCCGATATCATCATGAAGTTCCAGGCCAACAACCGCTTCCAGGCGATCGCCAAGGCGGTTCTCCTCGGCATCGTACAGGCCTGATTCTCCCCACACCGGCTGCGGCCGCCACCGCATCCTGCATAACAGTGGACGTAATTTCAGCGAACGATCGTCAGCGTCTCCGCTGCACGCGTGATCGCAGTGTAGAGCCAGCGCTCACGCGTATCACGAAATGCCCAGCTTTCGTCAAACAACACGACATTGTTCCACTGCGAGCCCTGAGCCTTGTGCACGGTCAGCGCATAGCCATAATCGAACTCGTCATAGCGCTTGCGCGTGTTCCAGGGGATCTCGCCTTCGACATTTTCGAAGGCCTGCTTGAGCAGCTTGATCTTGGCTGCGCCCCGATCCATGTCGTCGTCCTCAGGACGGACCAGCAGGTTGATACCAGGCTTCGTCGTTTCCTTAGATGAGGTCATGACCTGCCAGAGCGAGCCGTTGAGCAGGCCCTTGGCGGGATCGTTGCGCAGGCAGACGAGCTTGTCGCCGGTCTGCGGATAATCGGCGGTAAAACCCTTCAGCTCGCGCAGGCGCTGGTTATAGCGCCGGCGTGTTTTGTTGGTGCCGACGAGCACCTGGTCCGCATCCATGACGAGCGGCTGCGTCACCTCGTTCTTCGCGATCACCTGCGCCGTGCCGTAATCGCCATACATGATCTCTTTGCCCTCGCGCACCTGCATGGCGAGCTGGATGATCGGATTGTCGCGGGCCTGCCGGTGGATATCGGTCAAGAGATAATCCGGCTCCTGATTGGTGAAGAAACCGCCGCCTGTCACAGGCGGCAACTGGCCGGGATCGCCGAGCACCAGGATCGGCGTGCCGAAGCTCATCAGGTCCTTGCCAAGCGCCTCATCCACCATCGAGCACTCATCGACGATGATCAGCGCTGCCTTGGCGACCGGGCTCTGGCGGTTGATCGAAAACATCGGCGCGATCGACGTCTTGCCGGTTTCCTCGTCCTCCACCTCTTCCTCGCCCCGCGGCCGGTAGATCAGCGAATGGATGGTCTTGGCATTCGACGCCCCGCGCGAGCGCAGCACCTGTGCGGCCTTGCCGGTGAAGGCGGCAAACAGCACGTCGCCATCCACATGCTCGGCAAAATGCTTGGCAAGCGTCGTCTTGCCCGTCCCGGCATAGCCGAACAGACGGAAGAGCGGCGACCTGCCCTCCTTCAGCCAGTTCGAAACGGCCTTCAGGGCTTCATCCTGTTGAGGAGCGAATTGCATGGCAGCGACTTGGCAGGATTCGCCCGGCATAGGCAAGGCGGAATTTTCCTTGAGACGACGTTAGCGACGCCCGCTCAGCGACTTCATCTCCTGCTCCATTACACGCTGGCGCAAAAGCCCGGCAAGATAAAGCGATCCTGTCAGCATGACCCAGCCGCCGGATGCGCCGGCCCGCTCGAGCGCCTTCTCGTAAGCTGCCTGCGGATCCTCGATCGTTTCGCTCGCCAGGCCGATCGCCTCGGCGAGCGCCTGCAATTCGGCGGGTGACCGGAATCGATCGGAAACCGAGGTGAAAATCGCCGAGACACCATAACGGGCCATCACCTCGACAAACCCCGCCGCATCCTTGTCTGCCGCGATAGCCACGACGGCAATGCCCGGCCCGGCAAAACCTTCCATGCCTGTGAGATCGTCGAGTACTGCTTCGAGATTGAACGGCACATGCGCCCCGTCGATCGCGACGGCAACTGCCCTGCCCCCGGCTGGCACGACAAAGCGCTCCAACCGCCCCGGCAGTTGCGATACTCGCTTGGCCTGCTCATCGATCAGCCATCCGCCAACCTTCCGGCCGCCTTCAGCCTCGATGCCGAGCTCGCCAAGTACATCGAGCGCGGCACCAGCGACCGCCACGTTACGCTCGGCAATCGTCTTCAGCCCGGAAAAGTCCGGCCGGACAAGCCGCGCTTCAATCTCAACTGCCCGCTTGGCAATCACGGCACCGGCTTCATCATCCGCATCCAGCGGCGTAACGACGGTAGAGTGCGGCTTGATGATGCCGGCCTTTTCAAATGCAATGGCCGCCCGTGTCTTGCCCAATATCTCCGTATGTTCGAGGCCGATATTGGTAATGATGGAAACGTCGCTGTCGACGATATTGGTGGAATCCAGCCGTCCGCCGAGACCTGTCTCGACCACAGCCCATTGAACGCCCGCGTCGCGGAAAATCAGGAAACCGGCCGCCGTCAGCATGTCGAACCATGTTGCAGCTTCGGCAGCCGTTCCTTCCGCCCTTGCGGCCCGCAAGCCATCGAGCGCCAGGAAAAGCGCTTCGGCAAGCACGGCCTCATCGACCGGAAAGCCGTTCAGGCTGACACGTTCGGAAATATGCTCCACATGCGGCGACGCATAACGCCCGACGGAAATGCCGGCATGGTGCAGCCCGGCTTCGAGCAGCGCCGAGGTCGAACTCTTGCCCTTGGTGCCTGCCACATGAATTGATCGGAAGGCTTGGTGCGGATTGCCGAGGCGGGCCGAGAGATCAATGATCGGCTCCAGCCCGACGCGCATTTCGCCGCGCGGACGCTGTTCCCAGTTTGTGAGCTGATCAAGTTGCGAAAGGGCTTCGATGAGGCGGGGATTTTCTATCTGCATGGGCATGGCACACGTATCGGGGTTATTTTGGTGCCCAGGCGAGCGGCATCGGAAACCTGCGCTTCCCGATGGTTCTCCATCTGTCTCGCCAGTCACACAGGCGGGCAGACACTAGAGCCTTTCCGTTGCCCTGCCTAGCCTCGCAAGCGTCATCATCACTGCTCCGCCGCGACGCCGCCTGCGGCAACTGCCAGTTAACGCTGGTGAATTTTAGCTCTTGCGGAGATTGGCAAGAACGCCACTTTAGTTCCTGTCTGTGACAAAGAGGCGGAGATTCGAATGGGACAGACTGTCCGAATTCCAGTCAACGAACCGCAGAGACTGCTTGCCGTGCGCTCGCTGAGCGCCATCAGCAGCAGCCCGACGCCGGAGCTTGCAGCGCTTGCCGAACTCGCCAAGAATGCATTCGCAATGCCCTATGCCGCCGTCAACATCGTCGATGAAGACTGGCTGCGCATTGCCGGCGAAGCGGGCATGCAGCTTTCCGAATGCCCGCGCGACCTCTCCTTTTGCACCCGCGTCGTCTTCGCCAACGACATGGTCGTCGTTCCCGATCTGGAACAGGATGCGGAACTCGGCGCCGCACCCTATGTGACAGGCCCGCCGCATTTCCGCTTCTATGCCGGCGCACCGCTGGAACTGGAAAACGAGCTGGTGATCGGCGCCTTCTGCATTCTCGACCGGAAGCCGCGCCTCTTTACCGAAAAAGAGGCAGCCAATCTTCGCCGTTTCGCCCGTGTCGCCAGCGCGCTTCTGCGGCTGCAGAAGGCGAATTTCGTCATGGGCCTTGCCGAAAGCAGCCTGCGCACTGCGGCCATGACCGATCCGCTGACCGGCTTCCTCAACCGATCGGCGCTCGATGCTATCGTCGACCGCGCGCTGGAATCAGCCCTCGGCTCCGGCCAGACCTTCGGCGCCCTCTATCTGGACATGGACGGCTTCAAGTCGATCAACGACACGCTCGGCCACCATATTGGCGACGAGGTGCTGCGTGAGGCGGCAAACCGCATCCGTTCGGTCATCCGCTCCGGCGACATCGTCGTGCGCATGGGCGGCGACGAATTTGCGGTCTTCGTACCGAACCCGCCGAACACCGAAGCGCTGGTCTCCGTCTGCGAACGCCTGCTCTCGGCCTTCCGCAGCCCCTTTACCATCGAGGGAAATACCATCCTCGCCCGCCTGAGCATCGGTGCCGCACTCGCTCCGCAAGGTGGCGGCCGCCGCCGCGAACTGCTGCGCAACGTCGATGGCGCCCTCTATAGCGCCAAGGCCGCTGGACGGGACTGCTATGTGGTTTTCAATCCGAACTGACGTTTGAAAAGGAAGCGGGAATAAAACGGACACCTGCCGTGTCTCATCTCCGGTATCGCAAAAATGCGTGCCTAACCCGAGGAGAGAGACCATGAAGTCCGTGAAATTCCTGTCCGTTCTGGCGCTCGTTGCTGCCACCGCCACTGCAGCCTTTGCAGCCCCGGCCGTCACCACCGTCGAAACGGCAAAGGGCAAGGTTCTTGCCGGCGAAAAGGGCATGACGCTCTACACCTACAAGAAGGACGAAAAGGGCGTCACGAACTGCTACGACAAGTGCGCCACCAACTGGCCGCCCTTCCTCGCCGCTTCCGACGCCAAGGCCGATGGTGCATACTCGCTCGTCGAACGCAAGGATGGAAAGAAGCAGTGGGCCAAGGACGGCATGCCGCTCTACTACTGGGTGAAGGACACCAAGTCCGGCGATATCACCGGCGACGGCGTCGGCGGTGTCTGGGATCTTGCAAAGCCCTGATGAGGCCAGCGTGAAGACGCCCCTACCCGATACGTTCGAGGGCCAGATCCTGGCCCTCCTTCCCTCGCTCCGGCGCTATTCCCGCAGCCTCACCCGCTCGGATGCCGAAGGCGAGGATCTGCTTCAGGATTGCGTGGAAAAGGTTCTGGCCCGGCGCGGCCAGTGGCGCGGCATCAATCTGCGCGGCTGGGTCCTGACGACGATGACCAACCTTTACCGCAATACCCGCCGCGCAAGCCCCCGTGACCGGCTGGTCGAACTCGATGCCGCAGAAGAGATCGCCAATCCCGATGCCCAGGCCGATCCGCTGGAGCGCCTGCGGCTGGAACAGGCTCTCGACAACCTGTCGGAAGACTATCGCGCCGTGCTGATGCTCGTCGTCATCGAGGGCTACAGCTATCATGAAGTCGCCACCATGCTGGAGATCCCGATCGGCACCGTCATGTCGCGCCTGTCGCGCGCACGCCAGCGCATGAGCGAGCATATGAAAGCCGACAACGTGATTACGCTTCGGAGACCGAAATGAACGAGACCAACCCCACCGTGACCGAAGCGGACCTGCATGCCTATGCCGATGGGCAATTGCCGGAAGCCGCCCGCGCCCGCGTGGAAGCCTACCTCGCCGAAAATCCCGATGAAGCCGCTATGGTCGCAGGCTGGCAGGCGCAGAATGCCGGCATCAATTCCCTGTTTTCCGGTTATGAGAAGAGCCGCGGCACCGATCTCCGGATGGTGACACCGGCCGCTCAGCCTACCTCCTCCTGGAAGACGCGCTCGGCATTCGCGGCAGCCGCCGTGATCCTCTTTGCACTTGGCGCCGTCAGCGATCGCTTCATCCCGCCGCTCTTTGAGCGCCCGCCGCTGCAGCTAGCCGAATCCGAGACCCTGCCGAAGCAGGCCGAGACCGCCTTCCTGGTCTATGCCAGCGAAGTGCGCCATCCTGTCGAGGTCTTCGCCAATGAGGAGGCGCATCTGGCAACCTGGCTCGGCAAGCGCCTTGCAATCCCCGATCTCAAGGTGCCGGATCTCAAGTCCCTCGGCTTCCATCTCGTCGGCGGTCGCCTGCTGCCGGTCGATGACAGGCCGGGCGCCATGTTCATGTACGAGGATCAGGGCGGCGAGCGCCTGACGGTCATCGTCGGCCGCAACAAGGAAAACAGGACGACGAGCTTCCGCTTCGCCTCTGCCAGGGATGTCGAAACCTTCTACTGGATCGACGGCGAACTGGGCTACGCGGTGACCGGCGAAATTTCCCGCGACATGCTGCGCAAGGTGGCCGAGGAATGTTATCGGCAGTTCCCGTCGTAGAGCAATTCCAGCAAAAGTGGATAGCGGCTTTGCGACCGGAATTGCGCCAGATCCTCCAAGGCGGGAACTGCGGCTGAAACTCAGCGCAGCGGATCGTTGGCAAGCTCGATCGGCTTGCCATGCGGCGTTGCTTCCGCCGCCCGTTGCCAGCTCTTCTGCAGGTCGAGAATGCCTGAAGCATCCGCCACACCGCGGCTGACGAGCAGATCGGAAAGAGCAGCCACCCAGCAGTCGAAATAATCGCTGCCATCCTCGGCCCGGCCCGGCCTATGCAACTCCTTCGACAGAGTTTCCGCCCATTCGCTCCAGGCAAACAGCCCTTTCTCATGCAGATGCACGGTCATGGCAAAGGCTTCCGCCGCCCAGGGCTCCGGGAAAACCGGATCCCCTTCCGGTGACTTCGGCAGGCCAGGCGATTGGGCCAGTTGAGACGGCACCTCACACACGCTCAAGATAGCTCTCCCACGCATCGATCGAGACCGTCAGCGACGGGTCTGCCCCCTCGCCCCAGATCTCGCCAGCATCGAAGACCACGGTATAGAGCCATTGCGGGTTTTCGCCCTTGCCATGCGCATTGTCGTCGGGGAAGACGAAAGAGCCCTGCACCGCCTCGATGATGCCGGTCTTGGCGCGGGCATAACGCGGCAGCCGCGTATGGGTGGCCGGATTGAAATTCTTGGTCTTTACAGTTTCGCCGACGACGAAGAGCGGCGCCGTCTCGACGGGCCGGTCGCAGGGGCCACCCTTGGCGAGCACGCCGGCGACCATGTTGGCCGTCAGCACCCGCTTCGGGACGGTGCCATCCTGCATCTTGTGGCCGGACAGCAATTCCTCGCGGCTCGCAAAGCCATGACGCTCCAAAAGCATGTCGATGCCGCGGATCCAGATCTCGTAATAGCTCGCCGCCAGATAATCGGCCGGCGGAATGCTTTCGCGGGCATGCCGGCTCTCGTCGATCGTCCAGGCGCCGAAAGCCCCGCAGGAAAGCGTGATTCCAAGCGCCCGCTTTTCCCATTCGGCATGGAAATAGGGCTCGTTCACTTCGGGCGCGACGGGCCCGAAGCCCATCTGCCCGCCGAGATCGTGCGGACCGTTCATGCAGTCACCTCCGGATTGCCTGCACCCGATATTTTCGGACTGCCCGCAATCGCGGCGCCGATCATCGCATCGCGGCTGACGAGATCGGCAAGCGCCTCCTCGTCCATGCCTTCTGTTTGCTCGGGCCGTTCGGGGATGACGAGATAACGCAGCTCCGCCGTCGAATCCCAGACGCGAACCTTCTTGCCATCGGGCAGCGTCACCCCGAATTCCGCCAGCACGCCGCGCGGATCAATGACGGCGCGTGAGCGATAAGCGGGAGCCTTGTACCAGACCGGCGGCAGGCCGAGCACCGACCACGGGTAACAGGAACAGAGCGTGCAGACGATGAGGTTATGCGTATCGGCCGTGTTGAAGACGGCGCGCATATGCTCGCCCTGCCGCCCGGTAAACCCAAGGCTCGCAATTGCCGCCGTCGCGTCCCGCTTCAGCCATTCGGCAAAGTCGGGATCGCTCCAGGCTTTCGCAACGACACGCGCACCATTGCGCGGTCCGACCTTCGTTTCATAGGTCTCGACAATCGCATCGATCGCCGCCGGATCGATCAGCCCCTTCTCCGTCAGCAGCGTTTCCAGCGCTTTCACACGCGCCTGCATGTCCGAATAGTGGTTGTCGTGGTGATGATCATGGTGATCGTGGTCATGATCCGCGTGGTCGTCTCTGTGCCGCATGGCGCTCTCCAGGATAGAGCGCTCGATCTTATGCGCCGATCGGAGGACCGCCAAGCGTATTTCTCGTCAAGAAGTACTCCAATGCCATCGGCAAGGACTAAAGGGGCGACTAATTAAGCAACTACTTATTTTTCGCCGTGATCCTAACCAAACGTTAACGGCTTCATCTCAAGACTGCACACATGAAAGTTCCGACATTCGGCCGCAGCACCAGACCACCCGCGCCTCCGTCCGCCCCTCCGCGAGAGGAGATGGAGAGCCTTGCACACAGCTCGGCCTCTGCCGATCCGCGCCGGCGTGAGACCGAAGATACCGTGCAGAGCCCGGGGCTGGTTGCACGCGCCCTGCTCGATCATGTGATTCAGGAAATGGCGACGGACGGCCATGTTCAGTCGATCGATCTCTTTGGAGCGCTGGGATCGGTTGGCGGTTTTTCCTGCGTCCTCACCGCCTTTGATATTGCTTCCGCCGGGGAACTTGGCGACGACGCCGATCTCATTGCCATGGAAACTGAGGACGGCTCCCGCTATTATACCGGCAATCTGCCGAACGCCTTCCTTCTGGAAAGCCATGATTCCCTGCTCAACCTGACATACGGCGCGGCAAGAAGGTCCGGTGCTCTGATCTCGCAAGAGATGGCGATGGAAACGCTTCGTTACGTGGTCTCAACCATCGGACATCCGCAGTTCGGAATACCGCGATTGACGGATGAGCACCGTCCAGGCGAGACGCCCCTCGCCTACGTTCGCCGCCTGTGGCCGAAGTTGGCCGATGCTCTCGATCGAAATCGCGTACCCCTCAGCAGGCGACCTTTCGCGATCGGCCTGGCGTTGGAACTTGCCTTCTTCCACGTCAGGCCGCCGCTCGACCCGTCCCTGGCGGCGCGGATCGTCACCGAATGCGCTATCCCCATGGCGAGACTCGATCCCCGCCTTGTCGCTTGAGCGATCCGGTATGAAAGCCAGACAGTTTCTTGCGGGCGTTACACCGCCTGCCCCCTGCCCGACATGCCGTTTTTGGGTAGTCTCCCACTATGAACATCCTGATTCTCGGTGCCACAGGCTTCATCGGCTCGGCGATCGCAGCACGATTGCTTGCGGACGGCTGCACTGTGACCGGGCTTGCCCGCAATCCCGACCGGGCGCGGGTTCGCCAGCCCGCGGTCCGCTGGATCAGGGCCGACCTGGAGAAGATGACCAATGTGGCCGACTGGGCCACCGTCCTGGAAGGCCAGCACGTTGTCGTCAACAGTGCCGGCGCCCTTCAGGACGGTCTTTCAGACAATCTCGCAGCCACCCAGCAACGCGCAATGATGGCGCTCCAGCAAGCGGCGGAACCGGCCGGCGTGACGCTCATCGTCCAGATCTCCGCCCGAACGGATGGCGCCGGCAGCGACTTGCCCTTCCTCGCCACCAAGCGCGCTGCCGATATCGCGCTTGCGGCATCCGGCCTGCCTTACGTCATCCTGCGACCGTCCCTCGTGCTCGGCCGCAATGCCCATGGCGGCACCGCACTTCTGCGCGCACTCGCATCCTTCCCGTTTGCCCTGCCGCTCATCCATGCCGACAGCCCGGTTGAAACGGTCGCCGCCGAAGATGTCGCCTCTGCGGTCTCGGCTGCGATTTCAGGCACCCTTCCCCCCGGCAGCGACATCGAACTGGCTGCCACCGAACGGCACACGCTGACGAGCCTCGTCAAACTGCATCGTGCCTGGCTTGGCCTGCCGGATGCGCCTGTTATCTCGATCCCGCCGGCACTCGCACGGCCCGTCTCATGGCTTGCCGATCTCGCCGGCCATCTCGGCTGGCGCTCACCGCTGCGCTCCACCGCCATGACCGTCATGTCCGAGGGCGTCAGGATGGACCGCCCCGCCCGGCAGGGTCTGCCGACGCTTTCGGCCGCAGAGACGCTGGCCGACAACCCCTCCGGCGTTCAGGATCTGTGGTTTGCCCGCCTCTATCTCCTGAAGGCGCCTATCATTGCCGGCCTGTCGCTTTTCTGGCTGCTATCGGGCTTCATCCCGCTGCTGGCACCTGAACAGGCAAGCGCCCATTTCCTGCCCTTCGTGCCAGTCGGTGCGGCCATGGCGATGACAATCATCACCTGCCTGATCGATATCGCGCTCGGCGCCGCAGTTCTCGTGCGCCCCTTCGCCCGCCGCGCCCTTGCCGGCATGCTCATCGTCTCGCTTGCCTATCTCGCCGGCGGCACTGTTCTGGAGCCGGAGCTCTGGCTCGATCCGCTCGGGCCGCTGGTCAAGGTGCTGCCGTCGCTGCTGCTGACGCTTGCGGCACTCGCCATCCTGGATGAACGCTGATGCTCGCCGAATTGCTGCTTCTTGCCCATGTGGTGGGTGCCGCCGTGCTCTTCGGCACCGGCGCCGGCATCGCCTTCTTCATGGTGATGGCCCATCGCACCCGTGATCCCGGGCTTATCGCACACGTCGCCGGCACTGTCGTCATTGCCGACACGATCTTTACCGCCACCGCCGCCATTCTCCAGCCGGTGACAGGCTTTCTTCTCGCCCGTATCATTGGCTGGGATCTGACGGAAAGCTGGATTGCGCTCTCGCTGCTGCTTTACGTCGTGACCGGCATCTTCTGGCTGCCGGTCGTCTGGATCCAGATCCGGCTGCGCAATCTCGCGCGGGCCGCAGCGGTTTCGGGTACTGCCCTGCCTTCGGCCTATTTCAGCCTTTACCGCATCTGGTTCGCCTTCGGCTTCCCGGCTTTCTTCGCCGTGCTTGGCATCCTCTGGCTGATGCTCACAAAGCCGACGCTATTTTAGCATCGGCCACAGGCTGAGCACGAGCAGTACCGCCATGATGATGTTGAACCATTTCAGCCTGACAGGATCGGACAGCCATTCCCTGAGCGCCGAGCCGAAGCCCGCCCAGGTGGAAACCGAGGGCACGTTGACCGCCGCAAAGGCGAGGCCGACGAGCAGCACGCTGATCAGATAAAGCTCCGGATTCGTATAGGTCGCCATCGCCGTCACCGCCATAACCCAGGCCTTGGGATTGACCCACTGGAAGGCCGCAGCCCCAAGAAACGACATCGGCCTGACGCCGCTCGTGCCTTCGCTCAGCGACCGCGAGGTCGCGATTTTCCAGGCGATCCAGACGAGATAGGCGCCGCCCGCAAACTTCAGCGCGATGTAGACCGCCGGCACGGTGTGCAGCAGCGCTCCGAGCCCAAGCCCCACACCGAGCAGCAATGTCAGGAAACCCGCGCCGATGCCGAACATATGCGGGATGGTGCGGCGGAAACCGAAATTCACGCCCGAGGCAAACAGCATCATATTGTTCGGCCCCGGCGTGATCGAGGTCGTAAACGCAAAAAGCAGCAATGCCAGAAACGTATCCAGCGGCATGAAACCTCCCAGGCGCATGTGTTGAGGATGCGGCGACGTCTTGAAATTAGGTCAACATAACTGCCCTAAACCCTTGTCACCATAACATGATTGTCATGGTGACAGGATTACCTGATAGTCTGCCGAGCACACAAAGGACCAGAACTGCCATGGACCCGATCCCCACCATCACCTTTCCCGACGGCACCGAAGTTCCCGCGCTCGGCCAGGGCACCTGGGGCATGGGCGAGGATGCCGGCCATGCGAAGCAGGAGATCGCCAGCCTCCAGGCCGGCCTCGATCTCGGCATGACGATGATCGATACCGCCGAAATGTATGGCGACGGCGGCGCCGAAGAAATCGTCGGCCGGGCAATCAAGGGGCACCGCGACGAGACCTTTATCGTCAGCAAGGTCTACCCCTGGAACGCCAGCCGCAAGGGCACGATCGAAGCCTGCGAAAATAGCCTCGAACGCCTCGCCACCGACCGTATCGACCTCTATCTGCTGCACTGGCGCGGCAACTATCCACTCGCTGAGACCGTCGAAGCCTTCGAAGCGCTGAAAGCCGCCGGCAAGATCCGCGCCTGGGGCGTGTCCAACTTCGATACTGACGATATGCAGGAACTGTTCTCCGTGCCCGGCGGCCGGAACGTCGCGGCCAATCAGGTGCTCTACAATCTCGCCCGCCGCGGCATCGAATACGATCTCCTGCCCTGGTGCCAGAGCCGGAACATTCCGATCATGGCCTATTCCCCGATTGAGCAGGGCCGCATCCTGCACCATCCCGATCTCATCCATATCGCCAAGGCCTATCAGGCAACACCGGCGCAGCTGGCGCTCGCTTTCCTGCTGGGACGCGAAGGCGTCTTCGTCATTCCGAAAACATCCAATGTCGAGCGCGCCCACGAAAACCGCGACTGCGTCTCTCTCGATATCACCGACGAGGACTGGGAAGCGCTCGACGAGGTCTTCCCGCCCCCGGCAAAGAAAACGCCGCTGGAGATGCTCTGACCTCCAGCGGCGTGAACCCTTTTCCCGTAATGACGTAGGCGATTACATGCCCGGCTGTAATCCTTACATGCCCTGAGCGCCGCGGTTCATCGCGGCAATGCCGGTGCGGCAGACTTCGATGAGGCCGAGCGGCTTCATGATCGCGATGAACTGGTCGATCTTGGAGGACTTGCCGGTGATCTCCAGAATGAAGTGATCGATCGTCGCATCCACCACCTTGGCGTGGAAGGCATCCGCAAGGCGCAGCGTCTCGGCGCGAGTCTCGCCATTGCCGATCACCTTGAGCAGCGCCACTTCCCGCTCGATCGGCCGGTCCTGGCCAAGTTCGCGGGCGCGTACCGTCAGGTCCACCACGCGGTGGACAGGCACGATGCGCTCGAGCTGCGCCTTGATCTGCTCCAGCACATGCGGCGTGCCGCGGGTGACGATGGTGATGCGCGACAGATGCGCCTGGTGCTCCGTTTCCGAGACCGTCAGGCTTTCGATGTTGTAGCCACGGCCGGAGAACAGGCCGATGACGCGGGCGAGTACGCCTGGCTCGTTATCGACCAGCACCGAGAGCGTATGGCTCTCGACGGCTGCCGTTTCCGGAGAGATGAAGTAGGCAGAGCCGGTGGGTTGAAGGTGTGCGTTCATGATCCTGGGTTTCCTCTGGCTTCTTCTTAGACTAGCTGACGGCCCTTGGCGTCGATCGCATTGGCAACAGCTTCGTCCGTAGCTTCGTCCGGCAGCAGCATTTCATTATGTGCCTTGCCCGAGGGGATCATCGGGAAGCAGTTGGCGAGATTGGCAACGCGGCAATCGAAGATGACCGGCTTCTTGACGTCGATCATCTCCTGGATCGTCGCATCAAGATCGTCAGGCTTCTCGCAGCGCAGGCCAACCGCGCCATAGGCTTCAGCGAGCTTCACGAAATCAGGCATTGCCTCCGTATAGGAGTTAGACAGACGATTGCCATGCAGGAGCTGCTGCCACTGGCGGACCATGCCCATATACTGGTTGTTCATGATGAAGATCTTGATCGGCGCATTGTGCTGGATCGCCGCCGACATTTCCTGGATGCACATCTGGATAGAGGCATCGCCGGCGATGTCGATGACGAGGCTCTCCGGATGGGCGATCTGAACGCCGAGTGCTGCCGGCAGGCCGTAACCCATCGTCCCCAAACCACCCGAAGTCATCCAGCGGTTCGGCTGTTCGAATCCGAAGAACTGCGCTGCCCACATCTGGTGCTGGCCGACTTCGGTCGTGATGTAGGTGTCGCGATCCTTGGTCAGGGCAAAGAGACGTTCCAGCGCATATTGCGGCATGATCACGTCCTTGCTCATCGTATAGGCGAAGGAGTTGCGCGCACGCCAGCGGGCAATATCGCTCCACCATGCATCGAGACGGTTCTTTTCCGGCTTCTTCGGCAACGCCCGCCACAGGCGGATCATGTCTTCCAGAATGTTGCCGACATCGCCGCGGATGCCGACATCGACGCGGACGTTCTTGTTGATCGAGGACGGATCGATATCGATATGGATTTTCTTGGAATTCGGCGAGAAGGCGTTGAGGCGGCCGGTAATGCGGTCATCGAAGCGGGCGCCGATGCAGACCATGACATCGCAGTCATGCATCGC
Source organism: Rhizobium viscosum (assembly GCF_014873945.1). Classification (NCBI taxonomy): domain Bacteria; kingdom Pseudomonadati; phylum Pseudomonadota; class Alphaproteobacteria; order Hyphomicrobiales; family Rhizobiaceae; genus Rhizobium; species Rhizobium viscosum. Next base: position 3,474,518 of record NZ_JADBEC010000001.1, on the reverse strand, counting down.
CATGTTCGCCTCGTAGGAACCGTGCATGCCGAGCATCTTCAGCCAGTTCTTGCCGGATGCCGGATAGGCGCCGAGGCCCATCAGCGTCGAGGTGATCGGGAAGTCGGTCAGCTCGACCAGTTCGCGCAGCATGCGGGAGGCTTCCGGGCCGGAATTGATGACGCCGCCGCCTGTATAGAATATCGGCTTGCGGGCGTTGGCCATCAGCTCGATTGCCGCCTGGATCTGGTTCAGGTCACCCTGGATTTTCGGCTGGTAACTCTTCTGGATGGCATGATCGGCCGGCGGCGTGTAGGTGCCGGTGGCAAACTGCACGTCCTTCGGGATGTCGACGACAACGGGACCCGGACGGCCCGACTGGGCGATGCGGAAGGCCTCATGGATGACGGCGGCGAGCTCGTTGACATCCTTGACCAGCCAGTTGTGCTTGGTGCAGGGGCGCGTGATGCCAACCGTATCGCATTCCTGGAAGGCGTCCGAACCGATCAGCGGCGTCGGAACCTGGCCGGAGAGGCAGACGAGCGGAATGGAATCCATCAGAGCATCCTGCAGCGGCGTGACGGCGTTGGTGGCACCGGGACCAGAGGTCACCAGCATGACGCCGACCTTGCCGGTGGAGCGGGCATAACCTTCGGCCGCATGGCCGGCGCCCTGCTCGTGGCGCACGAGGATGTGCTGGATATCGTCCTGCTGGAAGATCTCGTCATAGATCGGCAGAACGGCACCGCCGGGATAGCCGAAGATGTGCTCGACACCATTGTCTTTCAGCGCGCGGAGAACGATCTCCGCTCCCGTCATCCTGTTGTCTGCCGCTTGATTGTCCGTGCTCGCCATATGTCTGTTCCGTTTGATGCTGGAGATCTGAGGTTTGTGGCCGGAAGCCCTGATTTCGGGCATAAAAAAAGGCCCCTGAGGAGCCTTCGTCTTGCGCATGGGTGGCTATCGCCGGATGGTTACACCATCCTGCCCATGCGCTTTCCCACCACGATAAGAACGTTCGAAATTGTCATGGGCGGAAGTGATAGACAGAAAATTTCGCAGCGTCAACGCATTCCGCAATAAAAAATCCGCTGCCTGTCAACGTATTACCCTCCCATGGTCCGTCCAATTCTGGGACTGAAGGATTTGTTAAAGGATCGGCAATATCCTGTCCGTTAATGCAGGGAGTAACCCTTTGCTCAACAACGACATGATGACGACAGGCAAAGCAGGCGAACAGGATCGCCGCGATAGCCTCACGCCGGGGAATCGATTCCTCGGGCGCGTCGTCGCATGCAGCGGTTCGCGTGCTACCATTGCCGCAGTCGCCGAAGACGGCGGCACCGATCTCACGGAATTATGGTCCGTCGGCCGGTTGATTTCCATCAGCGTCGGCAGGAACCGCGTCGTCGCCCTCGTCTATTCCATGAATACCGGCAATCAGGGCTGGGGCGAAGGCCAGGACAATGTCTTCCGCATCGAGACGGAACTGCTCGGCGAAGTCCGCGTCGACGAAGACGGCCGCGAGGAATTCTCGACCGGCATTTCGCGCTATCCCTATCTCGGCGCCATCGCCCATCGCATCCGCGCCGCCGACCTGATGCGCATCTATGATGCCGGCAAGGGCGCCACCGCCGTCATCGGCAGCCTGACGCAGGATGAAAGCATCGACGCGGCGATCCATGTCCCCTCGATGCTGTCGAAGCACTTCGCCGTGGTCGGCTCGACCGGTGTCGGCAAATCGACTGCCGTCTCGCTGCTACTGCATAAGGCGATCGAGGCAGATCCGAAGCTGCGCGTGCTGATCCTCGATCCGCACAATGAATTTGCCGCCGCTTTCCCGAAACACGCCGTCACAATCGATACCGATACGCTGGATCTGCCCTTCTGGCTGATGCGGCTCGAGGAGTTCGCCGAAGTGGTCTTCCGCGGCCGCCCGCCGATACCCGAAGAGCTCGACATGCTGCGCGATATCCTGCCTGAGGCCAAACGCGCCTTCCGCGGCAGCGACAGTTCGCTGGTGCGCCGCCAGACGGAAAAGAGCTCGATCACCGCCGACACTCCGGTGCCCTATCGCATCGCCGATCTGCTTGCCCTCATCGACGAGCGCATCGGCAGGCTGGAAGGGCGCGCCGAAAAACCCTTCCTGCGCGCGTTGAAGATGCGCATCATCGCCGCGATCAACGATCCGCGCTATCACTTCATGTTTTCCAGCAACACGATCAGCGACACGATCACCGATACCATAGCGCAGATCTTCCGCATCCCCGGCGACAACAGGCCGATCTGCACCTTCCAGCTCGCCGGCATCCCCTCCGAAGTCGTCAATTCCGTCGCGTCCGTACTTTGCCGCATGGCCTTCGAGATCGCGCTCTGGAGCGAAGGCGCCATTCATATGCTGGTCGTCTGCGAAGAGGCGCATCGCTATATCCCGTCGGATCCGAACCTCGGTTTCGTTCCGACCCGCCAGGCGATTGCCCGCATCGCCAAGGAAGGCCGCAAATACGGCGTCTCGCTCGGCATCATCACCCAGCGCCCGGGAGAGCTCGACCAGACGATCCTGTCGCAGTGCTCGACGCTCTTTGCCATGCGCCTTGCCAACGACCGCGACCAGGAAATCATCCGCTCGGCAATCCCCAACTCCTCGATCTCGACGACGAGCTTCATCTCCTCGATCGGCAATGGCGAAGCGATCGCCTTCGGTGAGGCGATCCGGGTGCCGATGCGTATGCGCTTCTCGCGTGTCGACGAAAGCCTGCTGCCGAAGGCCCATAGCGCCACCAGCATCCACGCCGAGGAAGACCCCGATACGGTCGACCTGCGCCGCATCGTCACCCGCATGCGGGCGATCACAGCAGGCCCCGATATCTCCACCTTCCAGCAGAGCTATAGTGCAGCGATCGCGGATTATGAGCCGGAAGAAGATTTCACCGACGAAGCCGCCGACCAGCCCTATGCCGCTCCATCAGCAGAGGCGCCGCTCGAACCCTATCGCCCCGCCCTGCTGCCGCAGAGCCGCGCGCCGCATCCTGAGCCCCCACTGCTCTCGCCGCAGACTTCTATCGACGCGCGCCTGGAAGCACTGCGCCGCGAAATGCGCCGCGACGAACAGCCGAGGCCGGCCTTCGGCGAACAGACATCGCCGCCACGCCGCGAGGGTGGCATGTCGCTGCGCGAAAGTATCCTGAAGAAGCCGCTGAGCAGCCTCTACAACAAGGACTGAGTGCGCCTTACGAACGCGGCTGGCGCGTCGCCGCTGCGATTTCGGAGAGATGCCGCTCGATCAGTGCCAGAAAGGCGATGGTGCCACAGATCAGCGCCGCAACCACGATGCCGCCGATGGCGCCCAAAATTGCTCCGACGATGAACATACCCGATCCGCCCTGCGCCGCAGCGGCGGTCGCACCGGAAAGTGTGGAAAAGGCGAAGATGACGATGGCGATCAAGGCGTTGATCGAAGAAAGCGTCTTTGCGAGAAAATTGTTCATGCCGGCCCCCATAGCTCCATTGGTCATGATTCGAAGATCATTCTAGCCGTTTGCGGGCGCGAAGCACGTATCGCTTTGGCGCTAAGGCGAAAGCCGCTCCCAGCTTTCATCCATCTGGTTACGGAACCAGGTCATCTGCCGCTTGGCGTATTGCCGCGTGGCGGCGGCCCCGCGCTCGACCACCTCGGCGCGGCTCATCTCACCACGCAGCATCGCCGCGATCTGCGACACGCCGATCGCCTTCATGACAGGCATTTCCGGAGGAAGATCAAGCGCCAGAAGCGCGCTCACCTCGTCTTCCGCCCCCTGCTCCAGCATTTTCTCGAAACGTCCGTTGATACGCTGATGCAGCACGGCGCGATCCGGCAGCACGACGATCTTGCGCGCCGTATCGGGATCGACGACGACGGGGCCTACCTGCCCCTGGAATTCAGCGATCGACTGGCCCGTCGCCTCGAAAACCTCAAGCGCCCGCACGATCCTCTGCCCGTCCTGTACGTTTAGGCTTTCGGCCGTGGCGGGATCAACCTTCGCAAGCTGCGCATACAGGCCCTCCGGCCCCTCCTCCAGAAGCCGTGCGCGCAGCCGTTGCCTTATCTCCTCGGGAATGACGGGCATTTCCGACAACCCGCCGGTCAGCGCCTTGAAATAAAGCCCGGTGCCGCCGACGAAGACCGGCAGCTTTCCCTCGGCGTGGATGCGCGGCAGGAGCACCGTCACATCCCGCAGCCAGGCACCGGTCGAATAGGCCTGCGCGGCCGGCACGTGGCCGTAGAGATGATGCGGCACACCCTCCATATCTTCTTCCGAAGGCCGCGCCGTCAGCACCCGCAGCGTGTCATAGACCTGCATGCTGTCGGCATTGATCACCACGCCGCCATGCTCTTTGGCCAATTCCACTGCGAGCGCGGACTTGCCGCTGGCAGTCGGCCCGGTTATCAGGATCGCATTCGCAGTGCTCAGAAGGTTTTCCATCATGGCCCTCGTTGCCACGCTTGTTGCCAATCCGTCAAACCCCGTTCTTTCGCCTGAGATCGCCGAGCGCGCCGCAGACGCCGTCAAAGCATCCGGGCTCTACTGGCTGGCGGACGGCATTGCCTGCGATATCGTGCTCGCAGACGGCACGGACAGACAGGCAGCCGAGGCGAATCTGCTCGCCGTGATCGCCAGCGCTCCGATCGATCTCGTCATCCAGGAACAGGAAACCCGCCGCAAGAAGATGCTGATCGCCGATATGGATTCGACCATGATCGGTCAGGAATGCATCGACGAACTCGCTGCCGAAGTCGGCCTCAAGGAAAAGGTCGCAGCCATCACCGCTCGCGCCATGAACGGCGAGATCGCCTTCGAGCCGGCATTGCGCGAACGCGTCGCCCTCCTGAAGGGCTTGCCGATCTCTGTCGTCGATGAAGTAATCGCCAAGCGCATTACCCTCACCCCCGGCGGCCTTGAACTGATCGCTACCATGAAGTCGAAAGGCTATTATACCGCCCTCGTCTCCGGCGGTTTCACGGTCTTCACCAGCCGCATCGCCGCCACCCTCGGCTTCGACGAAAACCGCGCCAATATCCTGCTCGAGGAAGGCGGCCTCCTCTCCGGCCATGTCGCCGAGCCCATCCTCGGCAAGCAGGCCAAAGTCGACGCCCTCAACGACATCGCCGCCCGCCTCGGCATTTCCCCGCAGGATGCTATCGCCGTCGGCGACGGCGCCAACGATCTCGGCATGCTGCACCTCGCCGGCTCCGGCGTCGCCCTCCACGCCAAACCGGCTGTCGCCGCAGAAGCCGATATGCAGATCAACCACGGCGACCTGACGGCGCTGCTTTATATTCAGGGCTACCGGAAGACGGATTTTGTGATGGCTTGAGCCCACCGAGAGTCATCTCTGAAAACCAAAAAGGAGCGGCTAACCGCTCCTTTTCAATTTCCGGAACTGTACCAGACAGCCCTTATTCCATCGGCACCGCAACGAACCGCAGGTCGCCATTCGCCGCAGCAACCATCATCTGTGCATTGCGCCGGCCTTCCTGCTTCAGCGTCTGCACCTTGGTGGCAACGGCATCCGGCGACTTCATGAATTCCTGTGCGACCTCGACGATCACGTCGCCGGGCTTCAAGCCCTTTTCGGCGGCGGCCGACCCCGGCGCAACCTCGGTCACGACGACACCATCAACGCTTTCGGCAATGCCGAAGGCCTTGCGGGTCTCGGGGCTGAGCAGCGAGAGCGAAAGACCGAGCACATGCTTTGGGGTAGCCTGACCGGGTGTTGCCTGATCCTGCCCCTTTTGATCCGGGCTCTTTTGATCTTGCCCTTGATCCTGCTGGTGCGGTTCCTGGCCGTCAGGTGCGGCCTGCCCCTGATCGCCGCCCTGATCCGGTTCGTCCATATCGTTGTTTTCGCCGGGATCGGGATTGATAACACCGTCATCCGTCGAACTGTCGTTGGCTGCCGCTTGGTCGCTATCCTCGAGACGGCCGAGCGTTACCTTGACGGTCTGTTCCTTGCCGTCACGCATGACCACCACGTCGACCTCTTTGCCGACGGGGCTTTCAGCCACCACGCGCGGCAGATCGCGCATCTCGCTGACGACCTTGCCGTCGAATTTCAGGATAACGTCGCCCGCCTTGATCGAGCCGTCATCAACCGGCCCACCCTTGATGACACCGGCGACCAGCGCGCCCTTGGCAGTGTCGAGGCCGAGGCTGTCGGCCACTTCGTCGGTGACGGGCTGGATGCGCACGCCGAGCCAGCCGCGGCGCGTCTCGCCATATTCGCGAAGCTGATCGACAACGCCGGAAGCAAGTTCCGACGGCACCGAGAAGCCGATACCGATCGAGCCGCCCGACGGGGAGATGATTGCCGTATTGATGCCGATCACTTCGCCCTTCATGTTGAAGAGCGGACCGCCGGAATTGCCCTTGTTGATCGCCGCGTCCGTCTGGATGAAATTGTCATAGGGGCCGGCATTGATGTTGCGGCCGCGACCCGAAATGATGCCGACCGTCACCGATCCGCCGAAGCCGAACGGGTTGCCGATTGCCATCACCCAATCGCCGATGCGCATGACGCTGGAATCGCCGAACTTGACGGATTTCAGCGGCTGTTTCGGCTCGACCTTCAACACCGAAAGGTCGGTCTTGGTGTCCGTACCGATCAGCTTGGCCTTGAGCTTGGAGCCATCGGCGAAATTGATCTCGATATCGTCGGCGCCCTCGATCACGTGGTTGTTGGTGACGATATAGCCGCTGGGATCGATAACGAATCCGGAGCCGAGCGAGCTGACATTGTGATTGGGGCCGCGATTGCCCTGCTGTTTGTTGAAGAAATCGTTGAAGAATTCCTGGAAGGGCGAGCCGTCAGGCGCGCGCGGCGCCGGACCTGCGCCCTCGTCATCCTTCACATTCTGCGAGGTCGAAATATTGACCACGGCATCGAGCAGTCCCTCGGCGAGATCGGCGACCGAAGCCGGTCCATTGCCCGGAGCCGTCATCTGTACCGGCGGAGCGGCGGGCGCCACTGCAGCCGGGGACGTCGGCGCCAGTTGAGGGGCCGGTGCTGCCTGTTCAGGTGTCGCTGGTGCGGGGGCAGTTTGCGCATGCGCAACACCGCTTGCGCCGACATTTGCCAGAAGGGCGGTGCCGGCCAGCAGCGCGAGCGTTCGTCTGAAGGGCGAGCGAGTCGTGGGGGCCATCAAGCTTCCTCGTCTGGGATAAAGGCGCACATACAGCACCAGCATAAGGCGGAATGATGGAGGGAGAAATCACCTTTTCGCGAAATCCCCGTGCGAATGTGATCTAACCTCGCAAAAGCCAGACACAGCCGACGCCGAGGGCTATCGCTCCAAGCCCGAAGACCCTGAGCTGCCGCTCCGGGATGCTGGGAAGAAGCTTCGCCATCTCGATAAGAAAACGAGGGGCCAGTGCGTAGACCAGCCCCTCGATGATAAGGAAGAATGCAAGCCCGGTGAGAAGGTCCTGCATTCTGTCTGTCGTCAGTTCGCCGGCTGTGCCGGAGCGGCCGGCTGGACAGTCGCAGGCGGCACAAGCCCACCGGTCTGGCCCGGCACGGCGGGCGGATTGCCGTTCGCATTCTCGAAGTAGCGGAAGAACTGCGAGGTCGGCGACAGCACCAGCGTCGTATCCTGCGAGGAAAGTGCAGCGGAATAGGCGGCCATCGAGCGGTAGAACTCGAAGAAGGCCGGATCCTTGCCGAAAGAGTCGGCGAAGATACGGTTGCGCTCCGCATCACCCTGACCGCGCAGGATTTCCGAATCGCGCTGCGCATCGGCAGTGATCTCGACGACCTGGCGGTCGGCGACAGCCCGGCGGCGCTGGCCCTCTTCATTACCCTCGGCGCGAATGCGCTCGGCTTCGGCTAGACGCTCGGAGCGCATGGCGTTGTAGGTGTTCGGAGCCACTTCCGGCGAAAGGTCCGTCCGGCGGATGCGGACGTCATCGATATGCAGGCCGAGATTTTCGGCATCGGTGCGCAGATCGTCGCGGATTTCGAGCATCATCGCCACGCGCTCTTCCGAAAGCGCAGCATTGTAGTCACGCAGACCGTAGACGCGGCGAAGCGAAGAATCGAGCTGCGCACGCAGCCGTGCCTCCGCAGCGTCGCGGTCGCCCGAGACCGTTTCGCGGAAACGGCGCACATCCGAGATGTTGTAGATCACGAAGGCGTCGACATCGAAAGTCTGGCCGTCCTGAACCTGAACGCGGATATTGTCGAGGTCGAGCCGCAGAGCGCGCTTTTCCACGAACTGCACGCGGTCGGCATCCATGAAGCCGAAGGGCAGCTTGAAATAGAGGCCGGGCTCGCTCTTCACCGACTGGATCTGACCGAAACGCACGACGATGGCCTGCTCACGCGCATTCACGACGAAGATCGACGAATAAAGAATGGCGAGAAGGATCGCGAGCGCGATGAGGATTACGGGAAGTCTGTTCGATACCATGGTTCAACCTCCCTGCCGTGCCGGTGCTGCTGCCGCCGGTCTGTTGATCTCGTTGAGCGGCAGGTAAGGTACGACGCCCTGCTTCTCGTCGATCACGACCTTCTTGGAGTTCTTCAGAACCTGCTCCATCGTTTCCAGGAACAGGCGCTTGCGCGTCACATCGGGAGCCTTCGAATATTCGTCATTGATGGCCGTAAAGCGCTGGGCTTCACCTTCCGCTTCCTTGACGACGCGATCCTTGTAGGCGGCCGCGTCTTCGCGGATGCGGGCTGCATCGCCTCGTGCCTGACCGAGCTTCTGGTTCGTATAGCGGTTGGCGTCCTCAATCGTGCTGTCGCGGTCGCGGCCGGCACGCTGCACTTCTTCGAAGGAGTCGGCGACCTCGCGCGGCGGAGCCACGTTCTGGATCGTCACGCCGGTCACAGTAATGCCCGCACCATAGCGGTTCATCGTATCCTGAACGATGTTGAGAACCTGCGTCTCGATCGGCTGGCGGTTGCTGCGGAAAGCATCCAGCGCCGGACGCCGGCCGACGACTTCGCGCATGGCGCTGTCGGAAACCTGCTGCAGTGTTTCAGCCGGATTTTCGACACCGAAAAGATAGGCCTTGGGATCGCTGATCGTATAGAAGACGGCAAACTGCACGTTGATGACACTCTTGTCGCTCGACAGCATCAGCCCGCTCGAAGAGCCTGCCGTGGTCGCGCCGATGTTCAACTGCTGCACCGTCACCTTGACCGTCTCGACGGTTTCAACCGGCCAGAAATGGAAATGCAGGCCCGGCATGGAAATCTCCTGCTTGGGCTTGCCGAAGCGCAGTTCAACGCCGCGCTCGTCCGGCTGGACGACGTAAATGCATTGGAAAAGCCAGAAGATCGCAATGATCGCCACGATGATCGCAACGACACCGCCGTTGAAACCACCTGGAATGAAGCCGCGCAGCTGATCCTGTCCGCGCCGGATAATGTCTTCCAGATCGGGCGGACCGCCTTTGCCACCGCCACCGCCGCGTGGACGGTTCGGTCCCTGCCCCCATGGCCCCTGATTGTTACCGCCGCCGCCGCCCCAAGGGCCGCCGCCGCCATTCTGATTGCTCCAGGGCATCAAAACCTCGTTGTTCGTTACGTCATACACATCCGACCGCCGTGGGGGCTGCCGGCGGATGCGATCCGACCGTTATAGGTATCACTGCATCTGCTTTCAACGCAGCGTCAGAAACTTGGTCAATATAATTGGAAAATAGTTCCTTTTCAGGCATCTCGCCGTTCATAAACGACGAAACGCGTGGGATAGGTGTCCCTTTCCCCCGAGGGGACATCGAGGCTCTCGGTCGCCACCCAGATTGCGGGATCGATGTCGGGAAAGGACGTGTCGCCATCCACGTCGGCTTCCACATGCGTCACGCACATGCGGTCGACAAAAGCCATCGCCTGCGCGTAGATCTGCCCGCCGCCCAGGATGGAGATCTCGTTTTCGCCCTGCTTGCGGGCGAGCTCCTCAGCCATCGCTATCGCCTCGTCAAGCGAGCGGGCCATTTGCACGTCGGGAAGATCGATAGCGGCGCCGCGCGAGATCACCACGTGCTGGCGCCCCGGCAGCGGCTTGCCGCCGAAGCTCTCGAAAGTCTTGCGGCCGACGACGACAGGCTTGCCCGTTGTCATCGCCTTGAAGCGCTTGAGGTCGGTCGACAGCCGCCAGGGCATGTCGCCATCGCGGCCGATAATGCCGTTACGCGCAACGGCAACGAAGATGGTCTTGCGGATATCGGACATCGGCCTTCCCGGCTTGGAGCATGTCGCGCAAAAAATGTGCAGCGGTTTTTTGATAACGACATGCGAAACAAAAGCCTAAAGCGTGGCGAGCGATCTGAAAGATCACGACACGCTTTAGACGGCGATCGGCGCCTTGATATTGGCCTCTGCGTCATAGCCGACGAGTTCGAAATCCTCGTAGACGAAGCCGAAGATATCCTTCACGTCCCGCTTGATCAGCATGCGCGGCAGCGGCTTCGGCTCGCGCGTCAGCTGCAGCTTCGCCTGGTCGAAATGGTTATGGTAGAGATGCGTATCACCGAGTGTATGGACAAACTCGCCATATTTCAGCCCGGTCACCTGCGCCACCATCATCGTCAGCAACGCATAGGAAGCGATGTTGAAGGGCACGCCGAGGAAGATATCCGCCGAGCGCTGGTAGAGCTGACAGGAAAGCCTGCCGTCGGCCACATAGAACTGGAACAGGCAATGGCAGGGCGGCAGCGCCATACTGTCGACTTCGGCCGGGTTCCAGGCCGAAACGATGTGACGGCGGGAATTCGGGTTCTTGATGAGGCCTTTTACGAGATTGTCGATCTGGTCGATATGCCCGCCATCCGGTGCCGGCCAGGAGCGCCACTGCGCGCCATAGACCGGGCCGAGATCGCCGTTCTCGTCGGCCCATTCGTCCCAGATGCTGACGCCGTTTTCATGCAGGTAGCGGATATTGGTCTCGCCCTTGAGGAACCACAGCAGTTCATGGATGATCGAGCGCAGATGCAGCTTCTTCGTCGTCAGCACCGGAAAGCCGGCATCGAGATCGAAGCGCATCTGATAGCCGAAGACCGAACGCGTGCCGGTGCCCGTGCGGTCGCCCCGGTCGGTGCCGTTTTCCATCACATGGCTCAAGAGGTCGAGATATTGCTTCATGGTCGCCACTGATTCCTTTTGCACCTAATTTAAGGGCAAAGCGGCCGCAAACCAATGCGCCTTGCTGATTATCCAAGCAAATCGCTGGAGAGCACGACGCTTTTATGACGTATCCCCTTCCCTTGCGGTGACAAAAACACTATATCACCCATGCCGGCTTTCGGGCCGGCTATGGCGATAAACGGGCGGTGGAATAAACCTATTGGACCCGGGGGCGGTACCCGGCGCCTCCACCAAAAGCAGGCGGATATCCTTTTGGAGAATGGCCTGCTTTTGATGGGGGCGAAATAGGATCGACAAGGGTGTAAAGATCGACTTTTCGCTCGGCATGATACCGCCGTTATCGGGTCACAAGTGTAGTTGCAAACGACAACAACGCTAAGGAATACGCTCTCGCTGCCTAATGGCGGTGTGAGAATTCCGACCTAAGTCCTCTAGGTTAGCCCCTTGAGGCGGGGTCCGAAGGCACCTGGCAACAGAAGCCTTCACCTTCTCCCCTTTTTCGACGAAATCATGTATGCTTGATGAACGCATGAATCGGCTTGGCGCTTTCCCAAAGCGCCCGGACGTGCCATATAAGCGCGTGAAAAGACTTCTAAACCGACGAAAGACAGGAAAAGCATGGGGCAGGATCATATCCGCTACGACATTCTGGCACAGGACGCGTTGCGCGGTGTCATCCGCAAGGTCTTGACCGAAGTCGCAACGACGGGCCGTCTGCCCGGCGACCATCACTTCTTCATTACGTTTCTCACGGGCGCTCCCGGCGTACGCATCTCGCAGCACCTGAAGTCCAAATATCCCGAGCAGATGACCATCGTCATCCAGCACCAGTTCTGGGAACTGAAGATCACCGAATCCCATTTCGAGATCGGCTTGTCCTTCTCCGACGTGCCGGAAAAGCTCGTCATCCCCTTCAACGCCATCAGAGGCTTCTACGACCCCTCGGTCAATTTCGAGCTGGAGTTCGACGTACCGCTGAGCGACGGCGAGGAACTGCCGGCGGCCGAGATCACGGCCTATCCCGTTGATGCCGTCAAGACGGAGGACGCGGCCGCAAAGCCTGCCGCAGAAGGCGAGGAAAAGAAACCGGGCTCCGTCGTTTCGCTCGATTCTTTCCGCAAGAAGCAGTAATGCCAAGGGAGGCGAAAGCCTCCCTTTTTCTTTCATGACGGAGGCAACCGCATGAGCGCCGAAATCGTCAACTTACGCCAGTTCCGCAAGAAGCAGGCCCGCTCCGAAAAGGAAATGCAGGCCGAGCAGAACCGTGTGTCCCATGGACGCACCAAGGCCGAGAAGCAATTGACCAAGGCCCTTAACGAAAAAGCCGAAAAGGCGCTCGACCAGGGCAGGCTCGAAAAAGACAAGACTTGATCGCGCCGGCATAAAGGCATGCGCGATCAAGCAGATGCGATCCTTAAGTGAATCGCTTTCTCATGAGACATGGTAGCCCGATGATCCGTAAACATTCGGCGACACTGCATGGGCATCGCACAAGCTTCTCGTTGGAAGATGAATTCTGGATGGAGCTGAAGGCAATCGCCGCAAGCCGCTCCATGCCGCTCGCAGCGTTGATATCGGAAATAGACGATAACCGGCCGGCAGAGAGCAATCTCTCCTCGGCGCTGCGCCTTCATGTGCTTTGCTGGTTTAAAAACGGCGCCACACTGGCTTGAGAAGCCCTGTCGGACGGAGCCTTTTGACTGGCATGAATTATTGTGCCCGGACGCCCGGCACCTGATCGAAATTGAGCTGTCCGGGCTGCGGCACCGAACGGCGCGCAGCCTCGGCCTCAGCGGCGGCCCTCGCCTGAGCTTCTGCTTCAGCCTTGGCCTTCGCATCGGCAGCAGCCTTCGCCTCGGCCTCTGCCTTGCGCTCGGCCGCCTGCTGTGCCAGCGCACGCAGTCGTTCTTCCTCCGCCTGTCGCTGCCGCTCGATCTCGGCAGCCGCAGCCCGCTGGGCGTCATTGAAGCGATAGAGTGCCACCTCGCGCCGCAGCCGCTGCTTTTCCAGCACATTGGTCTGCAGCCGTTCGACGCGCCGCCGCTCGCGCTCGAAGGCACGCAGCGAGAGAAAGCTGGTAATATCGGTCACATCCATCGTCTTGCCGGGCGAGGCCAGCAGGCCGGAGAAGTTCAGTCGGATGCCCGGCTCCGCGCCTGAAAGCGCCTCGGCACCGGGATTGAGGCCGATGCCAAGTGTCGCGCTGATGCGCCCCTGCGGCAGTTCGATTTGCGCGTCGGCGCTTAAATGCGCGAGATCGTTGGCAACGCTGACATTCTGGACCCGCAGCGTACCGTCAGTCACGTTGAAAGGGATGCTGAGCGGCGGCAGCTTCGCCTCACCATTGTTCAGCAGCGTTTCGACAATCGGATGTATCTTGCCGGCATTGATCTGGTCCTGCATCGGATCGGTGGCGGCCAATAGCGGCGCCAGGATCGCAAGGTTCAGCCCGCGAACGCTCGTCTCGCCGAGCCGGATTTCGCCCGAGCCGTTCAGAGCACTCGCAATTTCCGAAACCGTCTTGCCTGAAGCTTCGAGCGCCAGCGACATGCCGAACTTGCCGTTGGCGACAGGCGCGCCGTCGCGCGGCCAGACGACGCCGCCAAGATCGGAATCGGCAAGCGCCAGCCGCAACTGCAGGAAGCCGGTACCATTGGCATTGGTAAAGAGCATATTGCCGGAGAGCGCGCCGCCATCCCAGTTGCCGGCCATGTCGTTGAGCTGCAACTCGTCGCCCTTATAGGCAACGTTCGAGGTGAAATCGTTCACCGCCGTGTTGAAAAGCCCTGGCCAGAACTGCTTTGCGGTGAGCTTCAGATTGATGTCGAGATCACGGAAGAGCGGCAGGCCGAGGGCGGCCGTTGTCAACTGGCCGTTGGCGGGGTCGTTGATCTGCCCGAACACGGCCTCGCCGAGCCAGCCGAGATCGGCCTTGGAAAGCGCAAGTGTGCCGCTCGCCGTCGTCTTTGCCGCCTTGCGGTCGAAGGTCAGCCCCCCGGCGAATTCATTGTCGGCCGCATGCCCGTTGAGATCCGCCAACACCACCTTGTCGGCATCGATGGTCGCGTTGGTCTGCAGCTTGAAGGGCAGCCCGGTGCCAAGTTCAGGCAGCGCGATGCCGTTCATCACCAGATACGGATCGAGGTCGGCGCTTTCGAGCGATACGGCGACATTGCCGTTCATGAAAGTGTCGGGCCGCACGTCGACCTTGCCGTTTGCCGTAAACGACGTCCGGTCTGTCGCGAAGGTCAGCGCAGCATCGGCAGGATCGTTGCCCGCCGCCGTTACCTTCAGCGTCATGCGGCCATTGGCGCCCGCATCGACCGGCAGCGGATCGAGACCCGCCTGCCCGAACAGGATCGACGGCACGGCATTGTCGAGCGTTGCCTCCAGCGTCGTCGTGCCGCTGCCGGTCAGCGCCAGCAGGTCGGACATGCGGTAGTCGAGGTTGACGCGGCTGCCGTTCGAAACACCTGCGAGCGTCACCGAAAGCGCATTGCCGTCATCCCCGCCGAGCGTCAGCGCGCCGCGCAGCGCCGTATTGCCATACCAGCCGGCGTTGCGCACCAGCCGGTCCATCACAGGGTGATGCGGCAGATGCTCGCGCAGCATGGAGAAGAAAGCACCGGGATCGGCGGCCTTGAAGGTGATCTCGCCGGTGCCCTTATAGTCGAGCAGCGACCCCTCCGCCTTGCCCGTCGCCGTCAGTTCGGCGCCCGCAAGGTTCTTGATCGACAGCCGGTCGACGGAGAGCGCCCCATCGGCGAGTGTAAAGGTCGTCTCGACATTATCGGCCTGCACACCGAAGGCCGTGAATTTGTCAGCCTTGAACTGTGCGGCGATCTTGTGATCGAGCACATTGTCGCCGGCATCCTGGCCTGTAAAGAGACCGATCAACGCCCTCAGCGCATCGAGATCAAGTGAATCGCCGTTGAGCGCAACGGAAAGCGATGGCGTCTGGCCGTTGGTCGCCTGCCGCTCCAGCCGTCCCTTGAGTGTCGCAGCACCGATCGCGATCTCCAGGTTCTCGAAGCGCTGCAGATCATGCGTCAGGCTGACATTGGCGGAGAAACCGGCCTGTCGGAGCTGGCGGATCGCCGGATCGACCGAACCGGCCAGCCAGGAGGCAAGGCCCGTAGGTTGCGTGGAGGCAACCACCATCTGGCCGTTGAAGGACGGATCACCCGTGAGCGTCAGCTTGCCCGCGCCTTCCACCTGCGTGCGGCCGGGCAGCGTGCCAACGGCATTGTCGATCATCCAGCCATTGCCGGCCGGCCTCAGTTCCAGCGCCACGTCGCGGATCGTCGTATCCCCGGCAACGATTGCCGGCAGGCGCACCGTCGCTTTCCCCGGCACCTGCGGGATCGGCACCTGGCCGACAATTTCGAGCAGCGAGTTCAGTCGCTGACGTGCCGAAACCGCCGGGTCGCGGTTGGTCTTGCCCGCGGCACCCTGATTGCCGATACGGTTGACGTCGATCTGCTGGCCATCGGCGGTCAGCAGGAATTCCGGCGCACTGCCGGTGTCGAGCGTCGCCTCGCCCGTTATCACATAAGGATCGCTGGTCGAGCCGACTTCCATACGGTATTCGGGAATGCGTATCCGGTCGTTGGTGAGTTCGAAACGACCCTTGAGGCGCGGCGGCGCCTCCCCCTTTTCAGTCTTGCCCTCACGGTTTTCAATCGCTGCAGACAGCGTGCCCTGATAGTTCGGCCGGCTGTCGAGGAGCTTGAGTTCACCATCGAGGTCGATGGTGATGGGATGCTTGTCCGGCGCAAGCCGGGTGCGCACGCGCAACACGCCACTCTCGTCCGGCTGATTGCTGGAGATGGAAAAGCTGCCATGTTCGCCGTCGAGCGCGCCGTCACCCTCGATACGCCATGGACCGGCGAGCGACTTCGCCGACATCTCGGCATTGAGCCCCGTCACATGCCGCGAACGACCGGACTGGTCGTCGACGAATTCGATCTCGCCGCCGCTGACATGCACATTTTCCAGAACGACGGTCTTGGCCGGAATTTCCGGCTGGCTGCCACGCATCCAGTCCAGCGAGCCGTCCTTCAGAAGCCGCAGCCGCACCTTGGGGTTGACGACGCGCATGTCGAAGATCAGCGCCTCGCCCGAGAGGAAAGGCGCAAGCTCGGCATCCATGGAGAACTGCTCGACCTGCACCACCGGCGTGCCGTCTTCTTCCTGGCCGACGCGCACGTCATGCAGCGTTACGGACGGAAACGGCAGCAGCCGCGCATCGACAGTGCCGTGCACCGTCACCTTCTTGCCGATGATGCGGCTTGCCTGATCCTCGAAATTCATCCGGAAATCCGTCCAGTCGATGAACAGCGGTGCCAGCAGCGCCACGAAGAGCACTACGACGATCACTCCTCCTAGAAAGACGAGGAACCGGCCTACCAAGTCAGGGATTCTCCATTCGGGATTCTGTTGCCGACACTAGCGCTATTCATGCCGGGGGCAAGGGCCAAGATCATGAGATTGTTCCATTTTCAGCCCAGATGAAAAATCTTGCCGGGATTGAGGATGTTGTCGGGATCGAGCGAGCGCTTGATCTGGCGCATCAGATCCACCGTCCCCCCGAGCTCTTGCTCCAGAAATGCCATTTTCCCCTGCCCGATCCCGTGTTCGCCGGTGCATGTTCCGTCCATTGCCAGCGCCCGCGCATTCAGCCTGGCCACGAATTCCTCTGCCGTGGCAATCCCCGCGGCACTCTTGTCGTCAAACAAAAGCTGCACATGGAAGTTCCCGTCGCCCGCATGGCCGACGATCGGCGCCAGCAAACCGTTTGCCTCGATATCGGCCTGCGTTTCGGCAACGCAATCCGCAAGTCGGGATATCGGAACACAAACATCGGTCGAAAGTACGGCAAGCCCGGGCGCGAGCGCCCGCACCGACCAATAGGCGTCGTGGCGAGCCTTCCAGAGCTTCGTGCGCTCTTCCGGGCTCGCCGTGAAGCGGAATTCGCCGCCGCCGCATTCGGCCGCAATCTCGGCAAAGGCGGCCGATTGCAATTCCACCGTCTCGTCCGTGCCGTGAAACTCGAGGAACAGCGCCGGGCTTTCCTCATAGGGAAGATTGGCATAGGCGATGCTGGCGCGCATCTGCAGCGCGTCGACAAGCTCGATGCGCGCCACTGGAATGCCCATCTGGATCGTCATGATGACGGCGTCACAGGCCGCCTTCACGCTCGGGAAGGCACAGACACCGCCGGCGATCTTCTGTGGAATACCGTGCAGCCGCAGCGTCACCGAAGTCAGGATGCCGAGCGTACCTTCCGCCCCGACGAAAAGCCGCGTCAGATCGTAACCCGCCGACGACTTGCGGGCGCGGCGCGCCGTGCGAATTTCTTCGCCGGAGGCGGTCACTGCCGTCACCGCGAGCACATTGTCCTTCATCGTTCCATAGCGCACGGCATTGGTGCCGGAGGCTCGCGTCGAGGTCATTCCGCCGATCGAGGCATTGGCGCCGGGATCGATCGGGAAGAACAGGCCGGTATCGCGCAGATGGGTGTTCAGCGCCTCGCGCGTGACGCCCGGTTCGACCGTGCAGTCGAGATCCTCAGGATTGACTTCAAGCACTCGATTCATGCGGCTGAAATCAATGGAAATGCCGCCATTCGGTGCATTGACTTGGCCCTCGAGCGAGGAGCCGGTACCGAAGCCGATGACCGGCACTTTATGGTCGGCGCAGGCGCGGACGACAGTCTTCACATCGTCAGCCGTCTCGGCAAAGAGCACGCCGTCGGGCAGTTGGGTAGGGATATAGGTGGTCGTGTGCGCATGCTGGGCGCGAAAAGCCCGGCCGGTCTGGAAGCGCTCTCCGAAGCGCTGTTTCAGAATGCCTGACACGGCCTCGATGCCCGCCTCGTTTCGCACTCCAGCCTTCGCGTCGCGCAGCGCCATGCCCTTGATCTCCCTGCATTCCACAGCCTGCTACAGTATCTGCAGCAGGCCGGGTATGAGGCAAGTCAAAGCGGCTGTCCAGCCAAGATTCGGGAAGATTTCATCCGATCTTTGTTGCAGGGACCGCAGGTGGATTGAGCCGCGCAAAGCCCTCCTGCCGATAATAGGGAAAATAGGGATAAGGCGGCGTCGCGGCACTGACCACATCCAGCCGCCCGATCTGCTCCGGCGTCAGGCTCCAGCCAACGGCGCCGAGATTTTGCCGAAGCTGCTCCTCGTTGCGTGCGCCGATGATGACGCTTGAAACCGTCGGCCGGCCGATCAGCCAGTTGATGGCGATCTGCGGGACGGTCTTGCCGGTCTCGGCGGCAATTTCGCCCAGCACATCGACGATATCGAAAACCTTCTCGTCATCGACGGGCGGACCGTATTCGGCCGTCTGGCGCAGACGGCTTCCCTCGGGCAAAGGCGCGCCGCGGCGGATCTTGCCGGTCAGCCGGCCCCAGGCGAGCGGGCTCCAGACGAGTGCACCCACCTCCTGGTCGGCGGCAAGCGGCATCAGCTCCCATTCGTAATCCCGTCCGGCAAGCGAATAATAGACCTGATGGGCCACGTAACGCGGATATCCATATTTCTCGGACAGCCCAAGCGATTTCATCAGCTGCCAGCCGGAGAAATTGGAAACACCGATGTAGCGAACCTTGCCGGCAGCCACGAGCCCATCGAGTGTCGCAAGGACTTCTTCGACAGGCGTCGAGGCATCGAAGGCATGAAGCTGCAACAGGTCGATATAGTCAGTACCGAGCCGGCGCAGCGCATCCTCGGTCGCGCGGATCAACCGCGCCCGCGAGGTGCCCCAATCATCAGGCCCCTCGCCCATCGGCAGCGCCATCTTGGTCGAGATCAGCACGGCGTCACGCTTTCCGGAGATCGCCTGCCCCAGCACCTCTTCGGATGCACCAGCCGAATAGACGTCGGCCGTATCGAACAGCGTCACACCCGCCTCCAGGCAGATATCCACCATCCGCCGCGCCTCTTGCGCATCCGTCGTACCCCAGGCGCCGAAGAGCGGTCCGCTGCCGCCGAACGTGCCGGCCCCGAAGCTCAGCGCCGGCACCCTCAAGCCCGATGCACCTAGATTTCTGTATTCCATGATTCAATCTCCTGTTTTTTGAAGAGATAGACCCGGCCGGAATGATGATATAGATTGCCCCAAAGCATATCATCTGTGATTTGAATTCATCATGAGCCGTCAGGACATCAATCGATCCGGCGAAATGGAAGTCTTCGTCAGCGTCGTCGAGCGCGGCGGATTTTCCGCTGCCGCTGAAACAAGGCGCATGACGCCTTCCGCCGTCAGCAAGCTCGTCGCCCGGCTGGAAACCCGGCTCGGCACCCGCCTCGTCAACCGCTCCACTCGCAAGCTGCAGCTCACGCCCGAAGGCTGCGCCTTCTACGAGCGCAGCGTGGCAATCCTCGCCAACATTTCGGAGGCCGAACGTTTCGCCTCGGCAGGAGAACAGGCCGCCGGCCGCATCAGCATCAATACCAGCGGCTCTTTCGGCAATCATGTTCTGGCGCCGCTCATCCCCGCCTTCATGGCCGAGCATCCCGGCGTCACCCTCGACATCACCCATACCGACAAGGTCGTCGACCTCCTGGAAGAACGTGCCGATGTCGCAATTCGCGCCGGCCCGCTGAAGACATCGAGCCTGATCGCCCGCAAGCTTGGCGCTGCCGGAAAGATCATCGTTGCCTCACCCGATTATCTTCAGCATCACGGTGAACCACGCTCGGCTGCCGAACTGCACCGCCACCGCCGCATTGGATTCTCCTATGCCCGGGCGCTGGAAGGCTGGCCTGTCACAGACAATTTCGAGACGATCACCATTCCGGTCACCCCCGGCCTTCAGGTCGGCGATGGCGAGGCCATGCGTTATCTGGCGCTCTCAGGTGCCGGCCTTGCCCGCATGACAGAATTCACCGTGCGCGCCGACATCGCCGCAGGTCGACTCATTTCCGTGTTGGAAGAACTCAATCCCGGCGATGTCGAAGAGTTCTATGCCGTCTATATCGGCCAAGGCGGCCCTCTTCCGGCGCGCGTTCGCGCCCTGCTGGATTTCCTTGCAAGACACGTCAGGCTTTAAAGCCGGAAAGGTCAGATTCCGCAATTGACCCCTTGGTCACCCCGCGCCTATACCGGGTCTGCGCCTGCCGGCCCTCGCAGCCGGCCTCTTTATAGTGCCGGGGCCTCCTCCCACCTTCGCCTTCGGGCCTGCTCCGGTCGAAAAGTTCGGGGACTACAGTTTTGGACGCAAGCAGCTTCCATCAGAAAGCGAGCCTGCCCAAATGGGTATTGCTGCTCGCCTTGTCGGCCATATCAGTCCTTTTCCTCGAACTCTTCGCCCTCCCCGCCTCGCTGCTGATCGGCCCGATGGTCGCGGCTATCGTTCTGGCGCTCACCGTCGGCAAGGGGCAGCTTCGCGTGCCTTACTGGCCGCTGCAATTCGGCCAGGTCCTCGTCGGCCTCTTGATGGCCCGCAACATCACGCCCGATATCCTCGGCACCATGGCCAAGGACGCGCCGCTCTTCTTCGTCTTCATCGTCTCGGTGATCGCCATTGCCGCGGGCCTCGGCTGGCTGCTCACCCGCTGGCAGGTTCTGCCCGGCACGACCGCCGTGTGGGGTTCCACGCCCGGCGGCGCCTCGGCCATGGTCATCATGTCGGAAGCCTATGGAGCGGACGCCCGCCTCGTCGCCTTCATGCAATATCTGCGCGTCGTCTTCGTCGCCGTCGGCGCCTCCATCATCTCCCGCCTTTGGGTCGCCGCCGATGGCGAAGAGCCGCCGCCGGTCATCTTCTTCCCGCCGGTCGACTGGCCGGCTTTCGCCATGACCATCGCCTTCGCCGCCCTCTGCTGCTACGGGGTCTTCCGCTTCCGCATCCAGGGCGGCAACATCGTGGTACCGCTTTTCGCCGGCGCCATACTGCAAGGCTTCGGCCTCCTGAAGATCGAGCTGCCCACCTGGATCCTGGCGCTCAGCTACGCGCTCATCGGCTGGAGCATCGGCCTGCGCTTCACCCGCTCGATCATCAAACACGCTGCCCGTGCCCTGCCGCGCGTTTCCGCCTCCATCATCATCCTGATGGCGCTCTGCGGCTGCATGGCGGTGGCACTCCACAAATTCGCCGGCATCGACCCGCTCACCGCCTATCTCGCGACCAGTCCCGGCGGCGCCGATTCCGTCGCCATCATCGCCGCCTCAAGCGATGTCGACGTGCCCTTCGTCATGGCCATGCAGACCGGCCGCTTCCTGATCATATTGCTGATCGGCCCGGCGCTTGCCCGCTTCATGGCGCGTCGCTCCGGCCTTGCGGAGAACACCGCGTGAGCATGGAAACCCTCGGCACCCGCAGGCCGATCAACGACCGCTGAAGCGTTGCCTCGCGGCCTCGGTAACGGGTGTATAAAGCGCCACGCAGGTTCCCTCCGGGTCCGAGAACTGGACCGTGCGATTTCCCCACGGCATATCCTTGGGCTCATGCACCACCTCGACATGATCCTTGAGCCGAGCGAATTCAGCGTCGACATCCGATACCATGAATTCAAGAATGGCGGTTTTATTGGCGCGTGGCTCCGCACTGCCCTCTTTGAACAGAGCAACCGTCTCAGCGCTCCCTATCGCCACGACGGCACCGGGTGTGACGATCTCGGCAAAGACGGGAACAAGCCAGTCGGCGCGATAGCCCGTCACGAACTCATAGAAGGCCACCATGCTTTCAATATCCGAAGCGACGAGACGAGTGGATGCGAGCTTCATCATTTTCTCCTTCAGGCGTAACGATGTCTTTGCCCGCTCTTGTGACATAGTCATCCTGCCAGCGTTGTGGCAGCAGGAGTCATCAGCCATGCGAAAAGCGGAACGGCTTTTTCAGATCATCCAGATACTTCGAAGATCAAACCGTCCGGTCACCTCGGCGCAGCTTGCCGATGAACTCGAGGTCGCGCGACGTACCGTCTACCGCGACATCGCCCATCTGATCGGCCAGCGCGTTCCCATCGAAGGGGAAGCAGGGTTCGGTTACGTGCTCGATCCGCAATACGACATGCCACCACTGATGCTGACACCAGAGGAAATCGAAGCCGTTCTGCTCGGCGTCCAGATGGTTGCAAAACTGGGTGACCCGGCCATCACCAATGCCGCCAGAGATGTTATCGCCAAGATTACCGACACAGTACCCGACGACCTTCTTCCGTTCATCGCCGAACCCGCGGTCGGCCTGAAACCCGAGCAGGTCACCAATAGCTTGACGTTCGACACCCGCCCGGTCAGGCGGGCGATCAGGGAGGGGCGAAAGATCGACCTCGAATATCGCGCGGCCGATGGCGAGCTAAGCCATCGCATCGTGTGGCCGGTGCTTCTCGGCTATGCAGACGCGCATTGTCTTCTGATCGCGTGGTGTGAATCGAAGCAGGCCTTCCGCCATTTTCGCACCGAACGCATCCTCGATATCGAGGTTCTCGAAGAGATCATCGGCATATCCAGAGGGAGGTTGAGACAGCAATGGCTGCACTGGCGTGAAACCGAACTATCCCGTTCGCGCTCTGCTCAGGGCTAGGAGAAAACGCCGCTTAAATCCGGGATCATCAGCATGTGTGGCCGTCAAAACGGCCTCCGAACTATCCTGCCTATGCCTGACTAGCCACAGGCCCAGTTATTCCCTAGATTGACCCAATGAACATCACTGTGCTGAAAAATGGATAACACTGGACTGTCTCTCGACCGAATGCGCACGTTTGTTCGCGTTGCCGAGCGCGGCAATCTGTCTTCTGTGGCAAGGGAACTCGGCATCGGTCAATCAACCGTGACGCGGCATCTCAATGAACTCGAGGACGCAGTCGGTGTGCCTCTCCTCAGCCGGACCACGCGTCGCGTCATCCTTACCGACGAAGGCAGCCGTTATTATAGCAACTGCCTTCAGGTGTTACGCTTGGTCGAGCAAGCTGCCGAGGAAGCCAGGAATGCCCGTCGGGCGGCCGCAGGCGCGGTCAGGCTTTCGTGTACTGCAGCGCTTGGCGTGATGCACATCACCCGCCTCATCTTCGAATTTCAGGACCAGCATCCGGATATCAGCGTCGATCTCAACTTGACCGACGAGCGCATCGATCTGGTTCGCGAAGGCGTTGACCTGGCACTCCGGCTTGGACCTCTCACCGACAGCTCCATGAAGCTTCATGCGCTCGGAAAGAGCCATCGGCTGATGGTAGGCGCTCCGGCTTATTTCTCCGTCCACGGGCGGCCGGAGCGGCCGGACGATCTCTCGCGATACGAAACCGTCATCATGTCCAATGTGGCCGGGAGCGATCAGATAGCCCTCTCCTCCCGCCATGGCGAAAATTTTGCGGTTCCCGTCAACGGGAAGCTGCGCGTTGATCACGGGCTTGCGGCACGCGAAGCCCTTGCCGCAGGACGCGGCATTGGCCCCACGCACCTCTGGCTGGTCCACGATCTCCTGGACAACGGCCGGCTCGAGGTCGTGCTCGAAGACTATCGTCCGTCGCCGGTTCCGCTGAGCCTGCTCATCGTGCCCGAGCGTTCGGCTATTGCCCGCGTCCGCCTTCTCACCGACTTTCTTGTCGCCGAGATTCCTAAACTGCCGGGAATCCGCCCATCGTGACTTAGAGCCCGAAAGATCGCTTGTCGCCGCGCCAGCCCGTGGTCCGAAGATACTGTTCCCAGTCGAGCGTGTCGGGATTCAGGCGACGGCTCCATTCCAGATCATGCTCCCTGCCGAAATAACCATATTCTACAGCGTACTCGACCATCCCCAAAAGTTCTTGCACGAAAAGCTCGTTCGCGGCGAACTCCGGAAAATACTGCAGCAGGCCACCCCTGGTGAAAGCATTTCGATATTCTGCCTTGAGGCCGGTTACCTCTCGGAAAGTTTCGACCATCTCGTGCGGAGAGATCACATCGCCGACGATCGGCAACGTTTTCCCGTTGTAGCGCTTGGGATTTGAGAAAATTTCGAGCACGGCCGGCCCGGTCGCCGTGAGCGGATCGACAAAAGGCGCTCGAAAATCTTCGGGAAGATAAATTGGCATCACGAGCGTATCACCCTCCATGCGCGGCGGATAATATTCGAGAAGGTTGGTGTAGAAGAATGCCAGCATCACGAAGGAATGAGAGATCGGCAGACCGCGAATATAATCTGCGACGCGCGCCTTGTCCGTGAAGTGCGGAGCATATTTCGTCCCGCCGGAGATGGCGTCGACATTCTCGAGCGTACTGAACACAATATGTCCGACACCTGCCTCAACCGCGGCATCCGCCAACTGGCGGCCGATAGGAGCCTCCATTGTCTCCGGTGGCATGACGGGCGGCGTCATCAGAAATGCCCCGTCCGCGCCTTCGAAGGCAGCGACGAGATCCTTCTGGAAGCCAAGCTGGAGAGGCACGGTTACAATCTCGGCTCCAAGCTTCTCCAGACTTAAAGCCTCAGGCGAATCCTTTTTTCGGGTTAAGGCGCGTACGCGGAAACGTTCGCTGCGAAGGAGCGTCGCTGCGACGCTACGACCCTGTTTGCTGGTTGCACCGACAATTGCGATGAGTGGCTTATTATTATTAGACATAGTTGCGCCTTGAACCTTTTCCCTGTCATTGGCTGCCGACTAGCGTAGCCAAGCGTCATTCTGGGGAGAGCATTCGGCTGGTGCCGATAGCTCGAACTCGGGAGTAGGTTATCTCATCAAGCTTTCTTGCTGTAGGTATGCGTAATGCATATGATAATGCCATTTTATGGATAAATGCGTGATGCTCGCGCCGATATTAGCCGCTGAACGAGCCGGCCTCTGCCGCATAAAAACGTTGAAGCCCCACCCATCGCCCCGGCGTGACCCCATAGGCCTTCTTGAAATGTCGGATGAAATGCGCCTGGTCGGCAAAGCCGGTAGCCGCCGCCACATCGGCAAACCCCTCGCCTTCGCCCATCAACGCCTTTGCCTGCTGCAGCCGCCGCATCAGCATGTAGCGGTGCGGGCTGGTGGCAAAGGCCGTGCGGAAATGCCGTGACAGGGTGAAACGATCGAGGCCGGTAATGCTCTCCAGCTCGCCGGAGCGCACTGGCCTCAGAGCATGCGCCTCCAGATAATCGCGCGCCGCCCGCACCTGCCTCCAGGCAACCGTGCCGAGAGCCCTGCGGCGCACCTGCGAGTGGCGCGACAACCCGCCCGCCACGCGGCTGACGAAATCGTCGACGAAAAGCTCGTCCAGTTCCCGGTCGAGCTCGCCAAGTGCGGCAAGCAGCACCTGCGCCAGCGCCCCATCGGCAATGACCGGCTGGTCGACGAAGGGAAGGCCGATCTTCTCTGCCGCCAGGCACTCCATCAGCAGCGCCGGCTCCATGTAAAGCATGCGATAATGTAGGCCTGCCTCGGTCGCCGCCCCACCGTCATGTTCCTCGTCGGGATGCAAGACGATCACCTGGCCCGGCATGCTGAAGCGCCGCTCGCCGCGATAGGTGAAGGTCTGCACGCCGTGAAGCGTGACGCCGAGCGCATAGGTATCATGCCGATGCGGCTCGAAGACATTGCCCGAGAACTGCGCCTCGATACGCTCGATGCCCGGAAAGGCAGGCGCAGTCAGGATGCCGCTGCCGGCGGGCGCGGCCAGCATGCCGCTGCCCCCAGGCGCGGACAGCATACCGCTGCCCACCTGCGGCGCGCACAAACGTTCAAGACCCTCGAAGACCTGCGGCGTTAGATCCTGGCTCAACGCGTTTCGATACCCTGATGAGAGAGACTGAGATGTTTGATACCAAAATTGCGATCGTCCTGCGAAACAATCTTGCCGGCTGGCAGAAGCTGAATGTCACCGCCTTCCTCTCGACAGGCATCGCCGGGCAGTATCCGGAAATCATCGGCGAGCCCTACAAGGACCGCGCCGGCAACCTCTACAACCCGCTATCCATCCAGCCGATCATCGTCTTGTCGGCCGACGAAGCGACGATATCGACGATCCATCGCCGCGCGCTGGAGCGCGACGTGACCTCCTCCGTCTTCATCGAAGAGATGTTTGCAACCGGCCATGACGCAGCCAATCGCGCCGTCTTCGCCGAATACGCACCTAACGACGCCAAGGTCGTCGGCATCGCCCTGCGAGCCGACAAGAAGATCGTCGACAAGATCACCAAGGGCGCAACGATGCAGCATTGAGGCAAACGGCGGAAACGAAAAAGGCCGGGCGATGACCCGGCCTTTTTGTCGTCTGAAGGCGACCGATCAGCCCTGCGTGATCGGCGCGATCTGGATTTCGACGCGGCGGTTCTGCGCGCGGCCGGCTTCGGTCGCGTTGGAAGCGACCGGCTGCGACGGGCCGAAGCCGACGGCCGAAACGCGGCGCTGGTCGATGCCCTGGCTGCCGAGATAATCGGCAACGGACAGCGCGCGGCGCTGCGACAGGTCCTGGTTATGCTGCAGGCTGCCTGTGGAGTCCGTATGACCGTTGATGTCGATCAGCGTGCGGTTGAACTTGCGCAGCACGATCGCCACCGAATTCAGCGTCGGATAGAAGCCCGCTTTCACTGCATCCTGGTCGACGTCGAAGGTGATATTCGACGGCATGTTGAGAATGATGTTGTCGCCCTGGCGGGTGACCGAAATGCCGGTGCCTTCGAGCTGGGCACGAAGCTCGGCTTCCTGCTGGTCCATGTAATTGCCGATCGCGCCGCCGGCGAGCGCGCCAAGGCCGGCGCCGATCAGCGCCGCATTGCGCTTGCCATGGCCGCCGCCGCCGACGGCGACACCGACGAGGGCACCGCCGAGCGCGCCAAGGGCAGCACCGCCGGCGGTATTGGATACCTTCTGCTCACCAGTATACGGATCGGTCGTCGTGCAAGCTGAGAGGTAACTCGCCGCAACGGCCAGAAGGATGAATTTCTTGATCATGGACAGGAGGTTCTCCGTTCGAAGCTGGTGCGAGCAGATATTAGGGAATGCGGCAACAAGATGAAGATACCAATCTGATAAGCCAAATTCCCCATGGGAAACATGGCCCTGTTGCAGCGGCGCACCGATATCACCAGCTTTATTGGCAAACCGCAGGACTTCCCTCAGTCGAGCCCGCGACGTTTGGCATAGGCAGCGCGCGCTTCGTCCATTCGCGCCGAGTTTGCGACGACCCACTCGGCAAGCCCCCGAACCGGCCCCAGGAACTCCCGGCCGAGATCGGTCAGCGCATATTCGACCTGCGGCGGCGTGGTCGGCGTGACGGTTCGGGAAACGAAGCCGTTCTCCTCCAGCTCCCGCAATGTCGATGCCAACACCTTTTGGCTGATCTCGCCGACTTCGCGGCGCAAGGCGTTGAAACGCAGCGGTCCGTGACCCAGCACGCGCACCACCAGCAGGCTCCACTTGTCGCTGATGCGCGCCAGCATGCGGCTGATGTGATCGCAGGCCCGGACTTGCTGGCAGCCATCAACAACCTCACAAGGGGCGGTTTCCTCCTGGTTATCTGGTTTCAATAAAGTGCCTCCTTGTGCGGTTCCACGAACCATCCGTAATCTGGTTACCGTTAGAAACCAGCATACAGGAGGTTACTTTGAATTCTAAGCCCCGCATCGCCATTATTATCGGTTCCACCCGCCCCACCCGTTTCGCCGATACCCCGGCACAATGGATAATGAAGCAGGCGCAGGCACGTGATGACATGGACGTTGAGGTGATCGACCTGCGCGATCATCCACTCCCCTTCTTCGACGAAATGGCATCGAACCTGTGGATGCCGAGCCAGAATCCCGAAGCGGTTCGCTGGCAGCAAACTGTTGGACGCTTCGATGGCTATATCTTCGTGGTCGCCGAATATAACCACTCGATCACGGCAGCCCTCAAGAACGCGCTCGATCAGGCCTATAAGGAATGGAACCGCAAGCCGTTTACCGCCATCGGCTATGGCGGCACGGGCGCCACACGCGCCGTCGAACATCTGAGAGGCATCGGCGTGGAGCTGCAGATGGTTTCGACCCATGCTGCGGTCCATATCGGCGGTGGCGACTTCATGGCTGTCCATCCGCATTTCGGCAACAAGCCGATCTCGGAAATCGAGGCGAGCCTGCTTCCCACGGCAAAGACTGCCCTCGACGAACTGGTCTGGTGGGCCAAGGCAACGATGGCCGCCAAGGCAGCCGAAGCCTGAGCTTTGCCAAAAGAAAACCGCGCGGCGAGCATGGCTTGCCGCGCGGACGATATTACAGAAGCCGAAGTTAGAAATTCTGGAAGAGCTGACGAACCTTGTCGTAGGAGGCGTTGGCGATGTTCAGCGCTTGCAGGCCGAGCTGCTGCTGGGTCTGCAATGCCCGGAGCTTGCTCGATTCCGCCTCCATATCAGCATCGACGAGGCGGCCGATGCCCGAGGTGAGGTTGTCGGACAGGTTCTTGGCGAATTCGTCCTGCAAGCTGATGCGCTTTTCCAGGGCGCCGAAAGCCGAGCCGACGGCCGTCAGCTGTCCGAGTGCGGCATCGACGACGCTGATCATGTCGTTCAGGTCCTGTTTGCTGGTAGTGGCCGCCAGCCCGATTTCCACCTGGCCGGTCGTATTGCCGTTCTTGCTCTTCGTCAGCACCCAATTCTGCGCCGTGCCTAGTTCGCTTGCGAAGAAGGCGGAAGTCAGCACACCATATTCGCCGGTGCCGCCTGCCCGGTCGTCGATCACATAGCGTGCATCCTTGGAGGATGTCGCGCCGCTCGGCGGGATATCGATATGATAGCTCAGCATGCCGACCGATACCGTACCGTCCGAATTGCGGATGAAGGAGGCCGGGATCTGGCGCGGCTGTGTCGGCGTCGTGGTATTGTCGAGAATGATCCAGTTGTCGTTGTTGAAGCCTGCACCTTCGGAAACGCTGCGCAGCTGCGCCTTCAACTGCTCGAGCTCTTCACCGATCTTGGTCTTGTCGACGCCCTGCTCGGTTGCCGCCACAAGCTTTGCCTTGATCTCGGTGACGACGTCCACGACGCTGTCGACGCCCGCGGACGCAGTACCCATGGTGGCCGCCGCCATGCCGAGGGCATCCTGAATGGCGGAAAGAGCCTTGTTGTCGTGGCGCGCCGTCGTCGCAACCGACCAGTAGGCGGCATTATCTTTTGATTTTTCGACGCGCAGACCTGTCGTGACATGGTTCTGCGTCACCGTCATGTTCCGATTAATATCACGCAGCACATAAAGCGCCGCATCCACGGAGGTGCGCTGATAAATACTCACGGTACGAACTCCAAAACACAACAGTACGCAACAGAACAGGATGTACCGAATTCACGCGGACGTTCATGTCCGCCGTCGCTGGAAAATCAGCGCAATGGCCTTCGAAAAAACTGAGAAGACCGACCGGTTACTGATCGCGATCATTGCCGGTTATGCTTAAAAAACGGCTAAAGTTCAGAAGTAATTTATCTTATTTCACAAGGCTTCATACACCATAAAAACGCCTGCCGGAGAGATCCGGCAGGCGCTTCCGAAAGTATTGAAAAAGGCTTGCTCGCCCTCTTACTCGGCAGCCTGAAGCTGTTCTGGGTCCGGCTTCGGACGCGTCGCATGCGTCATTTCCTCGTGCAGGCGCGCTTCCTCATGGGCATGCGGCTTTGCGAAGCGCGCAATCAGGAGATAGGCGACCGGCGTGATGAACAGCGTCACCAGCGTTGCGAAGCCAAGACCGCCGACGATGACCCAGCCGAGCGCCACGCGCGCTTCCGCACCCGCGCCATGCGCGAAGACCAGGGGAACGCCCCCAAGAATGGTCGCGATCATCGTCATCATGACCGGGCGTAGGCGAAGCGCGCAGGCCTTCTCGATGGACGAGCGCACATCCTCGCCGCGGTCACGCAGCTGGTTGGCGAATTCCACGATCAGGATGCCGTTCTTCGCCATCACGCCGACAAGCAGCACGAGGCCGATCTGGCTGTAGATGTTGAGGCTGGAGCCGGTGATGATGAGCGCAAAGACGGCGCAGGCAAGGCCGAGCGGCACCGTCGACATGATGATCAGCGACGACAGCACGCTTTCGAACTGTGCCGCCAGCACCAGGAAGATGATAACGATCGCAAAGCCGAAGGTCAGCGCCATGCCGCTGGAATTTTCCTCAAGCGTCGCGGCTTCGGCAAGCGGCAGCAGGCGTGCGCCGGGCGGCAGGAGCGGCGTTGCAATCTCGGTAACGTTCTTCACAGCATCGCCGAGCGACATGCCGCCCTTCAGACCGGCGGTGATCGCCACGGAGGCAAGCTGCTGTTCGCGGTTGAGCTGTGGCGCAACCGAGCCTTCCTTTAGCGAGGCGATCACCGACATCGGCACGATCTTGCCATCGCCGGTCTTCAGGAAGACGTTTTCGAGATCGGTCGGATCGTCGATCGGCCGCATCGTAGAGGTCAGAAGCACCGGATAGGATTCGCCGTCGACGAAGACATCGACGACCGAGCGTCCCTCGAGCAGCGACTGGATGGCGGTCGAAAGCCCGGTGATGTCGATACCGAGATCGGAGGCCCGTTCGCGGTCGATTGCGACGGAAACCTGCGCCTGCGACGGTTCGTTGGTCAGGCGCGGCGTATCATACTGGCCGCTGGCATCGAGCTGCTGCACCAGCTTGGCGGCCGCCGCCGTCAGCGCCTCGTGATCATTGCCGATCAGCGCCATCTGCAACCCGCTGCCGGCGCCGCGGATGCGCAGGCTGTTCGAAGAGATGGCATTGCCGCGCAGCGCCGGCACCTTGAAAGCCGCCTGGTTGATATCGCGGACGATATCAGCCTGTGTGCGGTGGCGTTCGCCCCAGGGCGCCAGCGTCAGCACCATGAAGCCGCTGTTGGAGGAGCCGCCCTGGCCGGAGATTGAGAAGACGTTCCTGATGTCGCCGCTGTCGACGAGCGGCTGCAGATATTCCTCCACAAGCTGCAGCTTGTCGCGTGTATATTCGAGGCTGGAACCCTGCGGCGTCGTCAGCCGCATCATCACCATGGCGCGGTCTTCTTCCGGCGTCAGTTCGCTCTTGACCGTGCCGAAAGCGACAACGGCTGCACCGCCGAAGATAAGCGAGAAGACGATGACGACGACGGGCGCGTTCAGGCAGGCATGCAGCGCCCATTTGTAGAGGCCGGCGAAAGCCTCGCCGAAGCGGCCGAGCAATCCGTGATCCTCGATCATCGGCTTGGTCAGCATGCGCGAGGCGAGCATCGGGCATAGCGTCAGCGCCACGATCGACGACAGGCCGACCGAGAAGGCAAGCACGAAGCCGAATTCGCGGAACAGCCCACCCACCTGCCCCGGCAGGAAGGACAGCGGAATGAAGACGGCGGCAAGCGTCGCCGTCGTCGCGATGACGGCAAAGAATACCTCGCGCGTGCCGAGCACGGCAGCCGCGCGCGGCCCCATGCCCTCCGAGCGTCGGCGCACGATGTTTTCGAGCACGACGATGGCGTCATCGACCACGAGACCAGTCGCCAGCACGATCGCAAGCAGCGTCAGGATGTTGATGGAGAAACCGACCATATAAATCGCCGCCAGCGTGCCGATCAGCGCCACCGGCATTGAAACGGAGGGGATCAGCGTCGCGCGCCAGTCACGCAGGAAGAGATAGATGACGACGGTGACGATGACGGCCGAGAGCAGCAGCGCCAGCACCACTTCATGGATCGCACCCTCAATGAACACGGCGTCATCGCTGGTGATGGCGATCGTCGTGCCCTTCGGCAGCGTCTTCGAAAGCTGGTCGACGGCAGCGTGAATGCCGGTGGAAATATTGAGCGTGTTCGACTGTGCCTGACGGATGATGCCGAGACCGATGCCCGGCTTTCCGTTGGAACGCAGTGCCGTCTCGCCGTCGCGCGGCCCGAGCGTCACGGTCGCAACATCGCCGAGGCGCACATTGTGCTGCAGGATGACGTTCTGGAAGTCCTCGGGCGTTTGCAGGCTGGCGGTTGCGCGCACCACGATATCCTGCATCGGGCTCTTCAGCGAACCGGCCGGCACGTCGAGCGCGGCATTGTCGAGCGCCTTGGTGAGATCGCCTATGGTCAGCCCTCGGCTTGCAAGCGCGCCTTGATCGACGTCGACGCGGAAGACCTTTTCCTGATCGCCATATTCCTCGACATCGGCAACACCATCGACAGAGGCAAGGCGATCGACCACCTCGTTCTCGACGAGCAGCGTCAGGTCGTCCATGTTGAGCGTATCCGACGTCACCGCAAGGCGCATGATCGCCGAGGAATCCGAATCCGCCTTGACGATCTGCGGCGCATCCGCCTCATCGGGCAGGTTCTGGGCGATGCGGCCGATGGCGTCACGCACGTCATTGGCGGCAACCGCCAGATCGATGGAATCGGAAAATTCCAGCGTCACGCGGCTCTGGCCGAACTGGGAACTGGAAGAGATGGATTTGAGGCCGCTGACGCGCGCAACCGCGCCTTCGATGACCTTGGTCAATTCCTGGTCAATCGTCTGCGGCGAAGCACCGTCGAAAGTCGTGCGCACGGTCACGACCGGCCGGTCGACATCAGGCAGCTCGCGCACTTCGACGCCCACATAGGCCGCAAGGCCTGCCACCACCATCAGCGTGTTGAAGACCAGCGCCAGAATCGGCCGGCGCACGAAGAGCGCGGTGAACGTCGCCTTGCCGGATTCCGGCTTGCCGGGGTGGATCTCGGTCACGCTCATTGGGAGGCGACCTTCTCGTTGGAGGCGAGATCGGTCGCCGTGCGCACGGCGCCGTTCTCGCGCACGCGCTGCAGGCCCTGCGTGACGATCTGATCGCCATCCTTCAAGTCAGCCTTAACAAGCACATAATCCGGATTGCGCTGCACGACCGTGACACGCACCTTGTGCGACTTGTCGCCCGTTACCTGCCAGACGAAGGAGCCCTGAGCATCCCATTGCACGGAGAGCGGATTGACGGCGGGATATTTGTCGCCGGCAAACTTCATGCTGACCGAAAAGGACATGCCAGCGCGCAGCTCGTCCGAGCTGTTGTCGATCCGGCCCCGCAGGCGTAGCGTGCGGCTTGCCGCGTCGATGCGGTTGTCGACCGCTTCCAGAACTCCTGAAAAGACTTTGCCCGGCCGCGCCACAGACGTTGCCTCGACCACCTGGCCAACGGAAACCGTATTGGCGAAACGCTCCGGCACCCAGTAGTCGATGAGGATTTCAGTGCGATCGTCGAGCGTTACGATCGGCGTCGAGGTCGTGACGTTGTCGCCGATATTGACCGGTACGATGCCGACGATACCGTCGATGGGGGCTACAATATTGCGGCGTGCGAGATTGAGGTCGGCGGCCTGCAATTGCAGGCGTGCGTTCTGCTCGGCGATCTCGGAATCGAAGACATCCATGCGCGACACGCTGGACTTGATATTGTGATAGAGGCTGGATTTCTCGAGCGCGCTGTTCAGCGCCACCTGCGCCTGCCCCTGGGCAATGACCTGCTCCTCGCTGTCGAGCTTGGCGAGAACCTGCCCCTGCTTCACCATATCGCCTGATTTGATCAGGATCTCGCGGATCGTACCCGTCGCCTGCGGCGTGACCGCAACGGAGCGGATCGCATCACCCGTGCCGATCGCATTCAGCCGGTCGTTGACGACGCCCTGTACCACGGCCTGGGTGACGACGAGCGTGGCTGCATTGCGTCCGCCGCCACCGCCGCCATTGCGACGGCTCTGCCCCTGCCCTTGGTTTTGGTCACCCTGACCTAGTGCCTGCCCTGCACCGGCATCAGCCGTTTCGTCGGCCTTGGGCGAAATCATGGCAATGATATTGTCGGGAATTCCGGCATTCCGCATCGTCTGGCCGGCACTGGGCACAAAGTAAACCCACGCGGCAAAGCCGGCCATAATCACGACGATGCAAAGTACAAACTGCTTCCAAAAGGGCATTCACGTCTCCGGAGGGACTCGAGGTTGTCCAGGGTCTGTCGAAAGAGGCGCGCGAGACAAAAGGTCCCACCTGGTGCGACAATATCGCACCTTTCCCCGGCCGGCAGCAAGCACAACCACCCGTCATTACCGATTTGTAATATCAGCGAACTTTGAAAATAACCCGTGCGCTCACTTTTACTTGAACGACGCTGAAGCAATGCCGGCAAACTCCACAGCGTTTTCCTTTCGGCACCGCGCCATGCTTCAGATGCGCCTCTCCCTTCGCCGTGTTCCGGGCGAAACCCCGTGGAGTGCGGTGAAGATACGGGTCAAATGGCTCTGGTCGGCAAAACCGCAGGCAACCGCGATCTCGGCAATGGAGGCGGTGCCGAGCAGCATCTGCCACGCTTTCTCTGCCCGATATTCCAGCAGCCGGCGGTGCGGCGTGCGGCCGGCAGGCTGATCTTCCCGATCGAGCTGGCCCGCAATCGATCCCGCCGCATAGCGGAAGTCGAAAAGAAACGGCAGCTCCTTCGAGGCTGCCGTCCGCTGTCTTCGCATCGATTCCCCGAGATCAGGCGGCTTCCTGAAACGCCTGCTCCAGGGTAGCGACGTCGATTTTGACCATCTTCAGCATCGCTTCGGTCATCTTCTTGGCATTGCCCTTGCGCGTGCCACTCATCATCTCTGCAAGCGCCTTGGGTACGATCTGCCAGGAAAGACCCCAGCGATCCCTGAGCCAGCCGCAATGTTCGGCCGTTCCGCCATTGGCGAGGAAGCCATCCCAGATGCGGTCGAGCTCCGCCTGATTTTCGCACACGACCTGCACCGAGAAAGCGTGGTTGAACTGCTCGAACGGGCCGGCCTGCATGGCGATGAAATTCTGATCGCCGAGCGTGAACTCCACGATCTCGACGCTGCCGGGAGGCCCGCTCGGAGTTTCCGAAGGCACTGTCGTGATATCGCCGATCGAAGAATCGGGAACAAGCGAGACATAGAATTCGACCGCTTCGCGAGCCCGTTCGGCAAACCAGAGAAAGGAAATGACCTTGACCATGAACTGTCCTCCTTAAGCTGTTGGTCACTATGGCTCTAGGACGCAGGAGCCTGGCCTCTCCCGACAGGGCGGCGCAATTTTTTCACGAAAAACGATTTTGACTGTCTCCGGGGCCTTCCGCAAAGCTCCGCAGCCAAGAGCAATTTTCCACCAAAGAGGGTCAGAACCGACAATCGGATTTGCCGTTTGCCAAGGAGGTTCGCCGTCAATTCGCAGCCTCGCCCTTGCGGTGACGCGATGCCGACTGACGCCAGTCAGCCTCTTTGGCGACAGCCCGGCAGCCCGTTTCAAGGCCCACGACCAGGGGGCCGCTGAATGTCCAGATATCTCGAAGTCCTGACACCGCAGAACAGCCGGTTGAAAACGACGTCCCACCGGGCATGCCCGACTGGTTGCCGGTGCGCAGCTTCTGGGGATACGCCGTCTGGGGAGGACCCGAAGGAGCGGGCAAGAATGCCTCGGCCTCGTCGACGGCTTTCTGTTCGTCGCCTGGTTCGATCTCAGGGAAAAAGCATAGGCAACCTACACCAAAGGATCGCTTACACGACCATTCGAAACATGTTTCCTGATCGCGTCACGCACCACAGTGCAGAAAATTGCGCCAGCAGGCGAATATATCCCAATCCCAAGCATAGGACAGAGACGATGCCGACGATCACCACCAAGGATGGAACGACGATCTATTATCAGGATTGGGGCAACGGCCAGCCGATCCTCTTCTCCCATGGCTGGCCGCTCTCGGGCGATGCCTGGGAAGTACAGATGCTCTATTTCGCCCAGCAGGGCTACCGCGTCATCGCCCATGACCGCCGCGGCCATGGTCGCTCCTCCCAGCCGTGGAACGGCAACAATATGGACCAGTACGCCGATGACCTCGCCGAACTCATCGAGAAGCTCGATCTGAAGAACCTCGTCATGATCGGCCATTCTACCGGCGGTGGCGAAGTCGCCCATTATATCGGCCGTCACGGCACCAGCCGCGTAGCCAAGGTCGTGCTCGTCGGGGCCGTGCCGCCGCTGATGCTGAAGACATCAGATAATCCCGAGGGCACGCCGATCGAAGTCTTCGACGGTATCCGCAAGGGCACAGCCGGTGACCGCTCGCAGTTTTACCGCGATCTGACCATGCCCTTCTACGGCTTCAATCGCGATGGCGCCAAGGTCAACGAAGGCCTGCGCGAAACCTTCTGGCTGATGGGCATGGCCGGCGGCATCAAGGGCCATTACGATTGCATCCATGAATTCTCCGAGGTCGATTACAGCGACGACCTCAAGAAAATCGATGTGCCGGCGCTCCTCATCCACGGTGACGACGATCAGATCGTGCCGATCAAAGCGGCTGCCGAAAAAGGCATCAAGCTCCTGAAGAACGGTACGCTGAAGGTCTATGTGGGCGCCCCGCACGGCCTTGCCCAGACCGAAGCCGACAAGTTCAACGCCGACGTTCTCGCCTTCATCAAGGCCTAGGGTCGAAACCCAATCAAACTATTGATAAAATGATCTGTGTATGATTCACTTCGGTAATAACAGGAGTTTGGATCATGGCAGGAGAATTCTGGCTTGATGACCGACAGTGGGCGGTGATCGCTCCTCTGCTTCCGACGAACCAACCCGGCGCTCATCGAACTGATGACCGCCGGGTGATCAGCGGGATCATCCACGTGCTGCGATCCGGCTGCCGGTGGCAGGATTGTCCAGCTTGCTACGGGCCTTCGACAACCATCTACAATCGCTTCCATCGCTGGTCTGCCAAAGGAATATGGCGGCGGCTGTTTGAAGCCCTGGTGCAAACGACCGATCAGGACATTCACATGATCGACAGCACCACCGCAAAAGCGCACCGATCAGCAGCCGGCGGAAAAGGGGGGCGGATGCCGAAGCAATCGGTCGCTCGCGAGGCGGCAGATCGACAAAAATCCATGCTGTTGTCGATGGTTGCGGCCGTCCAATCGCGCTGCGAATAACGCCTGGACAGCGCGGCGACGCCCCCGTTGCCATTCCACTGATCGACCCCTTGCCGCCAAGCCGCATCTGCGCTGCCGATACCGCTTACGACAGCAACGCGTTGCGCGATTTCCTCACTGCACGCGGCACCGAGCCTGTCATTCCCAACAATCCAACCCGAAAGCAGATCAAACCGTTCGACCCCATCGCTTACCGCCGCAGAAATATCATCGAACGTGCTTTCTGCCGCCTCAAGGACTGGAGGCGTGTCGCAACACGATATGACAAGCTCATGCTCAACTTCGCCGCAACTTGCTACATCGCCGCCATCATCATTTGGTGGACTTGATTGAGTCTGGACCCTAATCCATGAGAGCGCCCGGCCGGGCCGAAGGAGATCATGCAATGCTTCGTCTATCGTTAGCCCTTGTTGCCCTTCTCGGCCTGGCCGGTACTCCGGCCTATGCCGCCTCGCCGCAATTCGGCGTCGGCGCGCAATATGACACGACCCACGTCTACGTCGCCCCCGGTGACGTGGACGCCTTTGCCAAGAGCTTCCTCGC
The DNA here is from genome assembly GCF_014873945.1 of Rhizobium viscosum. Lineage (NCBI taxonomy): Bacteria > Pseudomonadati > Pseudomonadota > Alphaproteobacteria > Hyphomicrobiales > Rhizobiaceae > Rhizobium > Rhizobium viscosum. Next base: position 3,437,042 of record NZ_JADBEC010000001.1, on the reverse strand, counting down.
CACCTTCGGTGGCACCAGCAGCAGGCAGGTGACGGCAACGGTAACGCCGACGGCGAGCAGCACCACGTCACAGCTCCTCCAGACGCCTGTCGGCACCGTCTCGCTCTTCGGCTTCAAGACGCCGATCCCCTATCCCTTCGGTGCAGAGCGCACCGGCTACCTCGTTACCGATCTCGACAAGGCCATCGCCGCTGCCAAGGCCGCCGGCGCTGATATCATCGTCTCGCCCTTTCCCGACCCGATCGGCCGCGACGCCGTCATCCAGTGGCCTGGTGGCATCAACATGCAGCTTTACTGGCACACGACCGCGCCAAATTATCCGGCCTTCACGACCGTCCCGGAAAACCGGGTCTACGTGTCGGCTGATCGGGGCGCGGCTTTCACCCACGCCTTCCTTGCCTTCTCGCACGGCAAGGTCGTTTCTGATGAAGAGAAGGCGCCGGGTATCGAGATTGGCCTTCCGGATCAGACCTTTCACCGCTTGCGCATCGAATCCGTCTTCGGCCGCATGACCGTGCTCGTCACCGACGGCCATCTGCCCTTCCCCTACGGCCGCGAGGTGACCGGCTATGAGACGGCCGATCTTGACGTGACGCTCCAGAAAGCCAGGAAGAGCGGTGCTGAAATCCTCGTTGAGCCCTATCAGTCCGGCGAGCGCCGCGCAGCCATGGTGGAATTTCCGGGCGGCTATATTGCCGAAATCCACGCCGTTGCGGCACACTGACAACGAATACACACAGGGGAAAGACCGATGCGCCCAGCTTTGCCCGTGCTTCTGAGCCTCACCGGTGGTTATGTCGATACATCAGGCTTCCTGGCACTTGGCGGTCTCTTTCCCGCCCATGTCACCGGCAACTTCGTCACCCTTGGTGCAGCGCTGACCCACGGCACGTCGGGCATCATCGCCAAGCTTCTGGCGCTGCCCGTCTTCTGTCTGACGATCCTCCTGCTGCGCTACCTCACCTACAAGGTACCGGCCGGTGACGAAAGGGGGTTGCGCACCCTGCTCGTCATCAAGCTATTGTTCCTGACCGCCGGCGGCGTCTGCGCCATCTGGCTTTCGCCCTTCACCAACTCGGATGGCCTGCCGCTGATTGCAACCGGCATGCTGCTCGTCATCGCCATGGCGATCCAGAACGCCGCTCACCGCATCCATCTCGGCGCATCGCCGCCGAGCACGCTGATGACCGGCACGACGACGCAGATCATGATCGATCTCGGCGATATCGCCCATGGCGGTCTCGGCGATCAGGCGAAAACGGTGAAAGGCCGCCTGTCGCGCATGGCCATTGCTGTGGCCGCCTTCGCGCTCGGCTGCGGCCTGGCCGCCCTGCTCTTTGCCACCGTCGGCATCTGGTGCCTGGCGCTACCGTCGCTCTTCGCGCTGGTGTCGGTCTGCCTGGCCTTTGCCGGGCCGAAGGCTGCCTGAGAACAGCCCTTAGCCGCTGATGCCGCTGCCTCAGCCTCGGCAATGCGCTGTCGCAGCGTCGCCTTGCGCGCCCGAATCTCAAGCGAAATGAGTTCGGAAACCGATCCATTGCGGCGTAGCAAGGCGATCGTGCTCAACACAGGAGACACGATGGCGGCGACCACGGTTCCGAGGCCTTCACCACTGTCCGGCAAACCATTCCCCGCGATCAGCGCAACAACGGCGATCAGCAGGATCAGATTGGCAAGAATGGCGATGATGTGCATATGGCTCTCCCGATGGCTGGCGCGAGACCATAGTTGAGGTCCAGGAGGACCACAACTCCTGCGCAGGCTTCCCGACCGGGCAACCAAACCTGCTGAGGATAGCGCAGCCGCTGGGAATGAAAGCAGAACATCTTTTCTGGTCTTTCCTTCCCGAATCACTACATTACGCGCCATGAGCAATAGTTTCGACGATATGCCCTTCTTCGACGAGGAACCGGGCGATGCGCCGCGCAAGCCGCAAGCACCTGCAGCCCCTGCCCCAAGGGCGCCAGCTGCCGGCGGCGGCATTGCCGCCCGCGCCATGGCAGCCCGCGACGGCGGCCGCCCCGATTACCTCACGGGCCTGAACCCGGAACAGCGCGAAGCGGTCGAGACGCTCGAAGGCCCGGTCCTCGTACTTGCCGGCGCCGGCACCGGCAAGACGCGCGTGCTCACCACCCGCATCGCCCATATCCTCTCGACCGGTCGCGCCTTCCCCTCGCAGATCCTCGCGGTGACCTTCACCAACAAGGCCGCCCGCGAGATGAAGGAGCGCATCGCGCTTCTAGTCGGTGGCGCCGTCGAAGGCATGCCCTGGCTCGGCACCTTCCACTCGATCGGTGTGAAACTGTTGCGCCGCCATGCCGAACTCGTCGGCCTGCGCTCCGATTTCACCATCCTCGACACCGATGATGTGGTCCGCCTCATCAAGCAGCTGATCCAGGCCGAAGGCCTCGATGACAAGCGCTGGCCGGCCAAGCAGTTCGCCGGCATGATCGATACCTGGAAGAACAAAGGCCTCGGCCCCGCCGATATTCCTGAAGGAGACGCGCGCGCTTTTGCCAATGGCCGCGGCCGCGATCTCTATTTCGCCTATCAGAACCGCCTGTCGACGCTGAACGCCTGCGATTTCGGCGACCTGCTGATGCATCCGATCGCGATCTTCCGCAAGCAGCCTGACCTGCTCAAGGAATATCACCAGAGGTTCCGCTACATTCTCGTCGACGAGTATCAGGACACCAACACCGCCCAATATATGTGGCTGCGGCTCCTCGCCCAGCGGCCCAAGGGCGAGCCGCAGAATGTCTGCTGCGTCGGCGATGACGACCAGTCAATCTATGGCTGGCGCGGCGCGGAGGTGGATAATATCCTGCGCTTCGAAAAGGATTTTCCGGGCGCCAAGGTCATCAAGCTGGAGCGCAACTACCGCTCGACGGCCCATATCCTCGGTGCCGCCGCCCATCTCATCACCCATAATGAAGGCCGTCTCGGCAAGACGCTCTTCACCGATCGCTCCGATCCTGACGACGTCAAGGTGCAGGTCCACGCTTCCTGGGATTCCGAGGAAGAGGCGCGTGCCATCGGCGAGGAAATCGAGCGCCTGCAGCGCGGCGATGCCGATGGCAAGAAACACCTGCTCAATGACATGGCGATCCTGGTGCGCGCCTCCTTCCAGATGCGTGAATTCGAAGATCGCTTCGTCACCCTCGGCCTGAATTACCGCGTCATCGGCGGCCCGCGCTTCTACGAACGCCTCGAAATCCGCGATGCCATGGCCTATTTCCGCCTCGTCGCCCAGCCGGCCGACGACCTCGCCTTCGAGCGCATCATCAACACGCCAAAGCGCGGCCTTGGCGACACCACGGTACGCGCGCTCCACGACTACGCCCGCGCCCGCGACATCCCGATGCTGGCCGCCGCCGCCGACATGATCGAGACGGACGAACTGAAGCCGAAGGCGCGCAAGGCCCTTTTCGACGTGATTCAATCTTTCCGCCGCTGGCAGGAACTGCTTGAAAACACACCACATACCGAGCTTGCTGAGCAGATACTCGAAGAGTCCGGCTATACTGATATGTGGAAGAACGACAAGAGCGCCGAAGCGCCGGGTCGCCTTGAAAACCTCAAGGAACTCATCCGCTCCATGGACAGCTTCGAATCCATGCGCGGCTTCCTCGAACACGTCTCCCTCGTCATGGATGCCGAGACCAACGAAAATCTCGACGCCGTCTCCATCATGACGCTGCATTCGGCCAAGGGCTTGGAATTCGACACCGTCTTCTTGCCCGGCTGGGAGGAAGGCCTCTTCCCGCATCAGCGTTCCCTTGACGAATCCGGCCGCGCCGGCCTCGAGGAAGAGCGCCGCCTCGCCTATGTCGGCATCACCCGCGCCAAGCACCGCTGCCACATCTGGTTCGTCTCCAACCGCCGCATCCACGGCCTCTGGCAATCGACCATCCCCTCGCGTTTCCTGGACGAACTGCCGGAAACCCATGTGGAAGTGGCCGAAATGGAGCAGAATTACGGCGGCTATGGCCGCGGCGGCGGTTACGGCCAGTCGCGATTCGACAAGGCCGATCCCTTCGCCAATTCCTATTCGACGCCGGGCTGGAAACGCGCCCAGGCCAACAAGACCGACGCCACCCGCGACAACTGGGGCACCCGCTCCGGCCATGCCGTGGAACGCATCGGTTACGGCGAAAGCGGCCCGCGCGGCCGCACCATCGAGGGCGAACTGGTGGCGAAATCCACAGCCACCGAACCCTCACGCTTCGCCCTCGGCGACCGCGTCTTCCACATCAAATTCGGCAACGGCTCCATATCCGGCATCGAAGGCAACAAGCTGACGATCGATTTCGATCGCGCCGGCCAGAAGCGGGTGCTCGACGGATTTGTGGAGCGGGTCTGACCGCTCCCCTTTTGGCGTGTGGTCGGGAATCACACGTGCAGCCGAACGCGCTTCTCCAGATGACAAAACGTCGCTTTGACCCGACTCGCGAACAGGCTTAGCCCGGTCATTGCCCGCCCATGAAAGGCAGGCTTCACAAGACCTTCAAAGGAGGTTCAAGTGACCAGTGTTTCAGCTCTGGGCAGCACGCTGACCCAGTACCAAGCCCCTCTCAATCCTCTCGACAAGAACGGTGACGGCGTCGTCTCTGCGGACGAGCTTGCCGCCGCTTCAAAGTCCTCATCCACCAACGCCTCGTCCGCCGGTGATGACGATTCGTCCGGCTCCGATGTCGTTCAGAAGATCGCAGCCGATATTCTGGCGCTCATGCTCTCGCTCCAGAAGACGGACGACGACAGCAAGGCCGGCACCGATGACAACAGTGATGACTCCAAGGGTGCGCTCGCTGCCCTGGATGCGAATGGCGACGGCAAGTTGACCACATCAGAACTGCTTTCCGCCGACCCGCAGAAAATTGCCGCCGCCGGCGGTGACGATCAGGACGGCGGCCTGATGGCCAAAGTCCTGACAGACATGCAGACCGCGCTTCGCGCATACCAGACGACCTACGGCAACTCGCCCGTTGCAAACGGCGACAGCGATCAGACGGCCTGATGCAATGAGGCTCCGCCGGGGGAGCCTCGCTGATTGGGCAAACGCTTCACGCAGCAGCAGTCTTCTCCTTCGCCGCCGCTTGTGCTGGCCTGATTTATCGGCGAGGCTGCCGAAATGGCTGATCATTCGACAATTGACGTGAAAATACTGCGCCGGATTGGCTGGGATCACTGGGATCCGATCGGCGTCAGGCAAGTGGATGATCAGGCATGGCGAACGACCGCCGCCAACGAATATGATTCCTATCTTCTACACGCCGCCAACATGCTCCTTCACGGCTCGATGCCCGCGGCAGTCGCTACTTACCTTGAAGAGATCGTCGTCATCAAAATGGGGCTCGGACCTGTTAATGATGCCATTCAAGGTGCTGCGCTGCAAACCGTCAATGCGATTGCGGCCTACCTTCAATCCAGGTCCACGAAGGCACACACGACATCCGATGACGTCTATACCGACACTTCAAACCGAGCGCCTGATCCTGCGGCCTCCCGTAATGGAAGACTGGCCGGATTATCACGCACTGATGATCTCTGATCGCGCCCTCTATATGGGCGGCCCGCATTCGACCAAGGCTGCCTGGGGCATGTTCTGCCATGACGTCGCGCTGTGGGCGCTAATGGGCCATGGCGCCCTGATGATGGAGGACCGCGCCACGGGGCAATGCTTCGGCCAGGTCGGCATCAATCACGGTCCGCTGTTTCCCGAGAAGGAACTGGGCTGGCTCGTCTATCCGCAGGCCGAGGGCAAAGGTTATGCCTATGAGGCAGCCGTCGCCCTGCGCGACTGGGCCTTTACGGTGCGTGGGCTGAAGACGCTGGTGAGCTATATCGCTCCTCCCAATATGCGGTCGATCCGTCTTGCCGAACGGCTGGGCGCCGTACCGGATGCAACGGCCCCGCGCCAGGAGGGTGATATGGACGACCTAGTCTTCAGGCATCCGGCTCCTTAGCGCATGCATAAATCCTAATATAAAACGCGAAATACTTGCTGCTTTCGCGTATTACGCGAGCAGCAGCAGAAAAATACGTTGATGCAGCCATTTGCCACTCTTGATACGAGAAATAGCACTTGCGCCTTGCCCCCCGGAAATCCACTAGTTGATTGTGCTGGCACCGGTCGGCATTTTTCGGGGCGGTATGCGTAAGGGATAGCTTAATGAAGGCGTTGCTGCTGGTCGATATTCAGAATGGCTTCTGTCCCGGAGGCAACCTGCCGGTTCTGGATGGCCATGAAGTCGTTCCCGTCGCCAACAGCCTCATCGACAGTGGCAAATACGATCTCATAGTCGCCTCACAGGACTGGCACCCCGCTGATCACGGCAGCTTCGCCTCCTCCCATCCCGGCAAGAACCCTTTCGAGATAGGCGAGCTCTCCGGCAAGCCGCAGATGCTGTGGCCGGACCACTGCGTACAGTATACGCGTGACGCCGAACTGCACCCCGAGCTCCATTCGGCCCAGATCGACCTCATCCAGCAGAAGGGCGAAAACAGGAACGTCGACAGCTATTCCGCCTTCCGCGACAACGATCAGCATGCCCTGACCGGCCTTGCAGATTTCCTGGTGGAACAGGGCGTCACCGAACTTGATGTCTGCGGGCTTGCGACCGACTATTGTGTAAAATTCTCCGCGCTCGATGCGCTGGAACTGATCCCCGGCGTCAAGGTTCGCTTTATCGAAGACGCGAGCCGCGGCATCACGCCCGAAGGTGTCGCTGCGGCCATCGACGAGATGCGCGCAAACGGCATAGACATCGTCAACAGCACCGATATTCTGGCCGCCTGATCAGCTGTTCCTCTCGCCTTCGCGCTCCAGGAGATAGATCTCTTCTCCGAAATCCTCCATCTTCTTGAGGAAGGCGGCATGGGCATCGCGAAGCCCTCTATTGTAGAAATAGGGTCCGATCTTCTCAGCGAAGAAGTCGAGCAGGAACTCTGCTGGCAGCACGCCGATCGGGTCGAGCTCGCGGTCAAAATATTGCCGGATGTGCGAAACGATTTCCGCTTTTTCTTCCTTCGTAAATTCAATCTTTTTCATTGTTTCCTCGCCTCGCCGGTGGCGCAAACCGGTAACGCTTCAGCAAAATCGATTGGTGAATCAAGGAAATTCAATTGCCGTAGCATGTGAGACACCATAGAGGGAAATTTCAATTCCAACAGGACCAATCCCATGAAACGCGCCGACTTTGTAGAAGGTTTGCGGGGCGGATTCGCCGTGGCGCTCGCTTCTGCTCCCTTCGGAGCGCTGTTTGGCGCCCTTGCCGCCGAGCAGGGCATGTCGCTCTCCGAACTCACCTTCATGAGCGCCACCGTTTATGCGGGCGCCAGCCAGATGGTCGGCATCGAGCTCTTCGGCCATAATGTTCAGGCCTGGGTGATCGTGCTGTCGATCCTCGCCGTCAACTTCCGCCACGTGCTCTATTCGGCAGCGATTGCCCGCTACATCAGGCATTTCACTCCGCTGCAGAAGTTCTTCACCTTCTTCCTGCTGGTCGATCCGCAATTTGCCGAAACCGTCAAGCGTGGCGAAGCAGGGCAGCCCGTCACCTTCACCTGGTATCTCGGCTTCGGCATCATCATCTATATCCCCTGGGTCCTCATCAGCCTCATCGGCGGCATGCTCGGCTCCTTCATCGGCAATCCGCAGACGATCGGCCTCGATATCCTGCTGCCGGCCTATTTCCTCGCCATTGTCCTCGGCTTCCGCAAGCGCGAGAATTTCCTGCCCGTGGCGCTGACGAGCGCCGTCGCCTCGGTCATTGCCTATCATTTTGTGGGTTCCCCCTGGCATGTGAGCCTGGGTGCTGCGGCCGGCATCATCCTTGCTGCGCTGATGCCCCTGCCCGCCGAAGAGCCGGATCTCGAAGCCGACGCCCTCAACACCGAAAACCACGAGGTCTGAGATGGAATTTGATCTCCATATGGCTCTCGTGATTCTGGCCGCCGCAGCCGCGACCTTCGCGACCCGCATCGGCGGCTACATCATGATCACCAAGATGAAGCGCATTCCGCCGCGCATGGAAGCGGCCCTGAACGCCGTGCCCGCAGCCGTGCTGACGACGCTTGTCGCACCCGCCTTCTTCATCGGCGGCTGGGATTCGAAGCTGGCGCTCGCCGTCGCCCTCGTCATCGGCCTGCGCTCCTCGCACACCTGGATGCTCGTGACCGCCTGGATCATCGTGATGATCTGGCGGCACACGATCGGTCTCTAAACCGCGGGCCGGATATCCGGCCGCTCAGTATTCCAACGGCAGCGTCGCATTCTCCAGCCATGCCTTGACGTCATGGTCGTGGATCAGCGGCATCAGCGCCTCGCGCGTCTGGCGGTGGTATTCGTTGAACCAGTGCAGCTCGTCATGCGTCAGCAATTCAGGAATGACGATGTTGCGATCGATCGGGCAGAAGGTCAGCGTCTCGAAGCCGAACATTGGCATGTCGCCGCCATCGATGGCTTCGGCCTCCCGCACATAGATCAGGTTCTCGATGCGGATGCCGAAATGGCCCGGCCGGTAATAGCCCGGCTCATTGGAGAGAATCATGCCGGGCAGCAGCTCCTGCGTCGAAAGCCGCGAAATGCGCTGCGGCCCCTCGTGAACCGAGAGGTAGGAGCCCACGCCGTGGCCCGTACCATGCGCGAAATCGGCCCCTGCCCGCCATAGAGCGATACGCGCCAGCGGATCGAGGTCGCAGCCGCGCGTACCCTTGGGGAAGCGCGCCGTGCTGATCTGTATCATGCCCTTCAGCACCAGGGTGAAGAAGCGCTTGTGCTCTTCACCGACGGCGCCGATGCCGACCGTACGGGTGATGTCGGTCGTGCCATTGGTATATTGCGCGCCGGAATCGATCAGGAAGAGCTCACCCGGCTGGATATGCCGGTCGGTCGCCGTCGTCACCCGGTAATGCATGATGGCCGCATGTTCGCCCGCACCCGAGATCGTGTCGAAGGAAATATCCTTCAGCGGGTTCTGCATGCTCTGACCCAGCCTGGCGCGGGCCGCTTCCAGCCGTTCGGCAGCGCCAATTTCGGTGATCGTGCCCGGCTTGCTCTGCGACAGCCAGTAGAGGAATTCCACCATGGCCGCGCCATCCTGCAGATGGGCTGCGGCCGAACCGTTGATCTCCGTGCTGTTCTTCACCGCGCGTGGCAGCTTTGCCGGATCGGCACCCTCGACCACTTCGCCGCCAGCCTTGCGGCTGATCTCGGCAAGCGCATAGGAAGCGATATCGGGATCGATGAGGATACGCCCGCCATCCTTGGCGACTGCAGCTAGCTTCTCATCCAGCAGCGAGGGCGCAAGCTGGACGGCGATCTGCGCGAGATAGGCTTCCGGCTCGATGCCGGTCTTGCGCTTGTCGAGAAATATCTCCGCCTTGCCGTCGGCATGGATGATGGCGCGCGCCAGCGGATGTGGCGTATGCGGCACGTCGGCGCCGCGGATATTGAAGATCCAGGCGATTGAGGACGGATCGGCGATCAACACCGCCTTCAGGTTCTTCTTGCCGAGGTCGGCGGCAATGGTCGCGATCTTGTCTTTCGCGAGAACACCAGCCTGCGCGACATTTTGGATGGTGACGGCGCCGAGCGGTTCTGCCGGCCGGTCGGTCCAGAGCTTGTCGAGCGGATTATGCGGCAGGAAGATGAGCGAGCCGCCGATCTCCGACAGCGCCTTTTCGAGCTTGCGCACTTCGGCGCCCGAATGCAGCCACGGATCGATGCCGAGCTTCAGCCCCTTTTTGCCATGCGCCGGAAGCCACACGTGCGGCGGCTCGTTGACGAGATCGCCGCCGGTAAAGACCGAACCGTCCACTTGCTCGGCCAATTGCGTCACGTAGCGGCTGTCGACATAGACGATCGCTTCCGTCCGGGTGATCAGCGCAATGCCCGCCGAGCCGGTGAAGCCCGTCAGCCAAGAGAGCCGTTCCGCACAAGCAGGCACATATTCACCGTTGAACTCATCGGCGCGCGGCACGAGGAAGGCATCGATACCGAGCGCGTCGAAACTGGCGCGCAGTGCGGAAACCCGTTCCCTGCCGAACTGTGGCGTGGAGGTGACTTCGAAAGACTGGAACATGCTGGAAACCCGAATGAATGAAACGAATCCGGTTAATGGGATAGCAGCCATGTTAGCGAAATTTCAGTCATTGGGGAGAAAAAGCGACGCGAAGCGGCTGGAAAGGCTCGGGCGCCCAATAATTTGGCAGAAATGTGTCTCGATGGGGGAAACTGGCACGCTTCATGCATTGCGCGCATGGCTGCAATGAAACAAACCCTCTGCCACTGCATGACGGAATAGCTATATACGGCTCATCGAACGGTTCACGACGAACCACCAACAAAGGATTTTTGAAATGACCGCCTCGCTCTCGCGCTTCGCTTACAGCAGCCCGGTACAGGCTGGCGAACGCCAGACTGTGCGTCATATCATCGGCGCCCGCCGCCCGCAGCATGAGGACAGCCTCAAGGTGCTCGCAGCAGGCCAGCGTTCTACGCGCCACAAGGGCGCACCGAGCTACGCATTCTGAGCTTAAAGCCTTTCCGATCCTCCTCCCTCCACCGGACAGGCCTATCGGAATGCAGTAGTGCCCGCTTGAGCATCCTCCTCCTTCGAGCTCGCGGGCAAGACCGGATTTAAATGCCGGTCCAAGGCGGTGCCTCTGGCACCGCCTTTTTTCTTGTCTCTATTCCGGGGAAATCAGGGGCGATCCAGATGGATCGTTACCCAGCCATTGCGCCAGATGGTGCGCACGTGGCGAAGCTTCGCGCCGCTATAGGCGGCAATCACCTTCCAGCGCTGACTGGCGAGAATGCCCGACAGGATCACCGAGCCACCCGGCGCCAGATGCGCCACGAGTTGCGGCGCCATCTTGATCAGCGGCCGCGCCAGAATATTGGCGATGATGAGATCGAACGGCCCGTTCTCGGAAAAGGCCGTCGAGTGGAAGCCCGGTGCCGTCACCGTGCTGATGCCGCTGGCAATACCGTTGCGGCGAACATTCTCGGCCGCAACGCGGACAGCGATCGGGTCGATATCGGTTGCGAGCACCGAAATGTTCTTGAGCTTGCGCACGGCAATCGCCAGCACGCCGCTGCCCGTACCAAGATCGAGCGCATTACGCACGGTGCGCGCCCTGACCACGCGGTCGATCACCTCAAGGCAGCCGGCCGTCGTGCCGTGATGGCCGGTACCGAAGGCCTGGCCGGCATCGATCTCGATGGCGATGTCGCCCATGCGCACCTTGTCGCGGTCATGCGAGCCGTGCACGAGGAACCGCCCTGCCCTGACGGGCTTCAGCCCCTCCAGCGATTTGACCACCCAGTCCACATCCGGAATGACCTCGCGCGACAGCGCAGCATCCGGGAAAGCGTCCTTCAGCGCCGCTTCGATACGAGTGCGCACATCCGCCTCTTCCTCCGCCATCATGTAGACGGAGGCTTCCCAGACATCTTTCTTCTCGTCGATCTCGGTCGTGCCAATGGCAAAATCTTCTTCACCGAAGACCTCGCTCAGAAGGTCGAGGATGTCCTCGGCCTGCTTTTCAGTCGTCGACACATAAAGGCGGATTTCACTCACGATAGGCAATCTTTCCGGTTGCGTCGCCCGCTGCCGGTTCCAACATATTCAGCTGCCGGTCATCCCTTGGCGACGAGATTCTCAAGCTTCTTTATCGCCGTATCGGGGTTTTCGCCATAGGAGATCGTTCCCGCAAAACGCCCGGCCGAATCGAGCAGGAAGACCGAGGCGGTATGGTCCATCGTATAGTCGCCGTTTGGGTTTTTCTCATCCACGGGCACCTTCTTGGCATAGACGCGGAAGCCCTTGATCACGTCGGCGATCTTGTCCGGCGAACCGGAAATGCCGGTGATACGCTTGGAAACGTTGGAGACATACTGGTCCATGATCTCAGGCGTATCGCGCTCGGGATCGACGGTCACGAAATAGGCCTGCAGCTTGTTACCCTCCGGATCGACCTTCGCCATCCAGCCATCGAGCTCGAAGAGCGTCGTCGGGCACACTTCAGGGCAATGCGTGAAGCCGAAGAACAAGGCGGTGGGCTTGCCGCGCAGGGCCTGCTCCGTAATCGGCTGACCTGTCTGCGATACCAGCGTGAACGGCACCCCGAACGGCCCCTCGGCCACCACTTCTCTCGTCCGGCTCTGGTCCAGCGTGAACCAGCCAAGCACGCCGGCAAGCAGCAGCACTGCGATCCACACGGCGATACGGAAATTCTTCATTGCGTGATCCTTGCTCCGGCAGCGGATGCCCCCATCCGTTCGTTCGCTGATTATAGTCACGATCGCAGGCGCGCAATTCAAGAATGCGTTTTCTGACCCGTGATTAATTGTCCCACGATACTCAAGTGACGCCGGCCAGGAACGCTTTGCGCCAAATCGACGAAGATGTTCTGCGTATCGACGGTCATGTTAAATCAATCGTAACCTCTGCGCGCGAACAATCAGTCAGACTGAACGAGATCAATACAGCCATCAGCCAGATGGATCAGGCGACGCAGAAGAATGCGGCAATGGTGGAAGAAACGAACGCCGCCAGCCACACTCTCGCAAGCGATACAGAAAACCTGACGCAGCTGGTACGGCAGTTCAATATCGGCGAGGGCATGAACGCCCGTCAAACGCCGCGAGAAGCCCCCGCAGCCTCGCATCCGAAAACCTCACCCGCACGAAGCCTCATCGGCAAGGTCGCGGGCGCCTTCACGGGCGGCTCTGCCGCCAGGACACTCGCCTCTCCGGCCGGAGACAACTGGGAAGAATTCTGATCATGAGCAACGCCATCAAGCAGTCGGGCGCCTACCTCGAAATCGTCTCGTTCCACCTGGGCGACCAGGAGTTCTGCATCGATATCATGGCGATCCGCGAAATCCGCGGCTGGGCACCGGTGACCCCAATGCCGCATACCCCGCCCTACGTCCTCGGCCTCATCAACCTGCGCGGTGCCGTGATCCCGGTCATCGACATGGCCTGCCGCCTCGGCATGAAGATGACAGAACCGTCAGAGCGTTCCGCCATCATCGTCACCGACATCGCCGGCAAGCTCGTCGGCCTGCTGGTCGAACAGGTCTCCGACATGATGACCATCAAGAGCGAAGACCTGCAGCCGCCACCGGAAATCATCCCGGAAGCCCAGCGTGCCTTCTGCCGCGGCATCGTCGCGCTCGAAAAGACCATGGTCTGCTTCCTCAACCTCGACACCGTCATTGCCGACGAGCTGGCTCGCGAAGCGGCCTGATCTCTCCTCATATTCGGAATTCAAAGGCCCGGCTTGCCCGGGCCTTTTTTATTGCGGCTTCCCGTTCTTCCACACCACATCCTGCCCATAGAGCGGGATCGTCGAAATCGACATCTTCGCCGAGCCATCCGTCACCTGTCGCGAATGCGCGAGATAGATCAGCGTATTATTGGCCTTGTCGTAGATGCGGTTGACGGCAAGCGTCTTCCAGATCAGTGACATGCCTTGGCGAAACACCTCGCTGCCGTCCTTGGACATATCGATATTGCCGATCTCGATCGGCCCCGTCTGGCGGCAGGCGATGGAATTGTTTGAAGGATCTTCGAACCAGTTGCCGTTCTTGAAACGGTCGATGAGGCTGCGGTCGAAATAGGTGACATGGCAGGTCACGCCCTTCACCTCAGGGTCGGAGACCGCCTCGATTATGATGTCGTTGCCGATCCAGTCGATCCCGACCTTGCCGACGACTTCCGCAGAAGTCGCGCCTGCGGAAACGGTCAGGAACGCTGCAGAGAGGAAAAGATTGCGCAAAGCGGACATGGCAACTCCCGTGTTGATCCGGAAGCTAAGATAAGAATGGCCGGACCCTTTGCAAGAAAGCGCCTGAGCCTTGCAGGAAAGCAAAAATCACGCCTTGCGGCAGGTGCAGGGCTCGTAGCCCGCAGACGTCAGCCGGCCGGGCTTCATGCCGATCACAGCGGGAATGGCGGCAACCGTCGCGGCCTTAACGGCCTTCGCCATCTCGATTGCCGCTGCCGCGCAAACGGCAGCATCCTCGGCGGCATTATGGTGGACGAAACGCAGGCCGAGATGTTCGGCAATCAGGTTCAGCCGGTGCGACAGGAAATGCGGCCAGATGCGCTGCGCCATCTTCAGGCTGCAGAGATAGGTCAGCTCCGGATAGGACTGCCGGTAAAGATCGAGGCTCGCCCGCCAGACGCTGAAATCGAAGGCGGCATTGTGGGCGATCATCGTCGCACCCCGGAAGTCGTCAACAAACTCGTCCATGACTTCGGGGAATTCAGGCGCATCCTCGACATGCTCGGGGCGAATGCCGTGGATCGCGATATTCATGCCGGAAAAGCGCATGTCGCGTGGGCGGATCAGCCGCTCCTCGACCCGCGTCACCCGCCCGTCTTCGATCCAGGCAAGGCCGACCGAGCAGGCACTGCCGCGCTGTTCGTTGGCTGTCTCGAAATCGATGGCGATGGTCTTCACGGGCAGATATCCGAATCGTCTGTCCTTATCGGAATAAAGATAGCCGCTTCCGAAGGCAAATCCTGACCTGTTGACATCTGCACGCAAATGGCGAAACTTCCGCCATGATCAACTCTGTGGCCCACACCCATCATCTTATCACCACGCCCCTTGCAGGGTACGCGGGAGAGATGGTGCGTCACTAGAGCCGATCATTCCCGAAAACCCTGCCGAGGCGAGCAGGGTTTTCTGAAACTCCGCTCTCCTCTTTTTGAAACCCAAGGAGAGCATGATGTCAGTCAATCAGGATACCCCACCCGAAAAGCCTTCTATGAAGGGCCTCAGCGTTCGCGCCCTGCGCGTGAGCGATGCCGAAGCCGTCACCGAACTGTTGAACCTGCCGGGCTACCGCGCCGGCACGCTGCGCCCGCCCTTTCAAAGCATCGACGCGGTGCGCAAGCGCATGGAAAACCTCTCGCCCGGCGCGCTCAATCTCGTCGTCGAACTCGACGGCAAGCTCGTCGCCAATGGCGGCATGACCCGCTTCGAGGGACGGCGCCAACATGCCGCTAGCCTCGGCATGGGTGTGCACGACGATTTCACCGGTCGCGGCGTCGGAACCTTCCTGATGGCCGCCATGCTCGACGCTGCCGACAACTGGCATGACATCAAGCGGATGGAATTGACCGTCTATACGGATAATGATGCGGCTATCCGTCTCTACGAGAAGTTCGGCTTCGAAAAGGAAGGCTTGCTCCGCTCCTTCGGCTATCGCGACGGGCAATATGTCGATGCCTATACGATGGCGCGGCTGAGGGTGTGAAAACTCTCCTCCGTCATGCTCGGGCTTTGTCCCGAGCATCTGCTGCCGTTCTGTATGTTGATGCGTGGCAGATCCTCGGGACAAGCCCGAGGACGACGCCGAGTAAAAGGCCGGCCTGTCAAAAGCCGAAACCGGACGTCCCGCGCCCGCTCTCCTTCATCCGCCAATCAGCGCCAGCCACTCGTCCTCGTCCATCGTCTGGACGCCGAGTTCGCGAGCCTTGTCGAGCTTGGAGCCGGCGCCGGGGCCGGCAACGACGATATCGGTCTTCTTGGAGACGGAACCCGCCACCTTTGCTCCGAGGCCTTCAGCCCTCGCCTTCGCCTCTTCGCGGGTAAACTTCTCCAGCGAACCGGTAAAAACGACGGTCTTGCCGGCGACCGGGCTGCCCGCTGTCACCGGCTGTTCGGCCTCCTGCGGCGTCACCTCGTCGAGCAGGCGGCCGATCACTTCGATATTGCGCGGCTCCTTGTAGAATTCGACGATGGCACGCGCCACGACCTCACCAATACCTTCGATGGCGTTGAGGTCGTTCCAGGCATCACCCGAAAGCGCTGCCGCCTCCTTCATCGCCGTCGCAAAGGCCTCGTAGGTATTGTAGGAGCGCGCCAGAAGCTTTGCAGTGGTTTCGCCCACATGGCGGATGCCAAGTGCATAAATGAAGCGGTGAAGGGCAATGCTGCGCCGCTCGTTGATGGCGGCATAAAGCTTGGCGACGCTGACCTTGCCGAAACCGTCGATATTCTCAAGCTTGGTCAACGAAGCGGATTGCCGCTTTTCCAGCGTGAAAATATCAGGCGCCGTACGGATCTGCAGCGCAGGATCATCGTTCTCGAAAAAGAAATCGATCTGCTTGGAGCCGAGCCCTTCAATGTCGAAGGCATTGCGCGAGACGAAGTGCTTTAGCTCTTCCGTAGCCTGCGCCCGGCAGATGAACCCGCCAGTGCAGCGGGTGACGGAATCGAGCTTGCCGGTCTTCTCGTGCCGCTCACGCACCGCATGCGAACCGCAGACCGGGCACACCTTCGGAAACTGATAGGGCTGAGCTTCCGCCGGCCGCTTTTCCATGACGACGTCGAGAACCTGCGGGATCACGTCACCGGCACGCTGCACGATGACGGTGTCGCCGATGCGGATATCGTGCTCCTCCTCGCGGATGCGTTCGCCATTGTTGCCGATGCCCTTGATATAATCCTCGTTATGCAGCGTCGCATTAGTGACGACGACGCCGCCGACGGTGATCGGCGTCAGCCGCGCTACGGGCGTCAGTGCGCCGGTGCGGCCGACCTGGATGTCGATATTCTCGACGATGGTGAAAGCCTGTTCGGCCGGGAACTTGTGCGCGGTCGCCCAGCGCGGACTGCGCGAGCGGAAGCCGAGGCGCTGCTGCAATTCGAGGCTGTCGACCTTGTAGACGACACCGTCGATATCATAATCGAGGTCCGGCCGTTCGAGACCGATCTCACTATAGTGGGCAAGGATATCGTCAACCGAACTCAGCCGCTTCATCAGTGGATTGACCGGGAAGCCCCACTCCCTGAACTTTTCGACCATGCCCATCTGCGTATTGGCAGGCATGTCCGACATCTCGCCCCATGCATAGGCAAAGAACTTCAACTTGCGGCTCGCCGTCACCTTCGCGTCGAGCTGACGCAGCGATCCTGCCGCCGTGTTGCGCGGATTGACATAGGTCTGCTTGCCTTCGGCCTCCATCTGGGCGTTGAGCGCCATGAAATCGCTCTTGGCCATGTAGACCTCGCCACGCACTTCCACGACGGATGGAACGCCCTTCGGCAGCTCGTTTGGGATTTCCTTGATGGTGCGGATATTGGCCGTGACGTTTTCGCCTGTCGTGCCGTCGCCGCGCGTGGCAGCCGTCACCAGCTTGCCATTCTCGTAACGGATCGACATGGAAAGCCCGTCAATCTTCGGTTCGGCGGTAAAGGCGATGGAATTGTCAGGCAGGCGGCCGAGGAAGCGATAGACGCTGGCAACGAAGTCGCGCACATCTTCCTGTGAAAAGGTGTTGTCGAGTGACAGCATCGGCCGGGAATGGACGACCGGCGCAAAGGTGTTGGACGGTTCGGCCCCCACCCGGCGCGACGGACTGTCATCGCGAATGAGCTCCGGAAAGCGTGCCTCGATCGCATCGTTGCGACGCTTCAGCGCGTCGTAATCCGCATCGGAAATCTCTGGCTGGTCCTTGCCATGATAGAGCGCGTCGTTACGCGCAACCTCCTTGGCCAGCCGCTCCAGTTCGATGGCAGCGTCTTCAAGGGTCAGGTCCTCAACAGCGACGGATTCGGTCGACATGCAGCTCCACTCCAGAGAATCTGCAATGGTTTTAGAGCAAAATTCCGCGATTGAAATAGCACCGACGTTTGGAATTTACGGCCGGGCGTTGCGGAGTCTGATGGCGCTCACATGTAATGTCGTGTCCTGCAGCGCCTTCACCGGCATAAGACTGTCGACGACCTTAAGCTCGATACCGCGTGGTGCAAATTCCCGGTCGAGGCCGGACAGAGCCGTGAGCGCGAGCGGTACGACATTCCTCCGCGACACCCACATTCCCGCGTCCTGCAGATCCTCGAAACCCTCCGTCGGCATCTCGTAGCGGTGGATGGTCTCGGCCTGCAGTCGCTCCAGCCAGTCTCGCTCGACATAGGCGGCACCCCGCCAGTCCCCGAGCAGGCGGCGATCCTCGTGCGATGTCTCCGGCTTTGCCCAAACAACGATGCGCGGGCAATCGCGCGGGAAGAGATACATGAAGTCGTGAATATCATCGATCGCCCAGACGAGCGGCCCGTTCAGCCACTCCCGGCCGGGCGGCCGTCCGGACGAAATGCGAACCGGGCGCGGTTCGAAGACCGCAATGCCGGGATCGTCGCTGAAATGGAAAAGCCGCATACATGGACCTCACCAGTGGTGAGGTCAGATAACCCAGCGCTTCGCGCTTGTCACCACCGGTGAATACCTAGCCGTTACCTGCCAGCAGCCGCGCAGCGGCCGCCCTCGCCTCTTCCGTCACGGAAGCGCCGGCCAGCATGCGTGCGATCTCTTCTGTACGGTCCTTGTGAGCCATAGTGGCAACGCGCGTGGCGATCTTGTCGGAGCCGTCGCCGGACGGTCCCTTGGAGATCAGGAGATGCGTGGCGGCCCGCGCGGCCACCTGCGGCGCATGAGTGACGGAGAGCACCTGCACACGCTCGGAAAGCCGCTTCAGCCGCTGGCCGATCGCGTCAGCCACGGCACCACCCACACCAGTGTCGATTTCGTCAAAGACGAGGGTCGGCGCCGAACCGCGATCGGCAAGCGCCACCTTGAGCGCCAGCAGGAAGCGCGAGAGTTCGCCGCCCGAGGCCACCTTCATGATCGAGCCCGGCCGCGTGCCCGGATTGGTCTGGACATGGAATTCGACGACATCGATACCTTCGGCCGTCGCCTCCTCCGTATCGGTAGTGATCTCCACCATGAAGCGGGCGCGCTCGAGCTTCAGTGCCGGCAGCTCTGCCATGACGGCCTGCGCCAGCGCATCGCCCGCATGGTGACGCTTCTGCGAAAGCGAGCGGGCGGCCGCATCATAATTCGCCTTGGCGACCCCGACTTCCGCCTCGAGCTTGGAGAGACGCTCTTCGCCGGCATCGAGATCGGCAAGATCGCTGATCATGCGCACGGCGAGCGCCGGAAGCTCGGTGACGGGAACGGAATATTTGCGGGAGGCAGCGCGCAGCGCAAACAGCCGCTCTTCGACGCGCTCCAGTTCCTTCGGATCATATTCCGTCTTGCGCAGTGCCGCCTCGACTTCCATCTGCGCGTTGGAGAGCTGGTCCAGCGCGGCGTCAAGAAGCGCTACGGTGTCTTCCAGCAATCCGGGCGCCTCATGGCTCTTGCGCTCGAGACGGCGCACCAGCGAGGCGATATGCGGCACGGGAGAGGCATTGCCGTTGAGGAACTCGGAAGCCTCGGCAATATCGCCGGCAATGCGCTCCGCCTTCATCATCTTCTGGCGGCGGTCGGCAAGCTCGTCTTCTTCACCATCGCGCGGTGAAAGCTTTTCGAGCTCTTCGACGGAGGAGCGCAGATAATCCGCCTCACGGGAAGCCGCCTCGACCTTCTCGCGGTGTTTCTTCAGCGTACGCTCGCTGTCGCGCCACTGGCGGTAAAGTGTCCCGACGCCCTGAACGTCATCGCTGATGCCCGCAAAGGCGTCCAGCAACGTTCTATGGGCGTTTGTATCGACGAGCGCGCGGTCGTCGTGCTGGCCGTGGATCTCGACCAGCATCTGGCCGGCCTGACGCATCAGCTGCACGCTCAGCGGCTGGTCGTTCACATAGGCCTTTGTGCGGCCATCTGAGGATTGCTGTCGGCGAAAGATCAGGTCGCCTTCGTCATCGATGCCGTTTTCGCGCAAGAGCTTGCGGGCACCGTGATCCATGCCGACATCGAAGACGGCCGTCACCTGGCCCTTGTCCTCGCCGTGGCGCACGAGGCCGCCATCGCCGCGCCCGCCAAGGGCCAGCGATAAACTGTCGAGCAGGATGGATTTGCCCGCACCCGTCTCACCCGTCAGCACGGAGAGGCCGGTCTCGAAGGCAAGATCCAGCCGCTCGATCAGAACGATATCGCGGATCGAAAGCTGGATCAGCATTGGCCTCAGGAACCGAGAAGGAGTTTCTTGCCCGCTGCGGCGATCCACGAACCCTTGTTTTCACGCGGCTCCGCGCCACCCGACTGCAGCAGTTTATAAGAATCAGCATACCACTGGCTGTCGGGATAATTGTGACCGAGAACGGCAGCAGCAGTCTGCGCCTCCTCGACGACACCCATCGCATAATAGGCTTCAACGAGACGGGCGAGCGCCTCTTCGACCTGATTCGTGTTCGGGTATTTCTCGACGACAATGCGGAAACGCGAGATCGCAGCGAGATATTCCTTGCGCTCCATGTAGTAACGGCCGACCTGCATCTCCTTGCCGGCGAGCTGGTCGCGCGCAAAGCGCATCTTGGCCTGCGCGTCGTCGACATATTCGGAGTCGGGATAGTTGTCGACGACGGCCTGCATCGCCTCGATCGTCTTCTGCGAGGCGCGCTGGTCCTGCGTCACGTCGACGATCTGCTTGGAATAGGTCAGGCCCACGAGATACTGCACGTAAGCGGCATCCTTAGACTTCGGATACTGCGCCATATATTTGTTGCCGGATGCGAGCGCGTCGTCGAAGCGGCCCTGGCGATACTTGACGAAGGTGCTCATGACGAGCGCCTTGCGCGCCCATTCCGAGAAGGGGTTCTGCGCATCGATCGCATCGAACTTGCGCGCCGCCTCGGCCATATTGCCGGCCTTCATGTTGGCGAGGCCCTGCGTGTAGAGCACGTCAGGCGGATCGGTTTCGAGGCCGAGCTTGGTGATGTCGATATCAGGGTCCGACTGGCAGCCGGAAATCAAGGCACCTGCGCTCAGCACCATCACGGATGCGAGCAAAGCACGCGCTGTCTTCATCATCATGTCAGACCTTGCATAAGCCATTCGAAAGAATCCCACCGCTGCCGTCCACTCCACGGCAGCCACGCCTAGCTGGCGTTTCTAGCCACAAATACCTATCAAGAGCAACGCAATGATCACGCATTAACGCATTTTTGTGGCAGCACCGCCGAGAATGTCGGGCTTTTCACCGGCATTCGAAGCGGCAGCGGCTAAATATATGCCGCAAAACATCTATCGCCACGCATCCGCCGCCTCTCCATAAAAAAACCGCCCCCGTTAGGAGGCGGCCCTGGCCTTAATTGGTATACTGGAGGTCATGCCGACCAGGGGGCGAATTCCGGAGCGCTGACTGCAATGAATTCGCGAACGGCAACGCGCTGGCGCGGCGTCGAGGTCTCGACCACTTCATAGGCCGAGGGATCGCTGAGCAGTGCCTTGAGAGCGTTGGCATTCATCTTGTGGCCGCCGCGATAGGAACGGTAGCAGCCGATGAACTGTGCGCCGGCAAGCGCCAGATCGCCGACGGCATCGAGCGTCTTGTGACGCACGAACTCGTCCTTGGCATAGCGCAGGCCTTCGACATTGATGACGGTATTATCGTCGGAGATGACGACGGAATTTTCGAGCGAAGAGCCGAGAGCATGGCCCGAAGCCCAGAGACGCTCGACATCACGCATGAAGCCGAAAGTGCGCGCACGCGACAGCTCGGCCTTGAAAACGGTGGCAGTTAGATCGCCTTCCCACTTCTGACGGCCGATCAGCGGGCATTCGAAATCGATCTCGACTTCGAAGCGCGTGCCGTCATAGGGGCGGAACTCGCTCCAGGAACCACCATGCTCGATACGTACAGGCTTGGTGATGCGGATATAGCGGCGCTTGACGCCGAGGGAAACGAGGCCGACCTGTTCGATAGCTTCGACGAAGGGAACCGAGCTGCCATCCATGATCGGCATTTCAGCGCCGTTGACTTCGATCACGACATTGTCGAGGCCGAGAGCGTAAACGGCTGCCATGACATGTTCGATCGTCGCGACGGAATGGGCCGGCGAGAAGCCGAGAACGGTGCAGAGATCGGTATTGCCGACCTGCGAGGAAACAGCCTTCAGTTCGGTAACGTCACCATTGTCATGGATGCGCTGGAAAATCACGCCGGTGCCGGCTTCGGCCGGATTGAAGGTGATCGAAACGTCGGCACCAGAATGAACGCCGATGCCCGAAAGTGTCACCGGACGCGATACCGTCGTCTGAAAGCCCAGCAAGCCAAGTCCCATAAAATTCTGCCTTTATTCTTCCGTATCCGTTGCAGGCAACCGACCGGATCTTTCTTCTACACTGCCCGAACCGCTCGAAGCGGACTCTAAGGGCAGTTCGCTTGCTTCATACTTACGTGGACGGGCGCTGCAATCCAAATCACTGTTCGTTTCGATTTGTTACGAAATCCGCAGAGCGAAAAGCATTTAGAATTCAATCAGGTAGAAATGCAAACGCCCGGGATTTCTGCCCCGGGCGTTTTCTGTGGAGAAGCTGTCCTATCAGTTCGACTGGCGACGCAGGAACGCCGGGATTTCCAGCTGGTCGTCTTCCTGCATCATGCGGGCCTGCGGCACTGCACGGCCCTGGTCGTCAAGGTTGCCGCGACGCGGTGCGTAGAGGCTTGCTTCCGGTGACAACGGACGGCGCTGCTGCGAGGATGCAGCCGGCGCGGAGGTCATTTCCGGAGCGACTTCCTCTTCGCGGCGGCCAAGCGAATTGGTGATTCGCTTGAGCAGGCCCATCGGGCCGCGCTCTTCCTGGACGTGCGAAGCGGCAGGCTGCGAGCGATGGTCGATCTCGGCCTGGACGACCGGCGGGAAGTCCTCGACCTTTGGCATGCGGACCTGCTCAGGAGCCTGGCGGATCAGGGGCTCGTGACGGACCGGCTGCTGCTGCATGATAGGCTGCGGAGCCGGCTGCTGCATGACGGGAGCCGACTGTACCGGAGCCTGGCGCATGACCGGGGCCGCTTCAGGCGCAGAAGCAAAAATCTTGCTCTGCGGACGGAAGGTCTCCTGCATCACCGGCTGCTGCTGGATCGGAGCAGCGGCACGCGGAGCCGGGATTTCCAGTTCACGTTCCATCTCGGCTTCAGCCATACGGATGGTCTGCGCAATCTGGTCGGCCTTCGGTGCCTGCATGACCGGAGCAGGCTGAACTGCGGCCGGTGCCGGAGCAACGGCCGCGGAGGGACGGATAGCCGGCTTTGCGACCGGCTGGAACGACCGATCGGCAGCCTGGTTCATCGCGCGGTCGATACCGGTGGCAACGACCGAGACGCGGATGATGCCTTCGAGCGATTCGTCGAAGGTTGCGCCGAGGATGATGTTGGCGTCCGGATCGACTTCTTCACGGATGCGGGTTGCAGCTTCGTCGACTTCGAAGAGCGTGAGGTCGCGACCGCCGGTGATGGAGATCAGCAGGCCCTGTGCGCCCTTCATCGAGGTTTCGTCGAGCAGCGGGTTGGCGATCGCCGCTTCGGCGGCCTGCATGGCGCGGCCCGAACCGGAAGCCTCGCCCGTGCCCATCATCGCACGGCCCATTTCGCGCATGACGGAACGGACGTCGGCGAAGTCGAGGTTGATGAGACCTTCCTTCACCATCAGGTCGGTGATGCAGGCAACGCCCGAGTAGAGAACCTGGTCAGCCATGGCGAAGGCGTCGGCGAAGGTCGTCTTGTCGTTGGCGATCCGGAAGAGGTTCTGGTTCGGAATGACGATGAGCGTATCGACAGACTTCTGCAGTTCCTGAATACCGGATTCGGCCAGGCGCATGCGGCGCCCGCCTTCGAAGTGGAACGGCTTGGTAACGACGCCGACCGTCAGGATGCCCTTGTTGCGGGCCGCCTGTGCGACGACAGGAGCAGCACCCGTACCGGTACCACCGCCCATGCCGGCGGTGACGAAGCACATATGCGTGCCATTCAGGTGATCGACGATCTCGTCGATGCACTCTTCGGCGGCTGCACGGCCGACTTCCGGCTGCGAGCCGGCGCCGAGGCCTTCGGTAACGCTGGCGCCGAGCTGGATGATCCGTTCGGCCTTCGTCATCGTCAGTGCCTGGGCATCCGTGTTGGCAACGACGAAGTCGACGCCCTGGAGGCCTGCGGAAATCATGTTATTGACGGCATTGCCGCCGCCGCCGCCAACGCCGAACACGGTGATGCGCGGCTTCAGCTCGGTGATGTCAGGCTTCTGCAGCTTGATAGTCATGGTACCAGTTCCTTCTCTCTCTGGCCGCATCGCCACGCCGGCCAATTCACTCAATTTCAAAAGCTTTCCTTCAGCCACTGGCCCATGCGGGCGATGCGGCTGTTATTACCCCCAAGCGACAGAAGCAGGCTGCTCTGTGACGCATGTGTTTCCATGTCCGCGACCTGCGGATAGATCATCAAACCCACGGCCGTCGAAAAGGCCGGGCCCTTGGCCGCCGTCGGAAGACCCGAGACACCCATCGGGCGGCCGATACGGACGTTGCGGGCCAGGATGCGCCGTGCCACTTCGGCAAGGCCCGTCAGCTGGCTGGCGCCGCCCGTCAGCACGACTCGCTTTCCGACGATCGGGCTGAAGCCCGAACGCTGGATCCGGTCGCGGATGAGTTCCATCGTCTCCTCGATACGCGCCGAAACGATGCGCGAAACCAGAGCCCGCGGCACCTGCGACGGCTGATCACGGTCATCCTCGCCGATCGGCGGAATGGAGATCAGTTCACGCTCGTCGGAAGAATTGGTCAGCGCCGAAGCATGGACCACCTTCAAACGTTCAGCATCCTCGATCCGGGTGGAAAGGCCGCGTGCGAGGTCGGTCGTCACATGATGACCGCCGAGGCCGACTGCATCGGTATGGACAAGCTTGCCTTCGGCAAAGACCGAAATCGTCGTCGTGCCGCCGCCCATGTCGATGGCCGCACAGCCAAGTTCGACTTCATCGTCGACCAGTGCGGCAAGACCAGATGCATAAGGCGTTGCAACGATTCCTTCCACCGAAAGATGCGCCCTGTTGACGCTCAGCTCGAGATTTTTGAGCGCCGAGCGCTCCGCCGTCACCACATGCATGTCGACGCCGAGCGCATCGCCATACATCGCCAGCGGATCGCGGATGCCGCGCTCGCCATCCAGCGAGAAGCCGGTGGCCAGCGAATGCAGGACGGCGCGGTCCTGGCGCAGCGACTGCTGGCAGGCTGCCGAAAGCACCTTCTTCAGGTCGTTCAGTTCGACTTCCTGGCCGCCGAGATCGATGGTTGCCGTGTAGATGTCGCTGCCGAGACGACCGGCAGTCAGATTGACGATCAGGCTCTCGACGGTCAGGCCCGCCATGCGCTCGGCCGCATCGACGGCGAGACGAATGACGCCTTCCAGCGCGTCGAGATCGGCGATCACACCGGTCTTGATCCCGCGCGAACGCTGATGGCCGATGCCGATGATCTCGATATTGTGCGTGCGGCCCGGCAGGATCTGGCTTTCCTCGCGCGGCGTCAGCCGACCGATCATGCAGACGACCTTGGTCGAGCCGATATCGAGCACCGAAACAATATGCGACCGCTTCGACGAAAGCGGCTTCAGGCGCGGCAATCCGAAATGGGATGAACCGAACAAGCTCATATATTCTGCCCCGCCTTCTTCAAATCCTTGGTGCGCGCCGTGACTGCCGCCTGTCGGCGGGCTGCTGCCTCAGGCGTCAGCTGGATCGTCGTGCGATCCGGCAACCTGAGATCGACTGCAGCGATATCGCGCTCCAGAAGCTGCTGTTCCTTGTCAAATTCCGAAAGGGTCGCGAGTGCCTGGTCGAGACCGTCTTCCGGCAGCTTGACGACGACGCCGTTGTCCATGTGCAGATCCCAGCGACGACCGGAAACCCAGACGTAAGCCTTCACACGGGCCTTGACATCGGGCCACTTGGCGAAGGCATCTTCGATGGAGGCGGCCGCCGTTTCGGCATCACGGCCGACGACCAGCGGCAGGGTCGAGAATTTATTGTCGCGAAGCGGCGCGATCACGCTGCCACTCTTCTCGATCAGCGAAAGCTCCTGGCCGTGCTGCCAGATGGCATAGGCGGCGCGCTCCGAGAGCTTCACCTCGATCGTCTTCGGATAGACCTTGCGGACTTCGACATTTTCGACCCAGGGAAGGCGCGCAATCTTCTGGCGCGCGGCATCGACATCGAGGGCGACGAGCGACGTCGCGCCATCGAGTCCGAGAAGCTGCAGAATCTCGATTTCGGAGGTCTGATTGTTGCCGGAGACCTTCACGTCCTCGATGGCAAAGCCGACAGCACTGGTCGTTGCCTGCGCGACGGCTTCCGTATGGCCGCCAAGCGACATGCCATAGAGACCAGTCGCGGCAAGGAAGCCAAGCGCGGAAACCGTGCCCGTGTGGGTCGGGATATGGATGCGGCCGCTACCGAGACTGACGAGGAAGCGTACGACGCGGCGCAGCGGACGCGGCAGCACGCGGCGTTCGTCGGCTTCCAGAACAGGAAGCTCGGCATAACGGCTGGGGCGCCCTATCCTTTTGACCGTCAACGCAAACAAGACGCGTCCTCCACCATCCACCGGAGAAATGCACCAAAGGAATATCCGGCATGGCCGGCCATTTCGGGCACAAGGGAGGTTGGAGTCATGCCCGGCTGAGTATTGACCTCCAGCCAGATGATCTCGCCGTCTTCGGAGAAACGATCGTCGTAACGAAAGTCGGACCGACTGACGCCGCGGCAACCGATTGCTTGATGCGCCCTTAATGCCAATGTTTGTATTTTTTGGTAAATTTTCGGTGAAATTTTAGCCGGCAAGACATGTTTTGAGCCACCCGACGCATACTTGGAGTCGTAATCATAGAAATTGTGGCCCTGAGGTACCACCTCAATGACATCCATGGGTTGATCACCCATCACACCGCAGGTCAGCTCGCGACCATGGATGTAGCGCTCGACGATGACCTCCTCGCCATAACGCCACTCGGCCGAGCCGATGACCTGCGGCGGATGCGCCTGATCCTCACCGACGATAACGACACCAAAGCTGGAGCCCTCGCGCACCGGCTTGACCACATAGGGCGCCTTCATCGGATGCTCCGACGGAAACGAGAAGCGATTCAGAACCTGCGATTCGGCAACCGGAACACCGGCGGCGGCGGCCACACGCTTCGCCCGGGCCTTGTCCATGGCAAGCGCAGAAGCAAGCACGCCCGAATGCGTATAAGGGATCTGCAGATATTCGAGAATGCCCTGGATGGTGCCATCCTCGCCGAAAGGCCCATGCAAGGCATTGAAGACAACGTCGGGCTTCAGGGCAGAGAGCTTCTCGGAAATGTCGCGCTCGACATCGATGCGCGTCACCTTGAAGCCTTCACCTTCGAGAGCATCGGCACACGCCTTCCCCGAAGAAAGGCTGACAGGCCTCTCCGAAGAAAATCCGCCCATCAGGACAGCTACGTGCTCGCGACTCATCAACACCCCCAAAAATAACTTTCACTCTGCCGGATCGAGGCTTACGCGGAGCTGGTCTGCGCGGTTCGTGGCCTTTGTCTGACTTGGGTGCATTAGAGCATCATTATGGTTAACGAATCGTTTACTTTCGTTAACTCCGCCTTGCCGTATGCTTCATTTTTCTGCCGTTACGATCGCTCGAATATCACCGCGAATAGGCCGCAAGCACGATGGAAAACGAAAAACCCGCGCAGAAAAACCACGCGGGTTCAATGGCATGTGGCGATCTTCTGCGATCAGTCCTTATCGCCGAAGAACTTCCAGACGAGGCCGCCAATCGCACCGCCCGCAAGCGGCGCGATCCAGAACAGCCAGAGCTGCTGCAGCGCCCAGCCGCCGACGAAAAGCGCCTGCCCGGTCGAACGCGCCGGATTGACGGAGGTGTTCGTTACGGGGATCGCGACGAGGTGAATTAGCGTCAGCCCCAGGCCGATCGCAAGTGGTGCAAAGCCGGCAGGCACCCTGCTGCTTGTCGATCCCAGGATGATGATCAGGAAAAACATGGTCAGCAGAATTTCGATCAGCAGCGCCGAAAGCAGCGAATAACCGCCGGGAGAATGTTCGCCATATCCGTTGGCGGCAAACCCGCCGAGTTCGAAACCCGCCTTGCCGCTGGCGATGAGATAGAGCGCGGCGGCAGCAACGATGGCACCGATCACCTGTGCGACGATATAGGGAACGAGACGCGCCGCAGGAAAACGTCCCGCAACAACAAGCCCGAGAGAGACGGCGGGATTGAAATGGCCGCCGGAAATACCGCCCACGGCATAGGCCATGGTGACCACGGTCAAACCAAACGCCAGCGCCACGCCGGCAAAACCGATTCCAAGTTCGGGATAGGCGGCCGCGAGCACGGCACTACCGCATCCGCCGAAGACCAACCAAAACGTGCCGAGAAACTCGGCAGCAAGACTTTTCCGCATGTGTGCCCCTCCATTCTCTCAACCAGAGAGCACTTTATCAATCAATTGCAATTTGATTCCGGTCAAGTTCGGGGCCACTTCCCGACAAGCCTGGCGCAAGGTTGAGAAACCGCCGAACCAGGGCGGACGGCTACCCATATCGGTGCCGCCCTGTCAAACCAGCGCATAATGTCGCTTGCGTCATATTCTTGCGTGTCCGGGCATTTTCTCAGCCTTAAAATTGCGTTAAGAGCGACACCTCCCAAGCAAATCGATAAAAATACTGATTGGAATGAACATGACAGAAGCGATCTCCGTATCGCCGAGCCCTTCGAGCAGCACGCAAGTCAATTCCCCCGCACGCGTCCTGATCGCGAGCCTCATCGGCACCACGATCGAATTCTTCGATTTCTACGTCTATGCGACGGCAGCCGTCCTCGTTTTCCCGCACCTCTTCTTCCCGTCCAGCGATCCGACCTCTGCGCTGCTGCAATCCCTCGTCACTTTCTCTATCGCCTTCTTCGCCCGCCCCTTCGGCGCCGTGGTCTTCGGTCATTTCGGCGACAAGGTCGGCCGCAAGGCGACGCTGGTGGCAGCCCTGATGACCATGGGCCTGTCGACCGTGGTGATCGGCATTCTGCCGGGCTACGACGCGATCGGCATCGCCGCGCCGCTGCTGCTGGCACTTTGCCGCTTCGGCCAGGGCCTTGGCCTCGGCGGCGAATGGGGCGGCGCCGTGCTGCTCGCAACAGAAAACGCTCCTCCCGGCAGGCGCAGCTGGTATGCCATGTTCCCGCAGCTCGGTGCGCCGATCGGCTTCATTCTCTCCTCCGGCTTCTTCCTGATCCTGGCGGAAACCATGAGCAACGAGGACTTCCTCACCTATGGCTGGCGCATTCCCTTCATTGCCAGCCTCGCGCTCGTCGCCGTCGGTCTCTATGTTCGCCTGAAGATCGCTGAAACGCCGGAATTTCAGAAGGCTGTCGAAAAGCACGAGCGCGTCGCCGTTCCGGTCGCCACCGTCTTCCGCGGTCATCTGCGCAGCCTGATTCTCGGCACCTTCATCGCCGTCGCCACCTTCGTGCTCTTCTACCTGATGACGGTCTTCACGCTGTCCTGGGGCACCACACCCCTGGAAAAGGGCGGGCTCGGCTATTCGCGCGAGCAGTTCCTGGTCGTCCAACTCGTCGGCGTCGTCTTCTTCGGCCTGACGATCCCGCTCTCCGGCTGGCTATCGGATCGCTATTCGCGTCGCCTGATCCTGAGCCTGACGACGATCGCCATTGCGATCTTCGGCTTTTTCTACGCAAGCCTGCTGACGGCGGGCCTGACCGGCGCCTTCATGTGCTCGATCATCGGCCTCGGCCTGATGGGCTTCACCTATGGTCCGATCGGCGCAGCGCTCGCTGCCCCCTTCCCGACCATGGTGCGCTACACCGGCGCCTCGATGACCTTCAACCTCGGCGGCATCTTCGGGGCTTCGCTCGCTCCCTATATCGCCACCTGGCTCGCGACCAACTACAGCCTCAACTATGTCGGCTACTACCTCGCCGCCTCGGCTGCGATCTCGCTGATCTGCATCCGGCTGTCGGGCCGAGAAGAAGTCTGAACCACTGAATCTAAGCGAGAGGCCGCGACGCTTGCCGTCGCGGCCTTTTTCTATTGATGCGCGTGATACTTCCGGTTAGCGAAGACCTCCACGGGCGGAACAGGGAGAAGATCATGCGATGCCTCGTCACCGGCGCAGCCGGCTTCGTCGGCGCTCCTCTTGTCGAACGGCTGTACAGGGAGCGGATCTGCGACGTGGCGGTTACGACCCGATCCCCGATATCAGCCTTCCCGCCTGATATCAGGCATTTCCCAATCGAGATCACCGAGAAGACTGATTGGACTGCAGCACTCGAAGGCGTCGATGCCATCGTCCATCTTGCTGCCCGCGTTCACATGATGAACGATCGCTCGGCTGATCCGCTGGCGGATTTCCGCCGGGTCAACACTGCCTCCACGCTCAATCTTGCCGAACAGGCAGCCCGCGCCGGCGTGAAGCGTTTCGTCTTCATCAGCACCATCAAGGTCAACGGCGAAGAAAACGACCGGCCGTTCAGGCACGATGACGCGCCGAAGCCGATCGATCCCTACGGCATTTCGAAAATGGAAAGCGAAATCGGCCTCCGGGAGATCGCCGCCCGCACCGGCATGGAGGTCGTCGTCATTCGCCCGCCGCTTGTCTACGGCCCAGGTGCACGCGGTAACTTCGCCCTGCTCGTCGCCCTTGTCCGCAAGAAGCTGCCCCTGCCCTTCGCCTCGCTGAAGAACCACCGCACGCTGGTCGCGGTTCAGAACCTCGTCGACCTGATCATCACCTGCATGCAGCATCCGGCTGCCGCAGGCGAAACCTTCCTTGCGGGCGATGGGGAAGATCTCTCGACGCCTGCGTTGATCGAGGGTATCGCCGCAGGGCTCGGTGTCAGACCGGCACTTCTCCCCTTCCCGCCTTCCCTGATACACATGGCGGCCAGGATCACGGGAAAGGAAGCCGTCTATCAGCGCCTCTGCGGCTCGCTGCAGGTCGATATATCCCATGCGCGCGACGTGCTGGGCTGGTCGCCCATCGTGACGCCGCGCGAAGGTTTAAGGCTTGCAGTAAAATAGCGCTTACTCTGTCGTGACACCCTGGAAAGGGCGAACCTCGCGGCCGGGCATGAAGAGACCGAGACGCTTGATTTCCCATTCGAGCTTGATGCCCGCCGTCTCGAAAACCTTGCGACGCACTTCTTCGCCGAGATATTCGAGATCGTAACCCGTCGCCTGCCCCATGTTGATCATGAAGTTGCAGTGAAGCGACGACATCTGCGCGCTGCCGATGACGAGACCGCGGCAATCCGCCTCGTCGATCAGCTTCCACGCCGAATGCCCCTCGGGATTCTTGAAGGTCGAACCACCGGTCTTTTCACGAATCGGCTGCACCGTCTCCCGGTGATTGCGCACGGCATCCATCTCGGCGCGGATCTTGGCGCGATCGTCGGGATAGCCCTCGAACAGCACTGAGGTGAAGATCAGATCATCGGCAGCATCGGAATGGCGATAGGAATAGCCCATCTCGGCATTCGTCAGCACGTGTTTGTTGCCCTTGCGGTCGATCGCGCGGACCTCGACGACGCGATCCTTCGTCTCGGATCCATTGGCGCCGGCATTCATGCGGGCGGCACCACCGATGCCGCCTGGAATGCCATAATAGAAAGCAAATCCGCCGATGCCGTTGTCCATCGCCATGGCGGCCACATGCTTGTCCGGGCAGATGGCGCCGGCGAGAATGCGGTTTTCGCCGGCGAGTTCGACAAAGCCGAAGCCCTTGGCCGACAGGCGCAGCACGACGCCCGGAATTCCGCCATCGCGTACCAGGATGTTCGAGCCGACGCCGACCACCGTCAGCGGAACTTCATCCGGCAGGATCTTCAGGAAGGCGATGAGATCGTCCTCGTCGTGCGGCTGGAACATCAGCTCTGCCAGACCGCCGGCGTGGAACCAGGTGACGCGGTCCATGGGGGCATCCGGCGTCAGTCGACCGCGAATGTCCTTTACGCCTTCTCCGAGAGAGGCAAGTAGCTTTTCCCCATTAACCTGTTTCATGCGGATTTTCCTGAAAGGTCTTGCAACTGCTTCGGCAGCGCCGCTGCCCAATATGTAATGCTACCAGCACCCAACAGAACTACAAAGTCCCCGGGTTTTGCAATTTCTGCTACCATCTGCGGTAGAGCTTCCGCCGAAGGAAGGAAGCGCGCATCGCGATGACCACCCGATTTGATGCGGGAAACCAGCGATTCCGATTCCGCGCCCTCGATCGCATCCTCGCCCGCTGCATAAACAGGCGCGATAAAAATACTATCGGCATCATTGAAGCAGGCGGCAAATTCCTCGAACAGGCTCGACAGGCGGGTATAGCGGTGAGGCTGGTGCACCGCGATGATACGGCCCTTGCAGGCCTCGCGGGCGGCGCGCAGCACCGCCTTGATCTCGACCGGGTGATGACCGTAATCGTCGAAGATCTGCACGCCGTTCCATTCGCCGGTCAGCGTGAAGCGCCGCTTTACGCCGCCGAAAGAGGCAAGCCCTTTGGCGATATCCTCGCGGGACATGCCGAGGCGGTTGGCGACGGCGATGGCCGCGGTGGCATTCGAGATGTTGTGACGGCCGGGCATCGGCATGACGAGATCGTCGAGCCTGATGACTTCGCCGGTGCGGCGGCGGCGGATTTCAACGTCGAAGATCGAGCGCGTGCCATCGATACGCACATTCATGAAGCGCACATCGGCCTGCGGATTCTCGCCGTAGGTGATGACCTTGCGGTCTTCGATCCGGCTGACCAGCGCCTGAACCTCGGGATGGTCGAGGCACATGACGCCGAAGCCGTAGAAAGGAACATTCTCGACAAATTGCCGGAAGGCGGCGCGAACGGCGTCGAAATTGCCGTAATGATCCAGATGCTCAGGATCGATATTGGTCACGACGGCCACATCGGCCGGCAGCTTCAGGAAGGTGCCGTCGGATTCGTCCGCCTCGACCACCATCCACTCGCCCTCGCCCATGCGCGCATTCGTGCCGTAGGCATTGATGATGCCGCCATTGATGACGGTCGGATCCAGCCCTCCGGCTTCGAGCAGCGTGGCAACAAGCGAAGTGGTCGTCGTCTTGCCATGCGTGCCGCCGATGGCAATCGCATTGCGGAAGCGCATCAGCTCGGCCAGCATTTCAGCGCGGCGCACGACCGGCAGGAGCTTCTCGCGTGCAGCAATGAGTTCCGGATTGCTCTTCTTGATCGCGGTCGACACGACGACGACTTCGGCATCGCCGAGGTTTTCCGCCCTATGGCCGACAAAGACTTCGATGCCCTTGTCGCGCAGGCGCTGAACGTTGGCGCTGTCGGACTGATCCGATCCCTGTACCCTGTGACCGAGATTATGCAGCACCTCGGCGATACCGCTCATGCCGATACCGCCGATGCCGATGAAATGGACAAGGCCGATCGCCTTTGGCAGCTTCATGCGCATGCCCCCTTGAATTCTGCAACTGTCTTACCGGCGGCAATAGCCTCAACCATGTCGGCAAGCAAGTTCGCTGCATCAGGTTTTCCCGCGAGCTTGGCGGCAGCCGCCATGCTGGCGAGCTTTTCCGGATCGTTCATGACATGCGTCAGGATAGAGGCGATACGCTCGGGCGAAAGCTCGGATTGGGCGATCACCTTGGCTCCGCCGGCCGCTGCCAGCGCCGCCGCATTGGCCGCCTGATCGTGGTCCAGCGCATGCGGATAAGGCACCAGCACGGCTGGACGGCCGATGACCGAGATCTCTGAAACCGTCGAGGCGCCGGAGCGGCAGATGACCAGATGCGCTTTGGCAAGACGCTCCGCCATGTCGTTGAAAAACGGTGCAATATCCGCAGCCATCTGCAGCTGCACCACGCAGCCGCGCACCGTCTCCATATCCTCCGGCCGAACTTGTTGGGTCACCCTGAGCCGCGCGCGCAGCGCATCGTCGAGCAGGCTGATCGCCGTCGGCATCGCCTTGGAGAAATATTGCGCGCCCTGGCTGCCGCCGAAGACGACAAGATTGAAATCCTCGCCCGGATGCGACGGCATGTAAGGCTGTTCGGCCGCGGCAAGGATGGCCGGCCGCACTGGATTGCCGGTCGCGATCGTCTTGTCGGAAAACGTGCCGCCGCTCTCGGGCAGGAAGCCGCCGGCAATCGCCCTGACCCGCGGCGCAAGCGCCTTGTTGGCACGACCCATGACGGCATTTTGCTCATGCAGCATGGAGGGCACACCGAGCCGAGCGGCGGCAAGCAGCGGCGGCACGGTCGGATAACCGCCGAAGCCGACGACGATCACCGGCTTCAACCGCTGGATCAGCCGCTTTGCGGCGCGCATCCCCGTCCAGAGCTTCCATAGAGAACGGGCAACCGCCACAGGGTTCTTCGAACCGATCGTTGCCGACGGCACGACATGGATCTCGTCGGCCGGAAACTTGCCGGCATAGCGCTCGGCGCGGCTGTCGGTGACGAGATGCACGGAATAGCCGCGCTCCCTCAGCTTGAAGGCAAGCGCCTCTGCCGGAAAGACGTGGCCGCCGGTTCCCCCGGCAGCAAGAAGGACGATGCCCTTGCTCATAATACCCTTACTCCGCCGGCATGCCGTGCGGCACTCGGAAGAGGCTCCGATCCTGCGCACGTTTTTCCGGGCGATGGCGCGTCAGCGCCAGAATGAAGCCGGCCGTCACGCAGATCGCCACCATCGACGAACCGCCGTAGGAAATCAGCGGCAGCGTCATGCCCTTGGCCGGCAGCAGTTCGAGATTGACGCCGATATTGATGATCGACTGAATACCCATCTGCAGCACGAGGCCGGCGACGGCAAAGCGATTGAAGTCGTTGCGTTCGCGATAGGCATGCGACAGGCCGCGCAGCACCAGCACAGTGAAGATGACAACGAGTGCGATGCAGAAGACGATGCCGAATTCCTCGGCCGCGACCGAAAAGATGAAGTCGGTATGCGCATCCGGAATGATGCGCTTGACGATGCCTTCGCCCGGCCCCTGCCCGAACCAGTCACCTCGGATAATCGCCTCGCGGGCGGTATCGATCTGAAACGTATCGCCTTCGCCGGTAAGGAACTTGTCTATTCGGCCCGCCACGTGCGGAAAAACGTAATAGGCGGTCACAAGGCCGCCGGCACCGCCGACACCCAGTACGATGATCCAGAGCCAAGGCATTCCAGCCATGAAAAACATGCCGCCCCAGACGGCCGTCGTCAGGATCGTTTGACCAAGGTCAGGCTGCGCCACGAGCAGAGCGACGACGATACCGAACAGGATGATGGCGAAGAGATTGCCCGGTATCTCCGGCTGGCGCGCATGTTCGGCAAAGAGCCAGGCGCAGACCACGACGAAGGCCGGCTTCATGAATTCCGACGGCTGGATGGAAAGGCCGGCGATCCAGATCCATCGCCTGCCGCCCTTCACTTCCTGGCCGAAGAACAGCACTAGCAGCATCATTGCGAGTGCCACGATCAGCAGGATGATTGCGGTGCGCCGCACCTGCCGCGGCGTCAGGAAGGAGAGGCCAAGCATGACCGCAATCGACGGGATCATGAAGGCGGCGTGGCGCTTGACGAAGTGGAAGGGCTCCAGGCCGATACGCTCGGCAACCGCCGGCGAAGCCGCAAAGGAGAGCATGAAGCCGATGCCCATCAGGAAGAGGAACAAGGCCAGGAAAAAGCGGTCGATGGTCCAGAACCAATCGGCCAATGCTCCACGTTCCGCGCGGCTCACCATGTCATTTGCCTCCTGTTGCCGAATTGATCAGCATCGTCACGCCGTCAAGGGCGGCCACATGGCCGACAAAGGCATCACCCCTGACTTCGAAGTTCTTATACTGGTCGAAGCTTGCGCAAGCCGGGGATAACATCACGGCCGCGGGGCCGGTTTCATCCTTTTCGGCGTCAGCTGCCGCATGTGCCACGGCGCGCTCAAGCGTGCCTGATATCTCATAGGGTGCCGCCTCGCCGAGCGTCGCTGCAAATTCCGCCGCCGCCTCACCGATCAGATAGGCTTTTGCGATGCGGGGGAAATAGGGCGCAAGCGTCGTAATACCGCCAGCCTTCGGCAATCCGCCGGCAATCCAGTAGATCCTGTTGTAGCTCGAAAGTGCCGGAGCTGCAGCATCCGCATTCGTCGCCTTGGAATCGTTAACGAAGACGACATTGCCGCGCCGGCCGACCGGCTGCATGCGATGCTTGAGGCCAGGGAAGGATGCCAGCCCCGCACGGATGTCCTCGGCGGAGATACCCACCGCAAGGCAGGCGGCGACCGCGGCAGCAGCGTTCTGCGCATTGTGGCTGCCGCGCAGCGTCTGGATGCCGTCGAGATCGACGAAGGGCAGCATGGCGCCACTCGCTGCCTGGATGAGCTTCGTGCCTTCGGCATAAATACCATCGGCCAGGACATTGCGGCGGGAGATCCTGATAACCCTCACCCCTGCCCGCTCGATGCGGTCGGCAATCAGCGCCGAATGGCTATCATCGACGCCGACAACAGCGACATCGCTGCCGGCGACCAGCCGTTCCTTCACATCGGCATAGTGCTGCATCGTGCCGTGCCGATCGAGGTGGTCGGGTGTCAGGTTGAGCAGGATGCCGGCCGAAGGATTGAGCGTCGGCGAAAGATCGATCTGGTAGGAAGAGCATTCGACGACGAAATAGCGCTCACTCTTCGGCGGATCCAGCGTCAGCACGGCCGTGCCGATATTGCCGCCGAGCTGTGTGTCGCGGCCACTCGATTTGAGGATATGGGCAATCAGCGCCGTCGTCGTCGATTTGCCGTTAGTCCCCGTGATCGCGATGAAGGGGCAATCGGGAGCATGCGCCCTGCGCTCGCGCACGAAGAGTTCGACATCGCCGACGATATCGACGCCGGCAGCACGCGCGAGATCAACGGTCCAGTGCGGCTTCGGATGGGTAAGCGGCACGCCGGGTGAAAGCACGAAGAGCGCCTGCGCGCTCCAGTCGATTGTATGCAGATCGGCAGAGGTGATGCCCTCTGCCGCAGCCTTGGCGACGCTGTCAGGATTGTCGTCCCAGGCCGTGACATCGGCGCCACCGGCGACGAGCGCCTTGGCCGTGGCCAGACCTGAGCCGCCGAGACCGAAGAGAGCGACCTTCTTTCCTGCAAGCGTCGTGACCGGGATCATGACCGCCTCACCGCAGCTTCAGGGTGGAGAGGCCGAGCATGGCAAGGCCGACGGCAATGATCCAG
This sequence comes from Rhizobium viscosum, assembly GCF_014873945.1. NCBI lineage: Bacteria > Pseudomonadati > Pseudomonadota > Alphaproteobacteria > Hyphomicrobiales > Rhizobiaceae > Rhizobium > Rhizobium viscosum. Next base: position 3,400,061 of record NZ_JADBEC010000001.1, on the reverse strand, counting down.
AAACGGATCACCACCTGGCTCTCCGTCCAGCCCTTCTTTTCGAAATGGTGGTGGATCGGCGCCATGAGGAAGACGCGCCGGCCAGTCATCTTGAAGAAGCCGACCTGGATGATGACCGAGAGGGTCTCCATGACGAACAGGCCGCCGACGATCGCCATGACGATCTCATGCTTGGTGGCAACAGCAACCGTGCCGATCGTGCCGCCGAGCGCCAGCGACCCGGTATCCCCCATGAAGATCGCCGCCGGAGGGGCGTTGAACCAAAGGAAGCCGAGGCCCGCGCCGATAACGGCGCCGAGCACGACGGCAAGCTCGCCGGTACCGGGCACGAAATTGATCTGCAGGTAATTCGCAAAGACCGCATTACCGGCGAGATAGGCGATGATGCCGAAGGCGGCGGCGGCAATCATGACCGGTACGATGGCAAGGCCGTCGAGGCCATCGGTCAGGTTTACGGCATTGCCGGCGCCGACGATGACGAAGCCGCCGAAGACGACGAACATGATGCCGATATTGATCAGGAAGTCCTTGAAGAAGGGGAATGCAATCGAGGAGCCGAAGGTGGAGCCTGCCGGACCCGAGACGAGCGCCGTGCGCATCATGAAATAGACGGCAATGCCGGCAATGATGAACTCGATGCCGAGACGCGCCTTGCCCGAAAAGCCCTTGTGGCTCTGCTTGGTGACCTTGAGGTAATCGTCATAGAAACCGATGGCGCCGAAGCCGAGCGTCACCAGTAATGTTGCGACAACATAGACATTGGAAAGATCGGCCCAGAGCAGCGACGCGCCGACGATGCCGGCAAGGATCATCAGGCCGCCCATGGTTGGCGTACCGGCCTTCTTGAAATGCGTTTGCGGCCCGTCGGCGCGAATCGGCTGGCCCTTACCCTGCCGGATGCGCAGCGAGTTGATGATAGTTGGCCCGAAGAGGAAGACGATCAGAGCGGAGGTAAAGAGAGCGGCACCCGCCCGGAAGGTAATGTACCTGAACAAATTCAGAAATTTGAAATATTCCGACAGTTCAACTAGCCAAATCAGCATTCAAGGCCCCTTTTACCCGATCACGGTTCGCGTTGCGTGTCTGAAACTGGCGGGTACTTGTCAAGGAGCGCGGCGACAATCTTGCCGAAACCGATCCCCAGAGACGACTTCACCATCAACACGTCGCCAGGCGCGACCGAGTTCGATACGAATTCCAGCAGTTCTTCCGTCGTCTCGCGATGCTCGACCGCGACGCTATCGGGAAGCGATTCCTTCAGCGCCACCATCTCGGGCCCTGCGAGCCAGACATGTTCGAGACCGGCGGCAAGCAGCGGGCCGGCAAGATCTGCATGTACCTGCTCGGCAAATTCGCCCATTTCCAGCATGTCGCCGAGCACGGCGATACGGCGCCCCCGGCCGATCGGCTCGGCTGTCGCAAGCAGCGCGATCGCCGCGCGCATGGAGGCCGGATTGGCGTTATAGCTCTCGTCGATCAGTGTGAAGCTGCCGTTGCCGATCGGAAGCCTGTAACGCTTGCCTCTGCCCTTTTCCGGCTTCAGCGTCGCAAGCGCGTCGATTGCCTTGTCGAGGCTGGCGCCGACGATCGTCACGACGCCCAATGCAGCCAGCGCATTCTCAGCGATATGGCGTCCAGGTGCGCCGATGCGCACTTCCTTGGTATCGCCTCCAACAGTCATCCAGAGCGTCGAGCTTTCGTCCGAGCCGTTGAATTCAGCGAGTCGGAACTCCGCCTTGGCGTGCTGGCCGAAGGAATGGATCCTGGTGATACCGAGCGACTGGGCAGCCTGCTCCAGGAAATTGAACTGATCGTTGTCGCGGTTGAGCACGACGTCGCCGCCCGGCTCCAGCCCCTCGAAGATCTCCGCCTTTGCAGCGGCGATTTCCTGAACGTTCTGGAAATTGCCGAGATGGGCCGGCGCGATTGTCGTGACGACCGCGACGTGAGGTCGGATCATCTTCACCAGCGGCCGGATCTCGTCCGGATGGTTCATGCCGACCTCGAACACGCCGAAATAGGTGTCGATCGGCATGCGTGCCAAGGTCAGCGGCACGCCCCAGTGATTGTTGAAGGAAGCAACGGATGCATGCACCTTGCCGGAGGGAGACAGTACATGGCGCAGCATTTCCTTCGTCGTCGTCTTGCCGACCGAGCCGGTGACGGCGATGATCTTCGCGCGCGAACGCTCGCGCGATGCCTGTCCCAGCTTGCCGAGTGCCGCAAGCACATCCTCGACCACAATCATCGGCACGGTCAGGCGACCCATCGCCGGCAGGCGGCCTTCGCTGACAACGAGCAAGGACGCACCGTTTGCCACCGCCATCGAGGCAAAATCATGCCCGTCGACCCGGTCGCCCTTGATCGCGAAGAAGGCTTCACCTGGCGCAATCGAGCGGCTGTCGATGGAAATGCCGGTAATACCCTGCGGCAGCGAGCCGAACGGACGGCCCGCCATCGCGGCGATCATGTCTTCGGTGGTCCAGAGCCAGTTCATGGTACCCGCTCCTCCAAAGCCTTGCGCACTTCGGCATGATCGGAAAACGGCAGCGTAACGCTACCGACCGTCTGCCCCTCTTCATGTCCCTTGCCGGCGACGATCAGCGTATCGCCGGATTTCAACTGCAGAACCGCCTCGCGGATCGCCTGCGCGCGGTCACCGATCTCGGAAGCGCATTTCGCCGCCGCCATGATCTGGGAGCGGATCGCAGCCGGCTCTTCCGAGCGCGGATTATCATCGGTAACGATCACGACGTCGGCAAGCCGGCAGGCGATTTCGCCCATGATCGGCCGCTTGCCACGGTCGCGGTCGCCGCCGCAGCCGAAAACGACGATGACGCGCCCCGTCGTGAACGGACGCACCGAGTTTAGCACATTTTCCAGCGCGTCCGGCTTGTGGGCGTAATCGACATAGGCGAGCGCGCCGTCCTTGGTATGACCGACCAGCTCAAGACGGCCGGAAGCGCCCTGCAGCTTTTCGAGTGCCGCCATCGCAACCTTTGCCGGAACGCCGGTCGACATGGCAAGTGCCGCAGCAACCAGCGCATTGGCGATCTGGAAATCCCCGGCAAGCGGAATATCGACTTCGAAGATCTCGCCTTCGGCATGAACTTCCGCGACCTGCTTGTGACGGAAATGCTCGACACGCTTCAGCGTCAGATAGGCACCCTTGCGCCCAACCGTGCGCACATCGTGGCCGGCAGCTGTCGCCGCCTTGATTGCCTGCTCCGACCACGGATCGTCGGCGAAGATGATAGCGGGCGAGCCCTTCGGCAGCACCCGATCGAAGAGATGCATCTTCGCTGCCATATAGTCTTCGACCGTCGGATGGTAGTCCATGTGGTCGCGGCCGAGATTGGTGAAGGCGGCGGCCGCGAGCTTCACGCCGTCGAGGCGATACTGGTCCAGGCCGTGGCTGGAAGCCTCCATCGAGGCATGTGTGACGCCTTCATCGGCGAGTTCGGCGAGCAGCTCGTGCAGCGATACGGTATCAGGCGTCGTCAGCGAGCCATATTCATTGCGCGTCGGCGAGATGACACCGGTCGTGCCGATCATGGCGGCCGCGTGGCCGGCATGCGCCCAGATCTGCCTGACGAAGGAGGCAACCGAAGTCTTGCCGGCAGTGCCCGTCACCGCAACCATCGTCTCCGGCTGACGGCCGTAGAAATGCGAGGCGGCAACAGAGAGAAAACGCCGCGGCTCGGAAACGACCAGAACCGGTACGGAAGTCTCAGCCGCATGTGATGCGACGACAACGGCAGCACCTTTTGCAACCGCATCGGCGATGAAGCCCGCACCATCAGCCTTGGAACCGGCAATCGCCACGAAAGCCATTCCGGGTATGATCTTTCGGCTGTCGGAAGACAATCCCGTTATATCCAGCGCCCCGGCCGGTCCTTCAAGTTCAGCTTTGAGTTCCGGAAACGCATTTCCGGCGAGGTCCCGCAATTTCATCGAATGCACTTTTCTGGTTCAGGTCGATCGCCCCTTACGAATCGACACCGACATTGATTCACACTCAATAAGACACCAACAAGGCCGAGCCGTCTTCGCCAAATTCCGGCTCGACACCGAGGATGGGGGCTGCGCGGCGCACGATGTTCTTGACCATGGGTGCTGCCGTATAGGCGGCGATACGCTGATGCTGCTCGCCGTCAAGCGGTTCGTCGCAGAAGGTCAGCACCACATATTTCGGATTGTCGATCGGGAAAGCCGCCAGAAAAGCGTTGAAATTCAGGTTGTTGGCGTAGCGACCGTTGACGACCTTGTCGGCCGTGCCGGTCTTGCCGCCGACATGAAACCCCGGCACATCGGCGTTGCGGCCGGAGCCTTTCACACCATTCAGCTTGAAGAGATAGCGGATATCGTCGCTGGTGCTTTTCTTGATGACCATTTCGGCGACTTCATCGGCCTGCTCGCGATTACGCGGCAAGAAGGTCGGCTCGATCAGCTTGCCCCCATTGATGAGCGCGGCACCGGCAACCGCCGTCTGCAGCGGCGTCGTGGCCACGCCATGGCCGAAGGAGATCGTGATGGAGTTGATCTTTTTCCAGACGCGCGGTTGGCTCGGCATCTTCACTTCGGGCAGTTCGGTCTGCATCTTGGTGAGCAGACCGAGACGCGTCAGATATTCCTTCTGCATTTCCATGCCGACGATATCGATCATTCGCGCCGTGCCGATGTTGGAGGAATATTCGAAGATCTCAGGAACCGTCAGCCAGCGGCGCTGGCCGTGGAAGTCTTTGATGGTAAAGCCGCCGATACGGATCGGATTGGTGGCGTCGAAACTGTCCTTCAGCGAAACCTTGCCGCTATCGATCGCCATGGCGGTCGAGAAGGTCTTAAAGGTGGAGCCCATTTCGAACGTGCCGTTCGACATGCGGTTCAACCAGCCGTCCTTGGATCCTTCCTGCGGATTGTTGGGATCGAAATCCGGCGCGGACGCCATGGCAATCACTTCGCCGGTATGCGCGTCGAGCACTGCGGCCCCTGCCCCCTTGGCCTTGTAGTTGACCACGGCATTGACAACGACATCGCGCACGATCGCCTGCACACGCACATCGATCGAAAGACGCACCGGCTCCAACGGCTGGTTGCTCGTCATGCCGACCGAGGCGAGATCGGCAAGTCCCTGATCGTCGATATATTTCTCCATGCCGGCAACGCCGCGGTTGTCGATGTTGACATAACCGAGGATATGCGCGGCCGTCGCGCCACCCGGATAGAAACGGCGCTTTTCCGGACGGAAACCGATGCCGGGAATGCCAAGCGCCAGGATCTGGCTCTGCTGCTTCGGCGTCAGCTGGCGGCGCAGCCAGGCGAAATGTGAGGTGCGGTTCGAGAGCTTCTTGTAGGTGTCCTTGACATCGAGGTCGGAAAGCACCGTCTGCAGCTTCTCGACGGCCTCGTCGGTATCGACAATCTTGTTCGGCTCGGCAAACAGCGAAACAGTACGGATATCGGTCGCCAGGATTTCGCCGTTGCGGTCGACAATATCTGGGCGCGATGCCATCAGCCGATCAGGCGGCAGGATAGACGAGACCGATTCCGGTTCCTTCATTCCATATTCGACCATACGGGCGCCGATGACTGCATAGAGGGCGGTAAAGCCGACGATCAGCAGGCCGACGCGGCTCCTGGCCTGTCCGGTCTTGCGCTTGCGCGAGCCTTCGATCGCCATGCCCGAGGGTGCACCGAAGCGGTCGTAGACGCCGGCGGAAAAATGCGCCTGGCTCTTCAGCACCATGATGCGGGAAAGAAAGGACATTATTCCACCGCCCCCGTTTCGATCTGGTCCGCGTCCTCAGTTTCGCGCGGCGCCGGCATCGGGATCGGCTGTGACTTGGCTGCAGCTACAGACTTGGCGCCAGTCTTAGCATCCCCAGCCTTAGCTTCAGTAACGTCAGGCGGCGGAACCTGCGATTTCAGCATCGGCAGCTCGCGCGCATGGGCAAGCGATGTCGAATCCGTCGGCTGCAGCTGCAGCTCGCCGTTATAGGCATTGACCAGCCGCTCCAGCCGGTTCGGCTGCGATTGCAGCGCCCAGTCGGCCTTCAGGAGATCGATCGTGTCCTTCTCCAGCTTGATCTCCGCTTCGAGGCGATGGACCTCCTCGAGCTTCAGCTCGGCGCGGTGCTTGATCGTGTAAGTGACGGCGGCTGCCGCCGTCATGATGCCGATGAGTACAAGATCGAACGTTCTCAGCATATCAAGCTCCAAGCTTTCCGAGGCTGGCAAGATTGGGGAATCCGAAGAGCGACATGTCTTCGGCTTCTGCGGGAGCGCCGGTGCGCTGGCCGGCACGCAGCTTGGCGGAGCGGGCGCGCGGATTGGTCTGAGCCTCTTCTTCGCTGGCCGAAACCATCGACTTGCCGACCGGCTCGAAGGTCGCGGCGCGCTCATGCGCGATCGGCAGATGTCGCGAACCCGACGCCTTGCCGGCGCGGTCGGAGAAGAATTTCTTGACGATACGGTCTTCCAGTGAATGGAAGGTGACGACGACGAGGCGACCGCCGGGCTTCAGCGCCCGCTCGGCGGCAAACAGCGCCTGCGCCAATTCGCCGAGCTCGTCATTGACGAAGATGCGCAGCGCCTGGAAGACGCGCGTTGCCGGATGGATCTTGTCCTTCATCTTGCGTGGCGTCACCAGTTCGATGAGGCCGGCAAGATCACGCGTCGTCTCAAAGGGTTTTTCGGCGCGATGCTTCTCGATGGCATGCGCGATGCGCGGCGCCTGATTTTCCTCGCCGAGATAGTGGAATATCCGGATGAGATCGGCGACCTTGGCGCGGTTGACGACATCGGCGGCAGAAACGCCCGCAGCCGACATGCGCATGTCGAGCGGGCCACTCTTCTGAAACGAGAAGCCGCGCTCGGCCTCATCGATCTGCATGGAGGAAACGCCGATATCAAGCACGACACCATCGAGCCCGCCATCAGGCGCATGATCGGCAAGTTGCGAAAACTGCGAATGGATGAGCTTGAGATGACCGCCATGCGCGGCGACGAGTGCCTGGCCCGCCGCAATCGCCGTCGGATCGCGATCGAGCGCGATCACATCAGCACCGGCACCGAGAATGGCGGACGTGTATCCGCCCGCGCCAAAGGTGCCATCGAGAATGATCTTGCCGGAAGAAGGCTCCAGCGCCGCAAGCACTTCCTTGAGAAGAACCGGAATGTGGCGAACCGGTCCGCCACCGGCTTCAGTTGAACCTCCGCCAGGATTCGCCACCATTCCGTTCCCTCGTTCGCTCAGGAACGCTTGCCCGCCAGCTTGCGCTCCCCTCGTGCCTGCGCCTGCGCGGCCGCGAATGCTTGCGGCTGCCAGAGCTGAAAGTGATCCGCCCGACCCACGAAGGTCACCTCGTCCGAAATACCGGTGAAGTCGCGAATGAAATCCGTGACCATCAACCGACCCTCGGCGTCGAGCTTCATGAAGACCCCGCCCCCATGAATGAGAAGCGACATCTCGTTTGCATCCGGCGAAAACGGATCTTCCGCCGCAATCTGCCGCTCGAACCTTTCCAGAAGATCCGAACCGCCGACGCTGATCGCCGGAAACACAAAATCCTGGAAGCAATAAACCTCCTGAATATTGCGCTGCGCCAGCACGGAACGAAAAGCCGCCGGCACGGAAACCCGTCCCTTGGCATCGATCCTGTTGGTCGCATTCGAAAGGAAGCGGCTCATGACACGAAACATCCGTTTCCGAAAGAGCCCGGAAAGCCCTCAGCCACCCGAAACCCTCAAAGTCAGGCACAGCTACGCAAGCCGAAAGAACCAGGGTCCTCCCGACGCTTCCGATCCGGAAGACGCCTTTGCTTTGCGATGGATGGGCAGATGATTGCCCTGATGCAGTGCGCATTTGGGATAGCATGGGACCATATGGGCGTCAATGGGATGAGCCCATTTTGAGGTGGGCGCAGTATCAAACATTTATAAGCCGTTAAGTTTAACAAAGGGTTAGGAAAGCGATTCTCAGACACCACCCGAAGTACCCCGAGCGAACGGGAAATCCGGCCAGACTAGGCCCGCGAGACCTTGCCCCCATTTCAGACATTTCAATGGCTTGATAGCAAGAAAATCGGATTTTGCCGCAAAGCGGACGCCGGAAAAGGTAATCGCCAGTTGGCCTGTAAGCCGGGTTCTGTATGGCTCCGGCGAACCGGAACGTGGCAGCCATTCATCTGGGACAGCGCTTGCACGCTGCCTCACGCAACCCACCCGGATGACTGACCCAGAAACAGGCCGGAAGGCTTTCGCCAACCGCGTCATCCCTATTCGGTTTTGCTCCCGGTGGGGTTTACCGTGCCATATCCGTTGCCGGAGATGCGGTGGGCTCTTACCCCACCCTTTCACCCTTACCCGTCATGACGGGCGGTTTGCTTTCTGTGGCACTTTCCCTGAGGTCGCCCTCGCCGGACGTTATCCGGCACCGTGTTTCCGTGGAGCCCGGACTTTCCTCACCCTACCGCCTTTCGGCATTGGTAAAGCGCGGCTGCCCGGCCAACTGGCAGGGGCTCCCTTAAACGAGGAAGCACGCAAATGCCAACGAAATATGGGAACCATGCTCAATGGAAATAAGGTGCGAAATCCGTGGCGTAGCCCTGGTCCTTGATTCTGCCTTCGAGAATGAGTTCGGCTCCCAGCCTGCCGACCTCGTCGGAGCTCTTGGCAGATGTTCCCATGCAGCCCGTCAAGACGGCAATATGCGGCGAAGCGGTATAGCCGATCATCGGATAACGGCTCTTCGTATAGGAGACCACGCAGGATGCACTCGAAATGGACCGCGCCTCGAGTTCCGGCACGATGCGTGCAACGATACCCTTGAAGTGTTCACGCGCAACTTCGCGCCCATCGGTGCGGAACCACGCACGCATGTCCTTGTCATTGTTCAGCACCAGATTGTCCGGATCACCGCCGATCTTCAGATAGAGCCTGCCATCGGAGTAACGGATCGGCGGCAGCAGGTAGATATCGATGCCGGGTGCATCGAGGATCAGCGACGGCATGCCGGCAAAGCGATGCGCATCCTCTTCCGCTACTTCGAAAAGGGTCACGGTGCGCCCGTAAACCGTCATATCAACCGATTGCGGCAAGAGATTCTGCGAAATGGAAAAACCACCAGCTGCAAGCAGCACTTTCTCGGCTCGCCAGACGTCGCCGCCATCAGTCGTGACGACAGCCGCCCCACCTTCCTCTCGGATCGAAGTGGCGTGATCGCGGATGACGGCCGCACCTGCCTTTTCAGCAAGCAGCGACTGCGCCTTTACCAGCTTTCGCGGACTGATATGCCCTGCTCCCTTCGCTTCGAAAATGCCGTTACTGTCGGCAAGAAAATCGAAGTAAGGAAATTGTCTCTTCAGCCCTTCTCCCTCGAAAGAAGCCGTCTCGACGCCGAGCGAGGTCGCAGCCCGTTGCGTGGCGGCAAGATAATCGCTACCCGGAGGCCCCACAGCGAGGCAGCCTGCTTCCGTATAGAACTCCACGCCGCTTTCTTCGGCGATCCCGCCATAGCGGGCGATGGAGCGATTGGCGAGCAAGGCCCAGTCGCGGTCCGGATCGATGGTGCGGGTGATGCGTCCTTCATCATAGTGGCTGGCGAAGACGCCTTCGTGCGCCTTGCGGTCTTCAGGCTCGTCCGGACCGATGACGGCAACGCCGTCCGTCCGGCGTGCCAGATACTTTGCGGCCGCTGCACCCATCATGCCGCGGCCGATGACGATGAACCTGAAGTCGACTGCCATATCTCACCTCTTTTGGAGGTAGCGATAGCATGGCAATCGCTCTGAGGCATCAAGCTCTTGTCGGAGAAAAACGCCTCCGGTTCAGAGCATCGCAAGAACCTTGCCGCAATAGGACTTAGAGACCGGGTTCATGCGCGTCGCGCCGTGACCGGCATTGTACTTGAGGATGGTATTGCAGGTCTGCCCGCCACCGAGATCATGGGCCGCCGCCAGGTACTTCATGCCGTACTTAATGTTGGTTTCCGGATCGAACAGGCCCTTGGCACCGCCGGAATAACCCATCATGCGGGCCGTCGCCGGCTTGATCTGCATCAGGCCGATCTCGCCGTGGGTGCCGCGAGCCATCGGATTGAAATTGCTTTCGACACGGATGACGGCAGTCGCAAGAGCCACCGGCACATCATACTGATTGGCATATTTGCTGATCAGTGCGGAATAAGAATTGCCGGAAACGTCGGCGACGGGATAGCCACTCTGGCGCTCGACCGTCTTCAGCGGACGCTGCGTTTTCTTCTGCACACGCTGCGCCGTCCTCTGCGGGCGTTCCTTCTTATTCATATGCTCCGCTGTCTTCTGCGGACGCTCCACTTTCTTCACGGGTGCATCGGCCCGTACGCCCCAGTCATTCGCAAAGGCAAAGCTATTTCCCGCCAGCACCATGCCAACGCACGCTGCAGCAACAACAATCATTTTTCTCATGTAGTCTTGATCACTCCGACCCAAAGAATTACCGGACTGCGCGCCTCGCGGTCATGATGTATTCCTGACCAAGAACTGATCAGGCCTCGCAGCAATTCTTATCGTTTCACATGACGCCTTCGATTTAGCTTGGGAACAACCATCGGCGTCGCTTAGCGGAAGCCCTTAGACCATCGCAATGAGGAGATAATAGGGAAATGATGTGGCAGTCCGAATTTCGCATCCGGACATGGAAAATCGGTAATGTTGGAAACTGTGAACGGTCAGGAATATCGCGGCAGCGCCGACAGCAGGCGATGCAGCGTATCGATCGTCGAGAAATCGGCGATCCCGTCCACCCGTTCGGGACGGAAATGCCGCTGGAAAGCTTCCACGTCACCGGCCGTCTTGTCGCTGAATTCGCCTGTGATCTCAGTACCGTAGCCATAAAGCGACAGCATGGATTGCAGCGCCTCGATCGGCTGCCCGCGGTCACCGCGCTGGAAGAAGCGTCCGCCGGTAATGGCGGCCGGTTCCACCCAGTGGCCGACACCTGCCTTATACAGCTCGCGCCAAGGGAATTTTTCGCCGGGATCGACCTTGCGCACAGGGGCGACGTCGGAGTGACCGAGCACCCTTTCAGGCGCGATTGACCAGCGATTGCCGCAATCGCGACATAATTCGATCACCGCCGCAATCTGCTCTTTCGGATAATCCGGAAGCCCGCCCGGATGGCCGGCATTGGCGATCTCGATGCCGATGGACAGTGAGTTGATATCCGTCTCGCCGTGCCAGAAACTCTTGCCCGCATGCCATGCACGGCGGCTCTCCGGCACGAGTTGCACGACCTCGCCGTCCGGCTGCACGAAATAATGGCTGGAGACCTGGCTTTCGTCCCGACAGAGCCACTCGAGTGCTCCTTCCGGGCTCGGCATGCCGGTATAATGCAGCAGGATCATATCGGGCTTGCGTCCGTCAGCGCGTTCGCCATGGTTTGGCGAAGGTTGGACGCGCGCTTGGCTGTAATCGGCCTCGAATGAGGTCATGCAGCGCGGCGTTCCTTTTCGATCGCCGCATAGGCGTCGTTCAGGGCTGCCATGCGTTCATTGGCAATCGCATGAAACTCTTCCGGCACGCCTCGCGAGATCAGCCGATCCGGATGATGCTCGCTGACGAGCACATGGTAGTGGCGGCGGATCGTCGGGAAATCATCTGCCGGCGAAACCCCGAGAACCTTGTAAGGGTCGCGTCCATCGGAGACGTGACGCGCAGCGATCTGATCGAAGCGGGCCTCGCTCATCTGAAAGATCTCGGCGATATGGCGCAGGAAATTCATTTCCTTCTCGTGGATCAGCCCATCCGCCTTGGCGATATGGAACAGACCATCGAGCACGTCCTCCAGAACCGGGCAATTGGCGGCGCAGGTCGAGCAGAGCGTGGACAGCTTGGCTGCATAGGCCTCGTAACCGGCAACGTCCTGGCGGGCGAGATTATAGAGGCGCGCGACATTCTTCGCCTCGCTCGGAGGAAACTCGAAAATATCGCGGAAGGCCTGCACTTCCTTTTCGCTGACGAGACCGTCAGCTTTTGCCATCTTGGCGGAAAGCGCAATGACGGCTACGGAAAAGGCAACCTTGCGGCGCGTCTCCGGATCACCTTCGAAAACTGTTCGAATAGCTTCGACCACCGCGGAGAGCGCATTGCCCGCGGTATTGCCAATGGCATTCACCAGTTTTTCCCAGAAAGACATCGTCATCTTCTCGCAATGCAGCAAGTTCAAGAAACACCTTGACCAAATAATCGTCGCCATTGCAAGGCGGCTATTGGTCGTAGGTTCGAAAACAGTTTTCACAATTCGGTAACGGTCGCCCAAACACGACCATCCGCTGTGCCCGCCATTTCCTGCAGTATTCGCACAACGCTCGACGATTTCCACAACACTTATGGATAGGTGGAACTGGCTTTGAACCGATTATATCGCCGCTTCCGGCGCCTGCTCTGCAGAAAGGCGCGTTTTTCGTAAATTCTTTACTTTACAGGGCACTTTCCCTGCCGCATCCATGCGTTACCAGAAGCATGTCGCGCAAAAACATGCAGCGGTTTTGCGATAACGACATGCGTAAAACAAAGTGACTTAAGCTGCACTCAGTCGCGCATCGGGCGCCCAAGGAGGGATCTATGGCCAAACAGAAAGTCGCAATGCTGACCGCCGGAGGCCTGGCGCCCTGTCTCTCATCCGCCGTCGGCGGCCTCATCGAGCGCTATAGCGACGTTGCACCTGATATCGAGCTCATCGCCTATAAGTCCGGTTATCAGGGCGTGCTGCTCGGCGACAGCGTCGCGATCACCAAGGAAATGCGCGAGAAGGCGCCGCTCTTGCACCGTTATGGCGGTTCGCCGATCGGCAACAGCCGCGTGAAGCTCACCAATGCTGCCGACTGCGTGAAGCGCGGTCTCGTCAAGGAAGGCGAAAACCCGCTCAGGGTCGCAGCAGAACGTCTTGCCAATGACGGCGTCACCATCCTGCACACGATCGGCGGCGACGACACGAACACGACAGCCGCGGATCTGGCCGCCTATCTCGCGGCAAACGGTTATGACCTCACGGTCGTCGGCCTGCCGAAAACCGTCGACAACGACGTCGTGCCGATCCGCCAGTCGCTCGGCGCCTGGACGGCTGCCGAAGTCGGCGCCCATTTCTTCGACAATGTCAGCAACGAACAGACCGCGGCCCCGCGCACACTCGTCATTCACGAGGTCATGGGCCGCCACTGCGGCTGGCTGACGGCCGCTACCGCCCGTGCCTATCTCCAGCGCACCAAAGGCAATGAATATGTCGATGGCCTGATGATGAACGCGCGTATGAAGAGCATCGACGCCGTCTACCTGCCGGAAATGGCCTTCGACCTTGATGCCGAAGCCGCCCGCCTGAAGGAGATTATGGACCGCACCGGCCATGCCACGGTCTTCGTATCGGAAGGCGCCTGCCTCGATGCCATCGTCGCAGAACGCGAAGCTGCCGGCGAGACAGTCAAGCGCGATGCCTTCGGCCATGTGAAGATCGACACGATCAATGTCGGCGCCTGGTTCCAGAAGCAGTTCGCAAGCCTGCTCGACGCCGAGCGCTCGCTCGTCCAGAAATCCGGCTATTTCGCCCGCTCCGCACCGGCAAACGGTGAAGATCTGCGCCTGATCCAGAGCATGGTCGACCTCGCTGTCGAAAGCGCTCTCAACAGGATTTCGGGCGTAACCGGCCACGATGAAGCGCAGAACGGCAAGTTGCGCACAATAGAATTTCCCCGCATCAAGGGTGGCAAGCCATTTGATCTTTCGACCGCATGGTTTGGTGAAGTAATGAGCCAGATCGGGCAAAAATACAGGGCGGCATGATTGACGGATGGCTAATATGGTGTCTTTGCTTGTTCTCTAGGAATAGGAGGAGATTCCATGTCGCTTGAAGCTTGGTTCGCTTTTGCAGCCGCATCCGCCATCATGCTCGCCATACCGGGACCGACCATTCTTCTGGTTGTTTCCTATGCGCTTGGTCATGGCCGGAAAACGGCGCTGGCGACCGTTTCGGGCGTGGCGCTCGGCGATTTCACGGCCATGACGGCGTCGCTTTTCGGACTGGGCGCACTGCTCGCCGCATCCGCGACGCTATTTACCGTGCTGAAGTGGATCGGCGGCGCCTACCTGATCTGGCTGGGAATCAAGCTCTGGCGGGCACCGATCGTCGGCGAACACATCGCTGACAACGATAACCTGCCGGAAGAAAAGTCGCTGCGGATCTTCCTGCATGCCTATGCGGTGACGGCGCTGAACCCGAAGAGCATCGTCTTCTTCGTCGCCTTCGTGCCCCAGTTCCTCAACCCTGCCCTTCCCTTCTTCGATCAGATGCTGATCATGGAAGCGACCTTCCTCGTGCTCGCCACCATCAACGCCTCCTGCTACGCGCTCGCCGCTCATGCCGCCCGCGGCCTGATTCGCAAGGCCAACGTGCAGCGCGCGGTCAACCGCACCGGGGGCACCCTGCTCATCGCAGCAGGCGCCGTAACTGCCGGCTATCGCCGTATTGCAGCCTAGTAATATTCCGTGGTTGCTGGAAAGCCACGAATAGGTTAATGGCTATCCCCGGGCTTAAGGTATTTGATAACTTTTAAGACGCTGCTGGGGCGGCGAAATTCACGAAAGTGAGAGAATGGTAGCGATCGGATTTTCCGGCCTGAAACGCAGTGTCGTGGTCTCTACCATGCTCTGCGGCGTCATTTCCGGATGCGCGAGCGTCGAATATACCTCTCAGGCGGAACTGACCGCCGCACAGACCGTGATTCCCATACCGAAGCCGGGTGAAGATGCAACGCTGGCTGCTATCCCAACCGCTGAAGGCGCAAACGGCCCGGCCGTCGCGACTCTCAATCCCCAGGCAGCAACCGCCGCACCTGTTCTCACCGCAGCCGCCATGCCGAATGTCGTCTCGCCCGTGCAGCAGCAGGCCGGTGATTTCGCCATGCAGGGCGGTGTCCAGCAGGTTGCTGTCAACGGCTATGCTCCTATTCCGCTGACGCCCGAAATGACGGCGATCCAGTCCGTTGTTCCGACGCCGCGTCCGGGCTCGCCCGCGAGCCCCTCTACGCAGCTTGCTTTTGCTGCCACGACACCGCAGAACGGCGCGCTCGCAGCGCTCGCCGCCGTCGATACCACGCCGCGCTTCACCATGGACTACGGCTTCGACGAGTCCGGTCCGATCGATCCGCCGGCCGCCCCGCCGATGTTTAGCGATGACGACAGCGACGATGCGCCGACCGTCGAAAAGAGCTTCGTCAGCAAGCTCATCAGCAAATACTCGAAGCTTTACGAAATTCCGGAATCGCTGCTCCACCGCGTCGTTCATCGCGAGAGCCGGTATAATTCCAAAGCCTATAACAAGCGCGGCTACTTCGGTCTCATGCAGATCAAGTACAACACCGCAAAATCGATGGGTTACGACGGCAATCCGGCCGGCCTCTTCGACGCCGAAACCAATATCAAATATGCAGGCAAGTACCTGCAGGGCGCCTGGCAGGTGGCCGACAAGAAGGAAGACGACGCCGTTCGTCTCTATGCCCGCGGTTACTATTATGACGCTAAGCGCAAGGGCATGACCGATATCGCCCAAGGCAATTACTGATAGTCCAATTACCGATATAGACCATCATCAGTGACGTCCTCAGCCGGCTTTCGCCGACTGAAGCGTATTGAGAATTTCCTTCAGCACGATCTGCGGCCTGTAGCGCAGCCAACTCGGTGTCAGCCCCATGCGGACGAAGACAAGATTGGCCGAAGGAACGATTGCCACCGTCTGGCCGTCATGCCCCTGCAGCCAGAACGTATCCGGCGGCAGACCGAACTCCGCGCTCGTCCCGCCGCCCGGCCCCGCAAGCCAGGCCTGGCCTTGCGTATACTGGCCGCCCGAACTTGCCGTCGGCGTGCGCATCATCGCAACAAAGCCTTCCGGCAAAAGTCTCTGCCCGTTCCACACGCCGTCCTGCAGCAGGAACTGTCCGAAGCGCACCCAGTCATGCGCCGTGGCATAGAGATAGGAACTGCCGGTAAACGTACCGCGCTCGTCGGCTTCGAAGACTGCGCTCGTCATGCCGAGCGGAGAAAACAGCGCATCACGGGGATAATCGAAGGCCGCCTGCGGGTCGCCGACCTTATCCATCCAGATGCGCGACAGAAGCATAGCCGTACCGCTGGAATAATGGAAATTCGTGCCCGGTGCAGCCACCAGTGGCGCACCTGCCGGCAGAGAAACCATGTCGGGGTCGAGGTAGAGCATGCGCGTCACATCGGCGACAGCGCCGTAATCCTCGTTGAAAGCAAGCCCGCTTTCCATGCCGAGCAGGTCGGAGAGCTTGATGTCGCGGCGTGGATCATGCGCCCATTGCGGCAGCAGATGCGTGTCGTCGAAAGAGATCTTGCCTGACAGCATCAGCCGGCCGATCAGCGCAGCATTGACGGTCTTCGTCATCGACCAGCCGACCAGCGGCGTATCGGCGTTGAAGCCCGGCCCGTAGCTTTCGGCAATGATGCGGCCATCCTGCACGACGACCATCGCCCGCATGGCGGGCCCGGCAAGCTTGGCATCGGCCAGGAGGTCTGCAACCTTGGCATTGCCGGTCGCCGGATCGACGCTCTCGCCATCCGGCCAGACCGCGTCATTTTCACCCGCCTGCGCCGCCGGCACCAGAGGCGCAGCCTTTGCAGCCGCATCGAAATCGCCATCGGGCACACTCGCGCAGCCGAGGGCGCCGCGATAAAGCGCATAGCTCGGCGCAAACAGACCCATGAAACGCGAGGTCACCCGCCCGCTGTCGTGATCGATCTCGACCCGCATTAGCCTGAGCAGCGGGTTTCCAGGCGCCTGGACATCGTCATGGAGAACTGTGTCGGGATCACGCCCAGCGATGAAGACATTGGAGCAGACGATCTTGGCAGCATAGCCATTGCCCACCTTCAGGAGCTCCGGCGGAGCTATGGAGAGCCACGCGGCTGCGCCTATGGCGACGAGAATGACGAGCAGGGCCAAGCCCTTGAAGATACGCGGAACAACTCGCATGCAATCCTCCACGAGACGGAGAGAAGCAGGAAACTTGGCTCACGAAAAGAGCGAAGCGAAAAGAAGTGCTTCAATTGGCTTCAAATTTCGCGGAAGTCATCGCCGAGTTTCGTCGAAGACTTTGCCCACAGGGCTCGTCATCAAACTGTAGCAGAGGCGCGTTACACGCCCTGAACGCTAAAAAGGTGACAGACTCATGTCGGAATTTGCACCGGATACCGGCTTCCGCAAGAACCGGAAACTCAAGGCAGCGCTTCTCCGCCACAAGGCTTTTTCCAAGGACGGCTTCTCCGAGCGTCTCTTCGGCCTTCTCTTCTCCGGCCTCGTCTATCCGCAGATCTGGGAAGACCCGGATCTCGACATGCAGGCGATGGAGCTGAAGCCCAATCACCGTATCGTCACGATAGGTTCTGGCGGCTGCAACATGCTGGCTTATCTTTCCAAGGCACCGGCCTCGATCGACGTGGTAGATCTTAATCCGCACCACATCGCGCTGAACAGGCTGAAGCTTGCCGCCTTCAAGAACCTGCCGGGCCATTCGGATCTCGTGCGCTTCCTGGCCATGCCGAACGAGAAATCGAACAGCCGGGTTTTCGACCGCTACCTGTCGTCCAATCTCGATGAGACGACCCGCGCCTACTGGAACACTCGCAAGTTCGGCCGCCGGCGCGTCACGGTCTTCGACCGCAACATTTATGAAACCGGCCTGCTCGGCCGCTTCATCGGCGCCGCTCATCTTCTTGCCCGCCTGCATGGCGTGAAGCTGCAGGAAATGACCAAGGCCCGCACGATCCGCGAGCAGCGCCAATTCTTCGAGGATCAGATCGCCCCTCTCTTCGAAAAGCCCGTCGTTCGCTGGATTACCAACCGCAAGAGCTCGCTTTTCGGTCTTGGCATTCCGCCGCAGCAATATGATGAGCTAGCAAGCCTTGCCGCCGACAATTCCATCGCGCCGGTTCTGAAGCACCGTCTGGAAAAGCTGGCATGCCATTTCCCGATGCGCGACAACTACTTCGCTTGGCAGGCCTTCGCACGCCGCTACGCCGATGGCGAAGAAGGCCCGCTGCCGACCTATCTGAAGCCTGAGCACTATGAAGTGATCCGGGCCAATGTCGACCGCGTCAACGTTCACCATGCAAGCTTCACCGAGCTTCTGGCCAATGAACCGGCGGCATCGCGCGACCGCTACATCCTGCTCGACGCGCAGGACTGGATGACAGACCAGCAGCTCAACGATGTCTGGCGCGAAATCACCCGCACCGCCCGCGAAGGCGCCCGCGTGATCTTCCGCACAGCCGCCGAAAAGAGCATCATCGAAGGCCGCCTCGCCCCTGCAATCCGCGACCAGTGGCACTATTTCGAAGAACAATCGCGTGAGATGACCACCCAGGACCGCTCGGCAATCTACGGCGGCTTCCATATCTACGGGAAGAAGGCGTGAGCAAAGTCGACGAGATGACCGTCAAGAGCGAGGAACATGCTGACCTTATGGACGGCATGTACCGCTACCAGCGCCATTTCTATGATCTCACCCGCAAATATTATCTTCTCGGCCGCGACCGCACGATCCGCAATCTCGACGTTCCCGAGGGCGGCACGCTGCTCGAAGTCGGCTGCGGCACCGGCCGCAACATGGCGCTTGCCCACAAGTATTTCCCGACAGCCAAGCTCTACGGTCTCGACATTTCCCAGGAAATGCTGATTTCCGCGCGCAAGACCTTCGCCACCAAGACGACGATCCCGGATTTTCGGGTGGCGGATGCCACGGCCTATACGCCACGCGAATTCGGCGCCGTCGGTTTCGACCGCATTCTGATTTCTTACGCACTGTCGATGATCCCGGATTGGGAACGCGCGGTGGATGCGTCAATTGCCGCACTCAATCCCGGCGGCCAGCTCCACATCGTCGATTTCGGCCAGCAGGAAGGCCTGCCCGCCTGGTTCCGCAGGCTGCTGCAGGCCTGGCTCGCCAAATTCCATGTCACGCCCCGCGCCAATCTGCGCGAGGTTCTGGAGGCACAAGCCGCTGAAAATAACGCCCGACTGTCGTTCGAGACGATCGGCGGCGGCTACGCCTGGCGGGCGGCGATTATCAGCAAGCGCTCATAATTCGCTTGTAAATAACCATTTTTTTACGTTGATATTAGAAAAGAGGGTTATACCCTCTGCTGGGCGCGTGTTTTCAAAGGTCAGGCTGTGGGGCAGATCCATCATCACGACGGAACATTCATGCGTCGGCTTCTGTTTTGCGTCCTGCCGCTTGCCCTGCTGCTCGCCGGTTGCAGCTCCACGGGTTACGATTATCTCGAAACTGCTTCCATAAAGCCGAAAACCAGCTTCAAGGATACCGATCCCCAGGATTTCGGGCCCAAGCGCCCACAGCAAAACGCGGTCCACGGCATCGACATTTCCAAATGGCAGGGTGATATCGACTGGCAGACGGTACGCAAATCCGGCGTTGCCTTTGCCTTCATCAAGGCGACGGAAGGCAAGGACCGCATCGATCCGCGCTTTGACGAATACTGGCGCGAGGCAGCCGCGTCAGGCATTCCGCACGCGCCCTATCACTTCTATTATTTCTGCTCCTCCGCCGACGACCAGGCCGACTGGTTCATCCGCAACGTTCCCAGGGAATCCATGCGTCTGCCGCCGGTGCTGGATGTCGAGTGGAATGCAGAATCGAAGACCTGTCGCTTCCGCCCCGACCCGGCCACGGTGCGTTCTGAAATGCAGCGCTTCATGGATCGCCTGGAGGCCTATTACGGCAAGCGGCCGATCATCTACACCTCTGTCGATTTCCACCGCGAAAATCTCGACGGCTATTTCCAGGATTATCACTTCTGGGTCCGCTCGACCGCCAAACACCCCGAAGTGACCTATGCCGACCGTCGCTGGGCCTTCTGGCAATATACGTCGACAGGCGTCATTCCGGGCATCAAAGGGCCGACCGACATCAATGTCTTCGCCGGCTCCGCGAAAAACTGGAACAACTGGGTGGCTGACGTTTCCAAGGATAGAAATTCTTAGTAACGTGCCCTAATCTTTCTTGCTTCCGTCACATTCGTCTGTGAAATCGGCGGCATTCTATGTGATTTTACGAGGATCGTTTCATGCACCGCTCGCTTAAAGGCCGCCCTGCACTTGCCCTTCTGTTTGCCTGCGTCCTAGCAACGGGCGCCGCCGCCCAACAGGCTCCGGATGCGGCAGCTTCGGCCCCGGCAGCACCCTGCGGCGGCGATCTCTCCGCCTTCCTTGAAGGCGTCAAGAAGGACGCGATTGCAGCCGGCGCCAGCGCCGAAGCAGCAGACGAGGCGTTCGCCGGCGCTCAGATCGATCCCAAGGTTCTGAGCCGCGACCGCGCTCAGGGTGTCTTCCGCCAGACCTTCCTCGAGTTCTCGCAACGCACAGTCAGCCAGGCCCGCCTCGACATCGGCCGCCAGAAGATGAAGCAATATGCCGATGTTTTTGCCCGCGCCGAGCAGGAATTCGGTGTTCCCGCTGGCATCATCACCGCCTTCTGGGCGATGGAAACGGATTTCGGCGCCGTGCAGGGCGATTTCAACACGCGCAACGCACTGGTGACGCTCTCTCATGATTGCCGCCGCCCGGAGCTTTTCCGCCCACAGCTGATCGCCCTCGTCGAAATGGTGCAGCACGGTGACCTCGACCCGCAGACCAATACAGGCGCCTGGGCCGGCGAAATCGGTCAGGTGCAGATGCTGCCGCGCGATATCATCGCCTATGGCATGGACGGCGACGGTGACGGCCATGTTCGCCTCAAGCAGAGCGGCCCAGACGCGATCCTGACGGCCGCCAAGTTCATCCAGCATCTCGGCTTCGAGCGCGGCCAGCCCTGGCTGCAGGAAGTCACCCTGCCGGATAACCTGCCTTGGGAAAAGTCGGGCCTCGGTGGCACGATGACGGCAGGCGAATGGTTCAACCTCGGCGTCAAGCCGCGCGACGGCAACACCGCCTTTGCCAATCTCGAAGGCGATCTCGTGCTGCCGCAGGGCCGCCTTGGACCGGCCTTCATCGCCTATCCCAATTTCAAGATCTATCTGGAATGGAACAAGTCGTTCATCTACACGACCTCTGCCGCTTATTTCGCGACCCGTCTCTCCGGTGCGCCGACCTATCAGAAGGGCACGCCTGAGCAGGGCCTCTCCAACGACGAGATGAAACAGTTGCAGACGAAGCTCGATTCGCTCGGCCATGACGTCGGCGAGATCGACGGCATCCTCGGCTCCGGCACCCGTGTTGCGATCCAGAAGGAACAGCAGCGCCTGGGTATGCCGGCGGATGGTTGGGCTACTCCCGCCCTGCTCAACGCGCTCTGAGACGCCACATTTGCCCTTTTGCCACCCTGCTTCCTGAATCGGGTGGCGGCTTCCCGCCGATCGGGTAAACCTGCCAGCAAATGGGAGGGATCGGCGTGGAACAGAAAATGAATGCTTTGACCTGGGGGCTTCTTGCCCTGCTCGGTCTGATCTGGGGCGGCTCCTTCTTCTTTGCACGCATCGCTGTTGTGGAGGTGCCGCCACTCACCCTCGTCTTCCTACGCCTCTCCATCGCAGCCATAGCGCTGCATATCTACATCGGCGGACGCTTCGGCATCTACCCACTCTTAAAGAGCGGGTGGCGCGAATTCCTCATTCTCGGCATCCTCAACAACGCCCTGCCCCATGCGCTGATCTTCTTCGGCCAGACGCGCATCGGCGCCGGCCTTGCCTCCATTCTCAATGCCACGACGCCGATCTGGACGGTGCTGATCGCCAATTACCTGACGTCGGACGAGAAGCTCTCCTCGGCGAAGATCATCGGCTGCCTTACCGGCCTTCTCGGCACGGTCGTACTGATCGGCCCCAGCGTTACGGCTCGCAGCGATCTTCCGTTATGGGCTTTGCTCCTGCCGGTGATCGCAGCGGTCTCCTATGGCTTTGCCGCCACTTACAGCAAGCGCTTCAAGGGCGTGGCGCCGCCCGTCATCGCTGCCGGCCAGATGACGGCATCCTCGCTCGTTGCCCTGCCGCTGTCGCTCGTCATGGACCATCCCTGGGCACTCGCCATCCCTTCGGCCAATACCATCGCCGCCATTCTGGCGATCGCCCTGCTGTCGACCGCCTTCGGTTATATTCTCTACTTCCGCATCCTGGCCGCTGCGGGCGCGACCAATGCCTCTCTGGTGACGCTGCTCGTGCCGCCGAGCGCGATCCTGCTCGGCTTCCTATTCCTGGATGAGCGACTGGAAGTGACCGAGATTGCCGGCATGGCGCTCATCGGCGCGGGACTTGTCATACTGGACGGCCGTATCTACCACCGCTTTGGCGCGATAACCTGAAATGATTATGCTGCAGTGCGCCATTCTTCCGCCAAAAGTGTGAATCGCCGCTATCGGTTTGTAACGAAGCGTTAAATTTTGAGAGCGGAATTTTCTGATTATATTTCAGTATCTTGCTGGATGGTTCCCAGACTTATCCACTGCCCTCTTCGGCGGTGCAGCACAAGAAGCGCTTCCCAACTAACACATTTCCGACATATTATTAGTCGGTTAACGCGAGGAGGCAGACATGGGACTTACGCAATCCTTGAATGTCCTGTTGGTCAGTGCAGCGTTCGCATTCGTCGTATCCATGCTCTTCATTTGAGCAGATGCGAAGCGTAAAGACTGAAATACCGAACTCCTGAAACAATCAGCCCCAGCTATTGAAAAGCGCATGCCCCGCCCGGCATGCGCTTTTCCTATATGCTGATAACGGTATCTGTCTGATCAGGCGGCAGCGCCGGCGCTTCTCGCCGTCTGTCGCGAAAGGCCGAGGTTGGCGAGAACGGCAGAAACCAGCGGCGCACGGTTCATCGTATAGAGATGGAACTCGTTGAGACCGCGGCGGACGAGATCCTCGATCTGCTCGGCAGCGACGTCGGCAGCAACCTTGGCTCGCTCCTCCGGCTTGTCGTCATATCCGGCAAAGCGCTCGTCGAGAAAGGCCGGGATGACCGTGCCGCAGGCGCCGGCAAAACGCTTCAGCTGCGTCAGGTTCTGGATCGGCATGATGCCCGGTACGACAGGGATCTTGACGCCGGCGGCGCGCACCTTTTCGAGATAACGCTCGAAATTGTCATTATCGAAGAAGAACTGTGTCAGGGCGCGGTCGGCGCCATTATCTGCCTTGCGCTTCAGCATCTCGATATCGGCCGCCTGGTCGCGGCTTTCCGGGTGCTTTTCCGGATAGGCCGAGACGGAGATTTCGAAATCGCCGATCTGCTTGAGGCCGGCCACGAGTTCGGCTGCATTGGCATACCCGCCCGGATGCGGCTGGTAAGGCGCACCGACACCGCCAGGCGCATCACCGCGCAGCGCCACGAAATGCGTGATGCCGGCCTTGCGGAAGCTGTCGACCACCTGATGCGTCTCTTCCTTCGTGGCGCTGACGCAGGTCAGGTGTGACGCCGTCGCAAGCGGCGTGTCGGTGAGGAAGCGCGTGACCGTGGAGAGCGTCGGCGCTTTGGTAGTGCCACCGGCGCCATAGGTCACCGAGACGAATTCCGGGTTCCAATCCTGCAGGTCGCGGACGGTGTTCCAGAGCTGGCCCTCCATCTCCTCGGACTTCGGCGGAAAGAACTCGAAGGAGATCGCGATATCGCGGCGGCGGGCGTCGTTTTTCTGGGTCATTTATTCTCTCCCGGCAAATGTAGGTACGGCGCCTTCGCTCTCCAGCGAAGCCATCAGGCGCCTCGGGTCGCGTGCGAGCCAGACCGTAACCGTGAGGCCCTTCTCGCCCTGCTGACCCGGATGAAGGTCGACTAGCTGCTCTATATCGAGCCCAGCCTTGCGCACCCAGTCCGACATGGCCTGATGCGAAAAGCCGAGACGCACATGGGCATGTTCGTCGCGAAGATATTCGAGATTGTGTGGCGCCAGATCGATGATAACAAGACGCCCGCCCGGTCGCAGCATGCGCGCGGCTTCTGTGATCGCGATGTCAGGCTGATCGAAGAAATGCAGCACCTGATGGATCGTCACCAGATCGAAATCCTGCCCTTCGAAAGGCAGGTTCAGGATATCGGCGTGGCGCACAGAGGCGGTGGTGATGCGGGACTTGTCGAGATTGGCGCGCGCCACGCTCAGCATGTCGCGGCTGGCATCGACGCCGATCGCCCGGCGATAGCGGCCGGCGAGAAGCTCCAGCATGCGCCCGGTGCCGGTGCCGAGGTCGAGCAGGGAATCGATCGGGTTGGCCCCGAGCAGCTTGATGACGGCTGCGTCCACCTCTTCGTCAGCGGCGTGCAGACGGCGAAGCTCGTCCCATTCGGCGGCGTTGCGGCTGAAATAGGCCTGCGCCCGCTCGGCACGCTGGCGCTTGACGGAAGCCAGACGCTCGCCGTCACGCTGGACGACAGGATCGTTTTCGGAGACATGCTTCAGCAAGGCTCGTACGAGTGCAGCGGCCTTGCCCTCCTGCGCCAGCCGGAAATAGGCCCAGGCGCCTTCCTGGTAGCGATCTATCAATTCCGCCTCGCCAAGCAGCTTCAGATGCCGGGAGATACGGGGCTGGGATTGGCCGAGAATTTCCGTAAGATCTGTTACGGTGAGATCGCCCGCCGCCAGCAGCGCCAGCAGCCGCAGGCGCGTCGGTTCGCCGGCCGCCTTCAAGACGTCCACCAGCGCATCCAGTCCAAGCCTTAGGGGTTCGCTCATATCCTACCCAATCAAGATATAAAGATATCTTTATGTGATTTGGATAGCTGAGGCAAGCGGCATTTTCCCGATTTGCGAACTTGCCTGTGGTAATCGCGCCATCAGAAATGAAAAAACCCCGGCAGACACCGGGGCTTTCGAAAGGCGTCAAAAATCAATCAGCGTGTCAGGCGCTTGTGAGCCTGGCTGCCGGGGTTGAGGGCGTCTGGGCCGAGACGGCGGACTTTGTCCTGCTCATAATCCTCGAAGTTGCCTTCGAACCATTCGACATGACCCTCGCCTTCGAAAGCGAGGATATGCGTGGCCAGACGGTCGAGGAACATGCGATCGTGGCTGATGATGATGGCGCAGCCGGCAAATGCTTCCAGCGCGCTTTCCAGAGCGCCGAGCGTTTCCGTATCGAGGTCGTTGGTCGGTTCGTCGAGCAGCAGAACGTTGCCACCGGCCTTCAGCATCTTGGCTAGGTGAACGCGGTTGCGCTGACCACCGGAGAGATTGCCGACCTTCTGCTGCTGATCGCCGCCCTTGAAGTTGAAGGCGCCGCAATAGGCGCGGGAGTTCATGTCGAACTTGCCGAGCTTGATGACTTCCGCACCGCCGGAAATTTCCTCCCAGACGGTCTTGTTGCCGTCGAGAGCATCACGGCTCTGATCGACATAACCGAGATGCACGGTCTCGCCGATGCGGATCGAACCGTTGTCGGGCTTTTCCTGGCCGGTGATCATCTTGAACAGCGTCGTCTTGCCGGCGCCGTTCGGGCCGATGATGCCAACGATACCACCCGGCGGCAGCTTGATCGACAGGTCGTTGATCAGCGTGCGGCCCTCGAAGCCCTTGGTGATGCCCTCCATCTCGATGACCACCTGGCCGAGACGCTCGCTGACCGGAATGATGATCTGCGCGTCGCCGGGACGCTGCTTCTCGGCGGCTTCCACCAGCTGCTCGTAGGACTTGATACGCGCCTTGGACTTGGCCTGACGAGCCTTCGGGCTGGAAGCAATCCATTCCTGTTCGCGGCTGATCGCCTTCTGGCGGCCTGCCTCTTCGCGGTTTTCCTGCAGCATGCGCTTGGCTTTCGCCTGAAGGTAAGCCGAGTAGTTGCCTTCGTAAGGAATGCCGCGACCGCGGTCGAGTTCGAGGATCCAGCCGGTGACGTTGTCCAGGAAGTAGCGGTCGTGGGTGATCATCATCACGGCGCCCGGATAGTCGCGCAGATGCTTTTCGAGCCAGGCGATGGTCTCGGCGTCCAGATGGTTGGTCGGTTCGTCGAGCAGCAGCAGATCCGGCTGCGAGAGCAACAGGCGGCAGAGTGCAATACGGCGACGTTCACCACCAGAAAGGCTGGTGACTTCGGCGTCGCGCGGCGGGCAGCGCAAAGCTTCCATCGCCATCTCGACCTGGCTTTCCAGATCCCAGAGGTTCTGGCTGTCGATGATATCCTGAAGTTTCGCGCCCTCTTCCGCCGTCTCGTCGGAATAGTTCATCATCAGTTCGTTGTAGCGATCGACGATTGCCGTCTTGGAGGCAACACCTTCCATGACGTTCTCGAACACTGTCTTGTTGGGATCGAGTTTCGGTTCCTGTTCCAAGTAGCCGACCGTCGCGCCCTCGGCGAGCCAGGCTTCGCCGGTATATTCCTTGTCCTGGCCGGCGATGATGCGCAGCACGGTGGACTTACCGGCGCCGTTCGGACCGAGGATACCAATCTTGGCATCGGGATAGAAGGAAAGATGGATATTCTCGAGGATCTTCTTATTGCCGTAGGCCTTGTTGAGGCCGGACATATGATAGATGAACTGGCGTGCCATGCTGGGATGCTCCGGGCGGAAACTTGAAATCGTGGCCGCTATGTAGGCGAAACCACGCCCTGGAGCAACGCCGAAACCCTGTTTCGTCAGGATTTCGGCATGTTTCCGTCAGAAGCCGGCTGCATCCACAATGCCTTCGTCGCAGCCGAAGGAAGTCTGCCCTGCTCCCTGGATGAGGCCGCCGAGGCCCTTCTCCTTCGCTTGCGCCGAAACAGCATCCTGCGAAAGCCCGATCGTCAGTTCGCTGATAACGCGCTTGTTGCCGACGCGCCGGCAGCTCATCTTCACGCGGTCGCTGGCGCCAGCGCCGAAACTCTTGTCGAAGGCCGCCTTGATCGCATCTGATTTCAGCGTCTTGCCGACATTGGCGGCAAAGAGATCGCGCACGGCCGAAGCATTGAGATCGCCCATCAGACGGACGGCGGTGGCGAAATAATCGTCGGCACTCATCTTCGTGCAGGTGCCGTGCTTGATCCATTCATGCCGCTCGAGACCCGATTGCGTGCCGGGCATCGCCTTGTCGAGCGCACTCTTCGTCTCGGCTGAGAGGTTCACCGCCGGCAGGCTCGTCCACTGGCCATCCTTGTCGGCGGCTTTCTGGTCTGCAGATACGTCGCAATAGTTCTGCCGCATCGGCCAAAGACCATGGAGAGAAAAGTTGGTGGCGTCATAGCGGTCGCCGCTCTGGCTGGCGCATTCGGCCTTCTTCTGGTTGGTCTGGCAGAATGCCGGCTGCCAGCTTGCCGCAAGGATGAACCGCGTGCGCCCGCTCTCCTGTGCGGACACGGAACCGACTGACGACAGCGAAAGGAACAGGATGGAAACCGAGAGTAGAAACTTGCCCATTATTAGCCCCGAAATAGCCCCGAAAAAGAACAATACAGGAACAAACAAGCACGAAGCCGAAGTTCGCGCAACCCTGAATCGCAGGGGCAAGCATGCTTTTCTTATGTATGAGCGAAACCGCAATATTGCATTCGCCTTGATATCTGGTCTTTTGGGCGTGGGAGGAATGCATGTTTTCCGAGACATTGCGGCTTCAAAACGCCGCGGCTTCGCTTGCCTATCATCACCAGCCTGCCAAGGGGCAAGCACGGGCTATCCTGATGATTTCGCATGGGCTTGCCGAACATTCCCGCCGTTACCAGCGCTTTGCTGCGGCGATGGCGGCAAGGGGCTATCATTGCTATGCGCATGACCATCGCGGCCATGGCGAGACGACCGCACCCGATGCGCCGCTCGGCCGCTTCGCGAGGCGAGATGGCATCGAGCGCGTCGTCAGCGATATCGCCGTCATGCACACCTTTGCCACGGGCCGTCACCCCGGCCTGCCCGTCATTCTCTTCGGTCACTCCATGGGCGGCCTGATCGCACTCAATGCCGTAGCAGACCTCCCTGGCCGTTTCGCCGCCCTCGCCGTCTGGAATTCGAATTTCGCCGTCGGTCTTTCCGGCCGCACTGCCCAGGCGATCCTGCTTGCCGAGCGCATGCTGAAAGGCTCGGACGTGCCGAGCGACATGCTGCCGCGGCTGACATTTTCCGCCTGGGGCAAATCCATTCCCGATCACCGCACGGAATTCGACTGGCTGTCGCGCGACCCGACCGAGGTCGACGCCTATATTGCCGATCCGCTTTGCGGCTTCGATGCTTCGGTATCGCTCTGGCTCGATGTCTTCGCCCTGACCTTCCGCGGCATCGAGAAGGAGCGGCTCGAGACCCTGCCGAAGAACATGCCGATCCATCTGGTCGGCGGCGGCAAGGACCCGGCAACCGAAAATGGAAAAGCCGTGCTCTGGTTGTCAAAGCGTTTGAAAAGCCGAGGCTTCTCCCGTATCAGCACTGAGATATATCAGGACATGCGGCATGAAACGCTGAACGAGATCGGCGCGGAAACGGCAATTGCGGATTTCGCCGATTGGTGCGACGAGGCAATCCGCACGGTCCCGAGCGAAAGGACCTGAGATGACGAGCCTGAGCTATTCCCGCCATCCCGCCTCATCCGAGGTGACATTCGGCTTGCTTTTCATGCTGCTCTCGGTGCTGATCTCGCCGCTGATCGACATCTTCTCGAAGCTCGCAACGACAACGATCTCCTCGACGGAGGTCGCCGGTTTCCGTTTCGTCATCCAGTCGCTCACCATGCTGCCTTTCATCTTCCTGCGCGGCGCCAGGATCCAATTCTCGCTGAAGCAGAGCTGGTATCATGCGATCCGCGGCGCGATGGTCACCATCTCGATGATCTGCTTCGTCACAACGCTGAAGGTCATGGCGGTCGCCGATGCGATCGCCATCTTCTTCGTCGAGCCGATCATCCTGACAATCCTCGGAAGCATCTTTCTGAAAGAGACGATCGGCTGGCGGCGCTACAGCGCGTGCGCCGTCGGCTTCCTGGGCGCGATGCTGATCATCCAGCCAAGCTTCGAAGAGGTCGGCTATATCGCCCTGCTGCCCGTCGTCAGCGCCTTCTGCATCGCCGTCTTCGCGCTCATGACGCGCGTGTTGTCGCATCGGGAAGATCCCTGGGCCATGCAGTTCCAGACCGGCCTCTGGGGCATCTTCTTCTGCGCCGTCATCCTGTTCTTCGGCTATGGCAGCGGCTCCGACATCGTCGACACGACCATGCCCGACCTTCCCGCCTTCGGCTACCTGCTGGGTACTGGCATTGCCGCAGCGATAACAGGCATTCTCGCGGCTTACGCCTATCGCGCCGCCCCGGCCTCCACGCTTGCGCCGCTGCAATATCTGGAAATCGTCTCGGCCACCGTCTTTGCCTGGCTGGTCTTCGCCGATTTCCCGGACGCGCTGAAATGGCTCGGCATCCTCATCGTCATCGCGTCCGGCCTCTACATCATCTGGCGCGAGCGCCGCTTTGCTTCCAAACCCGTATCCGATACATCTGAGGCAACGCGGGCGCCCTGAAATCCGATACCGATGGGAGCAACCCGGGAGGAAACTGGGAGGAACATGACGCAGGACGTGAAGAAGAAGCCGCCGCTTGCGGGCATCAGGGTGATCGAGCTTGCGCGCGTCTTGGCCGGCCCCTGGGCGGGGCAGATGCTGGCTGATCTCGGCGCCGATGTGATCAAGGTGGAAAACCCCGACGGAGGCGACGACACCCGGCATTGGGGGCCGCCCTTCGTCGAAGGAGCAGATGGCGAAAATCTCTCGGCCGCCTATTACCATTCTACCAATCGCGGCAAGCGATCCATTACCGCCGATCTCAAGAGCGAAGAAGGCCAGTCGCTGGTGCGCCGCCTCGTCGCTACAGCAGACGTGCTGATCGAGAACTTCAAACTTGGCGGCCTCGTCAAATACGGGCTCGACTATGAGAGCCTGAAAGCGATCAATCCGCGCCTCGTCTATTGTTCCATCACCGGCTTCGGCCAGACCGGCCCCTATGCCAATCGCGCCGGCTACGACTATATCGTCCAGGGCATGTCGGGTTTCATGTCCATAACGGGTGAACCGGATGGACAGCCGATGAAAGCGGGTGTCGCGATTGCTGATATCTTCACCGGCATCTATGCGGTCTCGGCAATCGAAGCCGCCCTCATCCATGCCCTGAAGACGGGCGAAGGCCAGCTGATCGACATGGCGCTGCTCGATGTGCAATCGGCAGTGCTTGCCAACCAGAACATGAACTATCTGGTTTCCGGTCGCGCGCCGGTGCGCCTCGGCAATGCGCACCCGAATATCTCGCCTTATGAGGTCGTGCCGACGGCTGACGGCTATCTCATCCTTGCCGTCGGCAATGACGGCCAGTTCCGCCGGCTCTGCACGATCCTCGGCCTCGTCATCGCCGATGACGAGAATTTCGCAACCAATAAAGCACGCGTCGCCAACAGAGACGCAGTGCGCCGGATGGTCTCCACCGAAACGCTGAAATGGCAAAAAGCCGACCTTCTGAAGGCTTGCGAGGACAATGCCGTCCCGGCCGGCGCCATCAACACGATCGAGGAAATGTTCGCCGATCCGCAGATTGCCGCGCGCGGCCTGCGCATCGATCTGCCGGATGCCGCAGGCACGATGATTCCGGGTGTGCGCACGCCGGTCGTGCTATCGGAAACGCCGCTGCGTTACGAACGGCCGAGCCCGCGCCTTGGCGAGCATAATGAAGAGGTCCTGGCCGAACTTGTAGAATGGGAGAGGAAGACGTCGCCATGAGAAAAGGGGCCATGAGAAGGACGGGACCATGAAGAGGACAGGCGGGCAATTGATCGTCGAGGCGCTGAAGGCAAACGGCGTGAAGCGCCTCTCCTGCGTGCCTGGAGAAAGTTTCCTCGCCGTGCTCGACGCGCTGTATGACAGCGATATCGACGTCATCGTCTGCCGCCAGGAGGGTGGTGCTGCGATGATGGCGGATTGCTGGGGGCGGCTGACCGGCGAACCCGGCATCTGTATGGTCACCCGCGGCCCTGGCGCCACCAATGCCTCTGCCGGCCTGCACATTGCCCGGCAGGATTCGATCCCGATGATCCTCTTCATCGGCCAGGTGCAGCGGGAGGCGCGCGAGCGCGAAGCCTTCCAGGAAGTCGAGTTCCGCCGCGCCTTCACCGAATTTGCCAAATGGGTCGGTGAGATCGACGATGCCGCCCGCATCCCGGAATTCGTCACCCGCGCCTTTGCGATCGCCACATCGGGGCGTCCCGGCCCTGTCGTCCTGACGCTGCCGGAGGATATGCTGCGCGACGAAGTCGAAGCGCCTCGCGCCAAGCGCTATACGCGCGTCGAAGCCCATCCGGGCCGCAGCCAGATCGACGACCTCTACCTGCGCCTCTTGAAGGCCGAACGGCCGATGGTCATCCTCGGCGGCACCCGTTGGGATGCCGATGCAGTCGCCGATTTCCAGACCTTTGCCGAACGCTTCCGCCTGCCGGTTGGCTGCTCCTTCCGCCGGCAGATGCTGTTCGACCACCTGCATCCCTGCTACGCCGGTGACGTCGGTATCGGCATCAATCCGGCCCTGGCGAAAGAGATCAAGGAGAGCGACCTGCTGATCCTGCTCGGCAGCCGTATGTCGGAAATGCCCTCCTCGGGCTATACGCTGCTCGACATCCCCTACCCGGCCCAATCACTCGTCCACATCCATCCGGACCCGTCCGAGCTCGGCCACGTCTATCGCCCCGATCTTGCGATTTGTGCGAGCCCGGCCGATTTCGTCGAAGCGCTCGCCGATCTGGAAGCCCCTGCCGAACCGCGCTGGGCCGAACGAACCGAACATATGCACCAGGCCTATCTCTCCTGGTCGAAGCCGCCGGCGACTGGTCCCGGCACCGTCCACATGGGGCCGATCATGGAATGGCTGGAGGCCAATACCAAGCCGGACACGATCTTCACCAATGGCGCCGGCAACTACGCCACCTGGGTGCATCGCTTCCACCGCTTCCGCCGCTTCAACACGCAGGCGGCACCAACCTCAGGCTCCATGGGCTACGGTCTACCGGCCGCCGTTGCTGCCAAGCGTCTTTTTCCCGAGCAGGAAGTCATCTGCTTTGCCGGTGATGGCTGCTTCCTGATGCACGGACAGGAATTTGCGACCGCCGTGCGCTACGACCTGCCGATCATCGCAGTCGTGGTCAACAATGGTATCTACGGCACGATCCGTATGCATCAGGAGCGCGACTATCCGGGCCGCATCAGCGCCACCGACCTCACCAATCCGGATTTTGCGGCGCTCGCCCGCGCCTATGGCGGCCATGGCGAGACGGTGGAAAAGACCGAGGACTTTGCGCCGGCCTTCGAGCGGGCGCGCGACAGCGGCAAGCCGGCAATCATCGAGATCAAGCTCGATCCAGAGGCGATAACGCCGACGAGGACACTCTCGGAAATCGCGCAAACAAAAAGCCGGTGAAGAGTTCACACCTCACCGGCTTTGATCGGTCGCTGCAGGGCGCTCTTAGTCGAGAGCAGCCGTGACGATGAACTCGACCTTGTACTTCGGCGCAGCGAGCTTGGCTTCGCTGGTGGCGCGGGCCGGCGGGTTTGCCGGGTCGATCCAGCCTTCCCAGACGGCGTTCATCTCTGCGAAGTAAGCGATATCGGAGAGATAGATGATCGTCTGCAGGATCTTCGACTTGTTGCTGCCGGCAGCAGCCAGCAGACGGTCGACTTCGCCGAGTGCCGACTTGCACTGATCGGTAACGCTTTCGCCTTCGCCGACCTGGCCTGCGAGATAGACGGTGTTGCCGTGGATGACGGCACCGCTCATGCGGGCGCCAATGTCGATACGCTTGATGCTCATCGTGTTCTCCTGTTCATCAAATGAAAGACGCCGCTTTCGGGCGGCGTCGGATTATGTCCGGACGGGACCGGATCAGGCGCGGATGTGGTGCGTCTTCTGATAGATCGCCGTAGAGCGCGCGCCGGAGCGGCAATAGCCGAGCATCGGGCGGTCGAATTCGTCGAGCGCATCGACCATGCCCTGCACGGCCTCCTCGGTCACGCCCATCGGTCCGACCGGCACATGGGTGATCTGCAGGCCGAGCTCCTTGGCGCGGGTTTCGATGACGGCAAAGGGCGGTTGATCAGGGCTTTCGCCATCCGGACGATGGCAGACGATGGACTTGAAGCCGAGCGCCTTGATCTGGTCGAGTTCGTCAACCGTGATCTGGCCGGAAACGGAGTATTCATCGTCGATCTGGCGGATATCCATCGTCTCAATCTCCTCGAAAATGGTGGGCTGAAGGTCTACGACGCCCCCTGTCAAGCGTCAACACGTCTTCTCCGAACACACCTTGATTAGTCGAAGCCGAAACGCAGGCCGTAGCTGCGGCTTTCCCCCGGCTTCAGCCAGTTGAACTCGCCGGCCGCCTCCAGCTCATGGCGCAGCACCCAACGGTGCGACACCGGTTCGATACCGATAATATGCGCCGGCGCCTTCTGGTTCCGCCAGATTTGCAGATGCGGCAGCGTATCGGCGCGGAAACGTACCCTCAACGTCTTGCCGCCGATCGCAGCAATCGGCCCGAGCCGGACTTCGGCAAAACCATCCTCCGTTGCCGGAGCCTCGACGCAGAAAATGCCGCCCGGCTCCTCGCCGAAGGTCCAGGGAAAACCGCCGCCCTCGAGCATCCTCCCCTCGAGCCGCGTTCCCGCGTCCAGCCATTTGCCGCCGATATTCATATGGTACATCAGAAAGGTCGGCACCGCTTGGTTGCTCGCATTGACGACGCGATCCTCAAGCGAGACCTCGCCCGTTGCCCCGTCGATCCGCCACAGGCGCTCGATGCGCTGGGGTAGACCCTCGACCGTGGTGATGTCGATATCGGCGCGGCATTCGGCATTGCCATCTTCGAACCTCGTCCACAACACCCTGGCGGCATGGCCGGAGGCAGAACCGTGAAGCGGATAGATCTTGCCGTCCGTCCCGGGAATGGGTTGGCGATGACGAATATGGTCGGGGCCGCAGGTGAAGAGAAAGCCTTCCAGAGAATGATCGATTCGCGGATCACCATCATCGGGGATGGCGCGCTTGGGCGCGATATCGATACCCTCGACGATGCAGCCGCCGATATCCAGCACCGATCTCTCATCCAGCATCAGGCGCGGCCCGCGTGCGGCGGCAAATTCGATCATCGGCTTGTCCTCCCGGAAATCTTGGCTGCGGTAGGGTTAGGGGGTGCCGTCACCCTAGTCAATCGAGGACAGGAATGGCGGCTGACGGCACCGCAAGCGGCGACTTCACAGGAACGTCATCTTCGCGCAAGCGTTTCTGAGTAAACGCAAAATACCGTTGTTTTTATGTTTTGTTCAGCACGGCTTAAGAAATTCCACACTAGCGTCAAAATTCGCAGGTGTGTGTCTGCCGAGCCACTGATCGAGGTGTGGGACGTGAATCGCTTTATGAAATCGGCCTTTTCTTTTTCGGCCATACTGTTGGCGCTCGCTGCCGTCGCGCCGCAGGCCGATGCCCAGCAATATGGCCGGAACCGGAGCGATATCGTACTGGTGACGCCAGGTGGCGAAATTCTCGACTACGTCCCACCCGGCCGCGGCTTCGTCTATGCCCACGACTACAGCGGCAATCGCGTATTGGTCGACCGCTACGGCAACATTATCGCCACCGAGATGCGCGCCCGCGGCTATTATTCGCCGCGCACAAATCGCGATGTCTATAACGACGCCTACAACAACGATCCCTATTATCCCGACGGTAACCGCTATGGCGACACGCGCTATTCCGAGCGCGGCCCGGTAACCGGTTCCATTCCGCAGGACGCTGCCATCGAGCGCCGCGCGCTCGAGGATCAGCCTTACCCCGGCGACCAGCAGGGTCAGGACGACTATGCAGCAATTGAGCCCGATCAGCAGGTTCCGCCGGCCGACGAGCCGCGCCCGGCGCCGCAGGAGCCTGTGATCACGCTCAAGGACAAGTCCAAGCCCGAGATCGTGGCCCTTCAGGTGTTTCTGGATCGCTCCGGCGTTTCTCCCGGTGTCATCGACGGCCACATGGGCTCCAATGTTACCAAGGCAATCTACGCCTACGAACAGATGACCGGCACGAAGCTCGATCCAAACAATACGGATGCGATCCTCGAAGATCTGCGCATGAATGGTGGCCTGCCGGTCGTCAGCTACACGATCACGGATGCGGATGCGGCCGGTCCCTATGTCGCGCAGATCCCGGAAGATTATTCGCAGAAGGCGCTCCTGCCATCCCTCGCCTACACATCGGTGACCGAAGCGCTCGCCGAACGCTTCCACATGGACGAGAACTTCCTGAAGGAAATGAACCCCGGCGCGGATTTCACGATTCCGGGCACCGTCATCAAGGTCGTCAATCCCGGCGAGAACAAGAAGGGCGCAGTCGCGAAGATCCTCGCCGACAAGGGCCGCAAGCAGGTCTTCGCCTATGACGACGCCGGCAACCTCGTTGCCGCCTACCCCGCCTCGATCGGCTCCACCGATACGCCCTCTCCATCAGGCATCGTCACCGTCGAGCGCGTCGCCTTCAATCCGGGCTACACCTACAATCCGAAGATCAATTTCCAGCAGGGCGCCAACGACAAGATCCTCGACATCCCGCCAGGCCCGAACGGCCCGGTCGGTACGGTCTGGATGGCGCTGTCCAAGCCCACCTACGGCATTCACGGCACGCCCGATCCGTCGAGGATCGGCCGCACCCAGAGCCATGGCTGCATCCGCCTGACCAACTGGGATGCGACGGAACTTGCCAAGATGGTCAAGCCTGGCGTGACGGTCGAATTCGTCGATTGAGGAAATCTATTCGCCCGGTGTCTCTGCCGGGCGCTCGCCGAACTGGATGAGGCGCAGGAGCTCCACTTGTTTCCTGGCACCCGTCTTCATGTAGACGGACCGCACCTGAGATCGGATCGTCTCTCGGGAACGGCTGGTCTCAGCAGCAAGGCCCGCAACCGAGCCTCCCGAAACCAGCGCCCTGACGACCCTGATTTCAGCCTCCGTAAGACCGAAATCGTTGCGCAGTTTCTCATCGCTCAGCCCTGTGGGGCTTTGTTTCGGCTCGATCAGGACAGCGACGACAGGCCGTTCGAAGAAGCGTGGCTGATGGCTCTTCTCAAGTTTGAGCAAGATGATCTTCCGGCCATCGGTCAGAACCGTCTGCTGACGCTGCGCCTCCTCTCCATGCCGCAGCATCAGTGTGAGGCGGTCATCGGCATCCTTGTCGGCGAGATGCAGCATTCCGAGCGGTGACAGCCAGACACCCGTTCCCTGTTCGAGCACTGCCTCTCCGATGACAGAAGCAGACCACAGTCGCCGCTCTGAATTCAGAAGGAGTACGCCGACACCAATGGCATCAAATAGTCGCCCGTTGATCTCCGAATGGCTCTTTTGCCGGCCGCCGGATTCGACCGCGATGAAGGCGCGCCTTAAATGCGGCCCTATCCGTGTCAGAAGCTCAGCACACGCCCGGCTCTCATCCGGATCTGTCCACCGGGTCGTGGTGATCGAAAGATTGAACGATCGGCTCCCCTCCCGCAGGATCGTCATGCCGACGGCGCCGTGGCCGTCATGCCGATGCCAAAAGTCATTGAAGAACTCGGTCTTGGAAAGCTCCGCGTAGGATATGAAATCCTCGCCGATTGCCCCCTGTCCGGTGGGCGTTCTGTTCAGACCTGTTATCCACGGGTTCAGCCGGCAGTAGTAGCGCGTGTAGGTGTCGATCCACGCCTGATCCATGTTGATGTGGAATTGCGACGAACCTTCCGCCCGCACTGCGTCATGATAGAAAAGGCTGGTTCCCGCACCTGGCAACAGCCCGTTCAATTCCGTCAGAAACGCATCCCATCGCGCTTCACCAAAAACAATTCCGTAGATGGAATCGATAAGCTTTTCGTCGACTTGCCGAGTGATGCTCATGCGTTGCTTCGCGGGTGACGGGATTTCTACAGCCTATGTTATCAGCATCCCAGCAAGCAACTGTAATCGCAAATAGAAAATGCCCCGACACTAGTCGGGGCATTGATTTCTTCATCGAAATGTTATGATCAGGCAGCGCGGCCCATGGCATTTGCCAACCGAACTGCAACGGGGAGCCGGCCCGGCACTTTGCGAATGATTTCCTCAGCAAAACAGAGAGCGTTTTCACGAGCCTTGTCGAGATTGCTGACGCGCGTCGGATCCATCGTATGCAGCGTGCCGCCGCAATCGAAGATGTCGCGGAAGGCAGAACGTTCGATGATCGCCGTATCGAGAACCGGTACGTGACGTTCGTTCAACAGTGCCTTGACGAGTTGCAGCGCGCGGGTGGTGACCATGGAGTTGACGCGGGTCAGCACGACCGAATGGCCGATCTTGATGCCTGCCTTGTCCGCCAGATACTGGAGAAGCTCAAGAACCTGGGCGCCGCCGCGGGCATCCATGGCGCAGCCCTGGATCGGGATCAGCACATGATCGGAAAGACCGACGGCCGTTGCCAGCAGCGGATTGCGCGCGCCCGGCAGGTCGATGATGAAGTAATCGGTATTCTGCTTGTTTTCGCTGATGTGCTGCGGCAGCGAGGCAGTCGTTACGAAGTCGATGACGCTGATGTTTGCCACATGGCCGGAGATTTCGTGCCAGCGCGAAATCCAGTGTTGCGGGTCGGCATCGAGGATCGTGACGCGGTAGCCCTGACGGGCAAGTTCGGTGGCAAGCAGCAACACGGCTGTGGTTTTGCCGGCGCCGCCCTTGGTATTTGCGAATGTGATGACTGGCATATTCTAAGTCCTCGAAGGGAATTGGCGCGAGCCGGCATCGCTCTTTCATTGATCGCACTGTCGGAGCATCGTGCGGTTAACCCATCCTTTCCAATCGTGGTTAACAAACTGTAAACGCGCCCGCCGAAATTGCGGTCCGCATTTTTCGCATCATCAAAAATCAGGATGGCCTGAAGCGCGAAAGACAACAAAAAAGCCCGGAAAACCGAGGTTTTCCGGGCCAGTTTAGAGGTCCGCCTTTATCTGTTCAGAAGCAATCCTTAAACAGGGTCTTCGTATTTTCGAGCGTCAATGCAACCGGATTGCCACCTGCACTCGGATCTTCGATCGCCATTGCGGCCAGTTCGTCGATCCGATCGGGGGTGATTCCCATCGCAGTGAGATTTTCGGGCACGCCAAGTTCGGAGCGCAGCTTCAGCACGTAGTCATAGAAGCCGTCGAAACCGCCCGATATGCCGAGATAGGCAGCCGCACGCGCAATCTTCTCTTCGATGGCCGAGCGGTTGAAGCGCAGCACTGCAGGCATGACGACGGCATTGGTCATGCCGTGATGCGTGTTGTAGACAGCGCCGATCGGATGCGAGAGCGCATGGATGGCCCCGAGCCCCTTCTGGAAGGCGACAGCACCCATGGCGGCTGCCGACATCATGTTGGCGCGGGCTTCCAGATCCGTACCCTCCTTATAGGCACGCGGCAGGAATTCCTTGACGAGCCGCATACCTTCCAGCGCGATGCCGGCCGACATCGGGTGGTAGAAGGGCGAGGAATAGGCTTCCAGGCAATGGGCGAAGGCATCCATGCCGGTGCCGGCCGTGATGATTTTCGGCATGCCGACCGTCAGTTCCGGATCGGAAATGACAACACCCGGCAGGAACTTCGGATGGAAGATGATCTTCTTCACATGCGTGACGGAATTGGTGATGACGCTGGCGCGGCCGACTTCCGAACCGGTGCCGGCTGTCGTTGGCACGGCAACGATCGGCGCAATGCCTTCGACGCTGGCACGCGTCCACCAGTCGCCGATATCCTCGAAATCCCAGACCGGGCGCGTCTGGCCGACCATGAAGGCCACACACTTGCCGAGGTCGAGCCCCGAGCCGCCGCCGAAGGCGACGACGCCGTCATGGCCGCCATCGCGAAAGGCCTTGATGCCGGCTTCGAGGTTCTTCTCGTTCGGGTTCGGATCGACATCGGCAAAGATCGCCCGGCCGAGGCCGGCATCTTCGAGAATGTCGAGCGCGTTCTTGGTGATCGCCATCGAGGCGAGGCCGCGGTCGGTGACGAGCAGCGGCTTCTTCATGCCGAGGCTCTTGCAGGCGTCGGCCAGTTCCTTGATGCGTCCGCGGCCGAGCTTGACGGCTGTCGGGTAGCTCCAGTTGGCGGTGATGTTGGCGCTGCTCATGCTGTGACTTTCTTCAGGTGGTAGGATTTCGGGCGCGTCAAGTTGTGGAAGCCGATGATCGACAACGAGCCGCCGCGACCGGTTTCCTTGACGCCGGTCCAGCATAGAGCCGGATCGAGATAGTCGGCGCGGTTCATGAAGACGGTGCCGGTTTCGATTTCGCGGCCGAGCCGTCCTGCCCGCTCCGCATCCTTAGTCCAGAGCGAGGCCGTCAGGCCATACTGGCTGTCGTTCATCAACGCCAGTGCTTCATCGTCACTCTTGACCTTCATGATGCCGACGGCCGGGCCGAAGGTTTCTTCACGCATGAAGGCCATGGAATGATCAACATTGACGAGGATCTGCGGGGCGAGATAGGCGCCGCCGTCATCGGCAGGGAAGAGCTTGGGATCGACGAGCGCCTTGGCGCCCTTGGAAACCGCATCAGCGATCTGTTCGCGCACCACCTTGGCGAAGCGCTTGTGCGCCATCGGGCCGAGCGAAGTCTCGGGATCGAGCGGATTGCCGAGCTTGTAGTTCGAAACCCAGGCGACCGACTTTTCGACGAAGGCGTCGTAGAGTGATTCATGCACATAGATGCGCTCGATGCCGCAGCAGCACTGGCCGGAATTATAGGTCGCGCCATCCATCAGCGTATCGACGGCAGCGTCGAGATCAGCATCTTCCATCACATAGCCCGGATCCTTGCCGCCGAGCTCGAGGCCCAGACCAGTAAAGGTGCCGGCAGCAGCGCGCTCCATCGAGCGGCCGCCTTCGACGGAGCCGGTGAAATTGACGAAGTTGAAGCTGCCGGCAGCGATCAGCGCCGAGGTCGTCTCATGGTCGAGGAAGATATTCTGGAACACATCCTCGGGAACACCGGCCTCGACAAAGGCCTGCACCAGCCGCTCACCGACGAGCAGCGTCTGTGAGGCGTGCTTGAGCACGACCGTATTGCCCGCCATCAGCGCAGGAGCGATCGTGTTGATCGCCGTCATGTAAGGGTAGTTCCAGGGGGCGACAACGAAGACGACACCATGCGCTTCGCGCTCGATGCGGCGCTCGAACTTGTCGCTCTCTTCGACGACGAGCGGCGCAAGCGCATCCGCTGCGATCGAGGCGACATAGTTGGAGCGCTCGTTGAAGCCGCGATATTCGCCGCCATACTTGATCGGCCGGCCCATCTGCCAGGCAAGCTCGGGTACGACGACATCAGACATCTCGTTGAGACGGGCGACACCCTTCAGCACCAGCTGGACGCGATTTTCGAGCGGGCGCCTGGCCCAGGCCTTCTGCGCCTTGCGCGCACGCGCCACGGCTTCCTTTGCCGCTTCGAGCGAAAGCGCCGGACGCTCCGCATAAACAGAGCCGTCAATCGGCGAAATGCATTGGATCATTGTCATGATCTAAATCCTGTTTTCCTCTGAGCCGCAGGGATAGACGCCACGACTAATCCTCCGCGGTGAGAATCCAGTCGGGCGGCTTTCCGCTTCGGGTATGTTCTTAAGCTCTCTCGAAGCCGCGCGCCACTTCCCAATCCGTGATGCGGCGGTCGTATTCTTCCTGCTCCCATTCCGCGGCGCGGGTATAGTGGTCGATGACGTCGTCACCGAAGGCTGCGCGCAGCATCTCCGATTCCGTCATCGCCTTGGTCGCAGCCCGAAGCGTACGCGGGATTTCGCGGATATCCTTGCCGAAATAGGCGTCACCCACATAGGGCGCTTCCAGTTCGAGTTTCTTCTCGATGCCGTCGATGCCTGCCGCAAGCAGGGCCGCGAAGGCGAGATAGGGATTGAGATCGGAGCCGCCGACGCGGCATTCGATACGGATCCCCTTGGTCTCCTCGCCGCACAGGCGATAGCCGGCCGTGCGGTTGTCCTTGCTCCAGACGGCCTTGGTCGGCGCAAAGGTGCCGGCCATGAAGCGCTTGTAGGAGTTGATGTAAGGCGCCAGGAAATAAGTGATTTCGCTCGCGTGGCTGAGCAGGCCGGCAATATAGTTCTGCATCAGCGGCGACATGCCGTGATGGCCGGCATGGTCGAAGAACAGCGGCTTTTCTTCGAGACTCCAGAGCGACTGATGGATATGCGAGGAACTGCCGGCGGCATTGTAATGCCACTTGGCGAGGAAGGTGATCGCCTTGCCCTTCGACCAGGCGATTTCCTTGCAGCCGTTCTTGATGATCGCGTGCCGGTCGGCCATGGTGAGCGCATCGGCATAACGCACATTGATTTCTTCCTGGCCGGCGGAAGCCTCGCCCTTGGAATTTTCGACCGGGATGCCCGCACCCTGCAACCCCTTGCGGATCGCCCGCATCACGTCTTCTTCCTTGGTTGTCTGGAAGATGTGGTAGTCTTCATTATAGGCGCTGGCGAGCTTCAGGTTGCGGTATCCGGAAGCCTGTGCCGCCTCGTAAGTCTGGTCGAACAGGAAGAATTCGAGCTCGGAGGCCATATAGGCCTTCATGCCCATGTCCTCCAGGCGCTTGACCTGCTTCTTCAGGATCGCGCGGGGGGAATGGGCCACTTCCTCATGCGTATGGTGGTCGAGCACGTCGCAGAGAACGAGCGCGGTGCCCTCGAGCCAGGGAATGACCCGCAGCGTCGAAAGGTCCGGCTTCATCGTATAGTCGCCGTAGCCCTTTTCCCAGCTCGTCGCCTTGTAGCCGGAGACGGTCTCCATCTCCATGTCGGTCGCCTGCAGATAATTGCAGCTATGCGTTTCCTTCCAGGCAC
The DNA here is from genome assembly GCF_014873945.1 of Rhizobium viscosum. Taxonomy (NCBI): domain Bacteria; kingdom Pseudomonadati; phylum Pseudomonadota; class Alphaproteobacteria; order Hyphomicrobiales; family Rhizobiaceae; genus Rhizobium; species Rhizobium viscosum. The sequence continues at coordinate 3,358,242 of NZ_JADBEC010000001.1, read as the reverse complement.
TTTCGAGGAAAAACTCCGCCTGGAAACGCTTGCCCATCAGGCGCCCCTGCATGTCCACCTGGCAGGCCAGCACCGTATCGATGCGCCCGTCGGCAACGTCCTGTCTGAGATCGTCGAGAGTATAGCTGCTCATGATTCATCCGCCTGAAATTGGAACCGGGAAATCGGGACAACGAAACGGCATGCGACCGCCGGGATCAACCCGCCCGATGCCTTTTCGTTGAACCGTGATGGGGCCGCATGGTGCGGCCCCGCCATGTGAGAGGGAAGCCTCAGTTTTTAGCCTTCGCCGACAGCTTTTTCGGCCGCTGCGATTTCGGCCTGGCGCCTGGCCACCTCGTCGCCGATCGGCGGCCCCTTGAAGCGGCGGCTTTCGAAGCCGAACCAGACGATACCGGTCAGAACGAGGAAGCCAACGGTCACATAGAGTGCCGGTCCATTCGGCGGCTGAATGCCGAGAATGAAGATCAGGATCATCGCCAGGATCGAGAGAACCGCGAAGAGCTTGAACATGCCTTCACCGAGGTTCCACGGACCCATCTTGTCCCACTTCGAGGTTCCCCAGGCGAAAAGGCCAAGCGCAATCGGGATCGCGAAGGAGAAGAACAGGAAGATGACCGTGCAAGACACGACGATCGTGTAAACCGGCGTGTCGCCGATCGAAACGAGCGACGAGCCCCAGACGAAGAGTACCGAGAGGATCGAGCCTGTCCAGATCGCGGCAACCGGCGTGCGGTAGTTCGGGCTGACCTTCGACAGCGCCTTGGAGGCCGGCAGTCCGCCGTCACGCGAGAAGGCGAAGATCATGCGCGAGACCGAGGTAACGGTCGCGAGGCCGCACAGCCACTGGCTGATGAGGATCGCGAGGTAGAGGATGTCCTTCACAACCGCATTGACCTGCGTGTCCATCGCCCAGAAGAACACGTTCCAGCCCTGTTTTGCCGCATCGTCCATGTTCGGCAGCATGAGCACGAAAGCGCACAGCATGATGTAGCCGAAAAGCGCCGACCACAGGACCGACGCGACCATGCCGCGCGGTACGGAATGCGCCGCCTTGACGGTTTCTTCCGACGTATGGGCAGAAGCGTCATAGCCGGTGATCGTGTAGATCGGCAGCAGCAAACCAAGCAGGAAGACCCAGAGGCCAGATGTTGCCGGCCAGACATTGCCACCCGCTTCGCCTGAATAGTTGGCGAAGGTGAAGAGACGGCCGAACTCATAGGATGGAGCCGACAGCAGGCACACGGCCGCAAGCGCGATTGCAGTTGCAAAGATCAGGTAACCGGAGAAGTCCGTGAGCTTTGCTGTGAGCCCGATGCCCATATGGTTCACAAGCGCCTGCGCGCCGGTGATGATCACCAGGAAGACGATACGAACAGTCGTCGTATCCGTCAGGCCGAGATAGCTCGTGCCGAAGGCGCCCATGAAGAAGTAATAGGTGCCGACATTGATGGCGCCGAGAACGGTGACCAGACCGAGCAGGTTGAACCAGGCGGTCAGCCAGCCGGTGAAGCGGTTGCCGAGGATCGAACCCCAGTGATAGAGGCCGCCAGCAGTCGGATAGGCGGAACTGATCTGCGCCATGGCGACGGCGAAGACGAGCGAAACAAAGCAGCCGACCGGCCAGCCGATGCCGATGGCAGCGCCGCCTGCACCTGCGGTCGCCTGCGCGAGCGAGTTGATGCCGCCCGACAGGATGCAGATGATCGAGAAGGAGACGGCAAAGTTCGAGAACGAGCTCATTCGCCGTTCGAGTTCCTGGGCATAACCCATGGAATGCAGGATGCTCATATCCTGCTTCTTATCACTTTCGGAATAGTCCGACATGACTTCCCCCTGTTGACAATCGCCCGCGGAATTGCGGCCGATCCTGTGCCAATAGTGCCCGTGGCTTTTCGCCTTGCGGGCTGTTCGCAGTTAAACTGCTCCCCGGGGTCTTATGTTTTCTTCAGGCGTCCAGGCTTTGCTGGAGAAGCCTTGTGAGATAGTCGGCCACGACCCCTTGGCCGGTATCTTCATTGATGAGGTCGTTGCGGACCTCGATCATGACATTGCGCAACCCGTTGGAAATGCCGTGCAGGATCAGCGTGTGCGTCACGCCGTCCTCAGGTCCATAGGGCTCGTTACGTTCGGTGCGGTAGAGCGGCGCCTCGGCCGAAAATTCTAGCATGCGGTCGGCAAGACGGCTGTCTTCGTCATGAAGGATGCCAAGTTCGACGGCACGCGGCTTGCCATTATAGACCGGCGTGAAGGAATGCATGGTCACGATAACGCTATCCTGCCCCCTCGCCTGCCGGTCTCGGATCAGGCCGCGGACGGCATCATGGAATGGCTCATAGAGCGCTTCGGTGCGCGCCTTGCGCTCTTCAGCACTCAAATTCCTGTTACCGGGGATCGCATAGATCTCGCTCGTCTCCGGCATGGCGCCGGGCGAACTCGGTGGCCGGTTGCAGTCATAGATCAGCCGCGAGAAGCGCTGGTAGATCAAAGCTGCATCGAGAGCAGCCGAAATGCCGCGGGCAACAGCAAGCGCGCCCGGATCCCAGGCGATATGGCTGGCAAGCGCCTCCTGCGAAAGGCCGAGATCGCCGAACTGTTCAGGAAGCTTGCGCGACGCATGCTCGCAGACGAGCAGCACCGGGCTCTTGCCATTGACGCGCTCGATTGCGACGCAATCGCCGTCCGCTTCGCTGAGAATTCGGGGCTGAGCCAGCACCAACCACACCTCTCCATCGCTTAACAAAATCTTTATAAGAAAAGAATTCTTCAGGTTCACGGCAGTGTCAAGCGCGTTCTGAAAATTTCTTTTCATGACACTTGTTGACATGGATTGTGACAGCGTTGTTAACTTTCAGTGGGAAAGTGGCATCAGACCATCCCGGGGAGCAAAATCACGTGAGTGTCGCGGCTAAGACCGTTTCGGACGTCATTCATTCACATCTCGGCGTGCTCACGCGCGCCGAAAAGCAATTGGCCGAAAGCCTGCTCGACAACTACCCCGTCTCCGGTCTCGGCAGCATCACCACCATCGCCGAAAATGCCGGCGTCTCCACGCCGACGGTCGTGCGCATGGTCCAGAAGCTCGGCTACAAGGGCTATCCGGACTTCCAGCAGCATCTGCATCAGGAAGTCGAAGCGACGATTTCCAATCCGATCGCCAAGCATGATCGCTGGGCCCAAAACGCGCCGGGCACCCATATATTGAACCGCTTCGCCGATGCCATCATGGGCAATCTGCGCCAAACGCTCTCCGACCTCGATACGGCTACCTTCGACAACGTCGCCGCCCTGCTCTCGGACCGAAAGCGCACGCTCTATTTCGTGGGCGGACGCATCACCGGCGCACTCGCGGAATACTTCTTTACCCATATGCAGGTCATCCGCCCGAACACGGCGCTGCTTTCTTCCAATTCGTCGAGCTGGCCGCAATACGTCCTCAATATGAATCCGGGCGATCTGCTCATCATCTTCGATATCCGCCGCTACGAGCAGGAAATGGTGAGCCTCGCTACCGCCGCCCGCAAGCGCGGAGCCGAAATCATCGTCTTCACAGACCAATGGGCTTCGCCTGCCGCCAAGCTCGCCCGTCACGCCTTTCGCGTGCAGATCGAGGCGCCGTCGGCCTGGGACTCCTCCGTCGTCACCCTCTTCATCGTCGAGGCACTCATCGAGGCGGTGCAGAACTCGACCTGGGACGAGACGAAAGAGCGCATGAAAACGCTGGAAGGCCTGTTCGAACAGACCCGGCTTTTCCGCAAACCCGGTTAGGAGGGACAGCTAAAAAAAAGGCAAAAACAAAGACGGATCTCGCGGAATCAGGACAGCCTGTCGCAAATAAAACATCTGCCGCAAGCTCCTGCTATTCATGACGAAATTAACGTCACGCAACTGTCATACAAGCTTCATCTAACGACAGTAACAGCACATCGGACACTGAAAACCCGAAGGAGAACAACAGTGATCTCTAACATTTCTCGACTGCTCTCGCTTTCTACTGCGATGATCGTTGCTTCGACTGCGATCGCAGCAGCTGAGCCGAGCGCTGATCTTATCGCTGCCGCCAAGAAGGAAGGCACGCTGACCACGATCGCTCTCCCGCATAACTGGTGCGGCTATGGCGACGTTATCGCAGGCTTCAAGGCCAAGTACGGCCTCGACGTCAACGAACTGAACCCGGATGCAGGTTCGGGCGACGAAATCGAAGCAATCAAGGCCAACAAGGGCAACACCGGCCCGCAGGCACCTGACGTCATCGACGTCGGCCTCTCCTTCGGTCCGTCCGCCAAGAAGGACGGCCTGATCCAGCCTTATAAGGTTTCTACCTGGGATTCCATTCCCGATAGCGCCAAGGATGCCGAAGGCTACTGGTACGGCGATTATTACGGCGTTCTCTCCTTCGTCGTGAACACCGATATCGTCAAGAACGTCCCGAAGGACTGGGCTGACCTCAAGAAGCCGGAATATGCCAACACCGTTTCGCTCGCCGGCGACCCGCGCGCTTCGAACCAGGCTGTTCAGGCCGTCTACGCTGCCGGCCTTGCGACCGGTGAAAAGGACGCGACGAAGGCTGGTGAAGCTGGTCTCGCCTACTTCGCAGAGCTGAACAAGGCCGGCGTGCTCGTTCCGGTTATCGGCAAGTCCGCTTCGCTCGCTCAGGGCTCCACCCCGATCGTCGTCGCATGGGACTACAACGGTCTCTCATGGCGTGACAGCCTTGCCGGCAACCCGCCGGTCGAAGTCGTCGTTCCCTCGACAGGCGTCGTCGCAGGTGTCTACGTTCAGGCGATCTCCGCTTTCGCTCCGCATCCGAATGCTGCCAAGCTCTGGATGGAATACCTCTATTCGGACGAAGGCCAACTCGCTTGGCTGAAGGGCTACTGCCACCCGATCCGCTTCAACGACCTCGCCCAGAAGGGCAAGGTTCCGAAGGAACTGCTCGACAAGCTGCCGCCGGCTGAAGGCTATGCAAAGGCCGTCTTCCCGACGCTCGATGAGCAGGATAAGGGCAAGACCGCAATCACCACCAAGTGGGACAGCGTCGTCGGCGCCAACGTTCAGTAATATTTGCTACGGCCTCCCCGCCTACAAAAGGCGGGGAGGCTTTTCTCACTCCGACGCCCCAGGATGAGCTTTTCCATGAGCACTGTTTCAACGCCTATGGTAAGCAATGCCCCCTTGATCAACAAAGACCGTGTGATCGACTGGCTGGGCATTGCACCCTTTATAATTTTTTCTCTGCTATTCCTGATCATCCCCACTCTCTATCTCGTGGCGGGCGCGTTTCTGACGCCCGATGGCGATTTCACGCTGAAAAATATCGGCGATCTTTTCACCCCATCCATTATGAGTGCCTACTGGATCAGTATCCGCGTCTCGGTCGCCTCCGCTCTTGGCGGGGCGCTGATCGGCTTCTTTCTGGCCTGGGCCGTCGTGCTCGGCGGGCTGCCGAGCGGGGTGCGCGCAACGCTGCTGACATTCTCGGGCGTCGCCTCGAACTTTGCGGGCGTGCCGCTCGCCTTCGCCTTTCTGGCGACGCTTGGCCGCACCGGCCTCGTTACCCTCTTCCTGCGCGACTGGTTCGGCTTCAACCTTTATGGCACCGGCTTCAACCTTCTCTCCTTCTTCGGCCTCACCATCACCTACATGTATTTCCAGATTCCGCTGATGGTGCTGATCCTGACACCGGCGCTCGACGGCATGAAGAAGGAATGGCGTGAAGCTTCGCAGATCCTCGGCGCCACCAACCGCCAGTATTGGACAATGGTTGCCATGCCGATCCTCTGGCCGAGCCTGCTCGGCACGACGTTGCTTCTGTTTGCGAATGCTTTCGGCGCCATTGCAACGGCCTATGCGCTGACCGGCTCGTCGCTCAACATCGTCCCGATCCTGCTCTACGCACAGATCCAGGGTGACGTGCTTCACAACGCCAACCTCGGCTACGCGATCGCGCTCGGCATGATCGTTATCACGGGCGTTTCGAATGTTCTCTATCTCATGCTGCGCATGCGCGCTGAACGGTGGCAAAAATGAAGGGACAACGTATCGGCGCCTGGATCGCCATCATCATCGGCGCAACTTATTTCATCGTACCGCTTCTCGGCACGCTGGAATTCTCCCTGCGCAAGCGTCGTGACGCCTATTCGTTCGACGCCTATCAGTCTGTCTTTTCGGACGTCAATTTCCGCGAGACGTTCGGCTACTCCATGATGATGGCCGCGCTGACCATCGTCTTCGGCATGCTGCTCGTGGTGCCAACCGCCTATTGGGTGCGCCTGCGCCTGCCGCAGATGCGTCAGATCGTCGAATTCATCACGCTGCTGCCGCTCGTCATTCCGGCGATCGTCATCGTCTTCGGCTATATCCAGATGTACAAGTCGTCCTCGTACCTGCCGCTGACCGGCTCCACGACGGGCACCAACATCCTGCTGATGTTCTCCTACATCACGCTCTCGCTGCCCTACATGTACCGCGCCGTCGATACCGCCATGCGCGCCATCGACGTCCGAACGCTGACGGAAGCAGCCGAAAGCCTTGGCGCGAAGTGGACGACGATCATGTTCAGGTGCATTTTTCCGAACGTCATGAGCGGCGTGCTTTCGGGCGCCTTCATCACGCTCGCGATCGTCATGGGCGAATTCACCATGGCAGCCTTGCTCGGCCGCCCTGCTTTCGGCCCCTACCTGCAGCGTGTCGGCGCCAACCAGGCCTATGAGCCGTCGGCGCTCGCCGTTATCGCATTTTCGATCACCTGGCTCAGCATGGGCCTGCTCAATCTCGTTTCCCGCTTTGGCAAAGCCCGCCCGGCTAGGGTATAAGGTATTTGGCTCATGTCTTTTCTTACGCTGACCAACATTCAGAAATCCTTCGGCCAGACGCAGGTCGTCAAGAACTTCAACATGAACATCGAGAAAGGGGAGTTCGTCTCCTTCCTCGGCCCATCAGGCTGCGGCAAGACGACCGTGCTGCGCATGATCGCCGGTTTCGAAACGCCGACCGGCGGCACGCTGACGATCAACGGCAAGGACCAGCGCGCGCTGAAGCCGAACCAGCGCAACATCGGCATGGTCTTCCAGGCTTACGCTCTGTTCCCGAACATGACGGTGCATGACAACGTCGCCTTTGGCATGAAGGTCGCAGGTGCTCCGAAGCCGGAGATCGACAAGCGCGTCAAGGAAATGCTTGGCCTCATCAAGCTCGATCATCTGGCAGATCGCTTCCCCTACCAGATGTCCGGCGGCCAGCAGCAGCGCGTTGCTCTTGCCCGCGCCCTTGCCGTCAAGCCGCAGGTCCTGCTGCTCGACGAACCACTGTCTGCTCTCGACGCCAAGATCCGCGTTTCACTGCGCGAGGAAATCCGCCAGATCCAGCAGTCACTCGGCATCACAACGGTTTTCGTCACGCACGATCAGGAAGAAGCGCTCTCGATCTCCGACCGCATCGTCGTCATGAACGCCGGCAAGGCCGACCAGATCGGTACGCCCTTCGAGATCTACAACACACCGGCAACGCGCTTCGTCGCCTCCTTCGTCGGCACGCTGAATCTCATCGAGGCCAAGGTCATTGACCCCGACAGCAACCGCATCCAGATCGGTGACCAGGGCGTGACGCTCAAGCAGTCCGTCCAGACCTACAAGGCTGGCGACACCGTTCAGCTTGCGCTCCGTCCGGAAGCCGGCTCGCTCGCCGAAGGCGCCCACAGCGACACCGCCCTGACCGGCGAGGTCGTCTCCGCCCACTTCCTGGGCTCGGTCATTCGCACTCGCATGAATGTCGGCGGAAACGTGATCTCCTTCGATATGTTCAACAGCCCCGGCGTCACGCCGCCGGCCGCTGGCGAGACCGTGACGCTCCGCTTCATGGCCGCCGACCTGCTCGTCATCCGCGACTGATCAAAATGGACTGAAATCAAACGGAGGCGCCGCCAACGCGGCGCCTTTTGCATGCCTGCTACCTATTTTTAATGAGCCCTGCCCCTCTGAATATCCAGGTCAGGGAAATAGCATCGAAACGGAAGGCAGCGTAAAGACCAAACGGCTTGCCTCGAATCCGCGCAAGCAATACAGACCGGACGGCTATCCGCTCGGTCGTTCTACAACGGGGTCTTTCAATGATTACCTGCCATCTGCGATACGTCATCGACCCCTACAAGCTTGCCGAATTCGAGCAATACGCCCGGCTCTGGATCCCCATCGTCAACAGAATGGGCGGCGCCCATCACGGCTATTTCCTGCCGTCCGAAGGCGCAAACAACATTGCCGTGGCGCTGTTTTCCTTCCCGAGCCTCGCCGCCTATGAGGACTATCGCACCCGGATGGCAAGCGACCCGGAATGCCAGGCCGCCTTCGATCTCGACAAGCGTAACCGCAGCATCATCAGTTATGAGCGCAGCTTCATGCGCCCGGTTCTCGGCTGATCGCCCTGGAATTCAGTCCAGGCATATCAATCCGGCCGATCGGCATAAGACAGCACCAGATTCCATAGAATTCGGATATCCGGATTGTTTCGTCGCTGTCGGCCGCCCCAGCCGGGGATAGAGTGCAAGGCATATCTCCATTTAGTGGACGACGGCTTTGCGCACCGAAGCGATGACACAATCCATGTCTGCGAAGGATTGGGGCCAGCTTGCGCTCCTGGGCGCACTTTGGGGCGGGTCCTTCTTCTTCGCCCGCATAGCCGTGTCCGAAATTCCGCCCTTGGCCCTCGTCCTTTATCGCGTGGCGATTGCCGCGCTGGCCCTGCATCTGTGGTTGAGGCTGTGCGGCATTTCCTTCGCGCCGGTTCTCGCCCGGCCCGGCTCTTTCTTGTGTCTCGCGTTGCTCAACAACGTCATTCCGTTCTCGCTGATCTTCACCGGCCAAACGGAAATCGGCGCCGGCCTCGCCTCGGTGTTCTATGCTACAACACCTCTTTGGACGATCCTTGTGGCAAACGCGCTGACACCGGATGAGAAGATCTCAGCCCTGAAGATCGCAGGTGTGGCAATCGGCATCGCAGGCGCCGCCGTGATGATTGGTCCTGGGCTTCTGTCCAATCTCGGCGGCCCCACATGGGCAAAACTCGCAGTCATCGGAGCCGCTGTCTCCTATGCCTTTGCCGTGGTCTACGCCAAGCGCTTCAACGGCATAAGCCCGACGGCGGTCGCAACCGGCCAACTGACAGGCGCGACCATCCTCATGCCGCCGATCGTTTTCTTTTTCTACAGCCCGGCCGACATCGTCACGTCATCTGTTCCGATATGGATGGCGGTGCTGGTTCTCGCGATCCTGACCACCGCCTTCGCCTTCATTCTCTATTTCAATCTCATCGCTTCGGCCGGAGCGACCAATGCTTCCCTGGTGACGCTGCTGGTGCCTGTCAGCGCGATCTTGCTAGGCGCGGTCTTTCTTGGTGAAAGACTGGAGACGTTCGAGTTTGGCGGAATGACCCTGATCATGGCGAGTCTGATCGTCATCGACGGCAGGCTTTTTCGACGCTGACTTCACCCATCACGTTGTCGAACGAAGGGCCTCGCGCGCTGTCCGAGCCTTGGCGAAAGGTGGAATTCAAGCCGATGTGGACGCCGAGCGCCTTGCAGCAGGGCTCTTTCAAGTGAAGGATCTTGCCGGAAATATCTTCGTGAAGCATTTTGCTCAATCAACTGTCGCTTTAGTTGGGATTTTGCGACGGCATTTTCACGACGCCAATAAGCAAAAGGAGGGGCTATGTCGCTTACGGAGCAGCAATTCTTTGAGTCCGTCCAACGCAACCCTGTAAATGCTCAATTGTTGATCCGGCTGCGCGCCCTCCAAATTCCCCAAGGCATTCTAACCGCAGGCTGCCTCGTGCAGACCGTTTGGAATCTAAAGTCGGGGTGTGATCCTCAGTACGGGATAAAGGATTACGACATCTTCTACTTCGATGACTCCGACCTATCATGGGATGCCGAAGACGCCGTCATTCGCCAGGTGCAGCAGGCGGTCGCTGATCTACCCGCGAAGGTGGAGATCAAGAACCAAGCTCGGGTCCATCTCTGGTACAAGGACAAGTTTGGAGCGGAATATCCAGCCTTACAGAAGGCGGAGGATGGCATCGACCGCTATCTCACCCTGTGCACGAGGGTCGGCATTCGCCTTTGCGATAGCAGCCTTTATGCTCCTGATGGCTTTGATGATATGTGGAACGGCATCCTGCGCCTGAATCCTCTCAATCCTCAGCATGAATTATATCTGATTAAATGCACCGAATATTTGCAGCGGTGGCCGTGGCTGACGATCATTGATGGTCAGCCAGAGGTGGCGATGGACCGCAACAGCGGCGTTCGCAATTAACGCGTTCCGCTCTATCGCGAACATCCTGAATTTTGGGACGATGCATCAATCAGTCGCCGAAAGTCATGAGACTCGGCGGCCACAATCCCAAACTGGGGTTGGAACGCTTTATGCGAACAAGTCCTTCATTCCGGCTGCGATCAACGGATCGCCCTGTCGTTGGCATCGAAGCGATGGATATGGGTCCCATCCGGCGTCGCATAAACGATCTCATCCGGCTCATACTTGTGCTCGCCGAAGAGACGCGCGGTGATGAGGCCGCACTGCTCGGATTCCAGGTAGACGATGGTGTCTGCACCGAGATGCTCGACATGCACGGTCTTCGCCTTCCAGGTGCCGCTATTACGAGACAGCGTCAAGTGCTCGGGGCGGATGCCGATCGTCTTTGCGTCCGCATCGCCGACCTTGTCGCCGGCAATGAAGTTCATCTGCGGCGAACCGATGAAGCCGGCGACGAATGTATTGGCCGGGCGGTTATAGAGTTCCATCGGCGAGCCGATCTGTTCGATCGCACCGGCATTCAGCACCACGATCTTGTCGGCAAGCGTCATCGCCTCGACCTGGTCGTGGGTGACGTAGATCATGGTGGCCTTGAGGCTGCGATGCAGACGGGCGATTTCCAGACGCGTCTGTACGCGTAGCGCTGCATCGAGGTTGGAGAGCGGCTCGTCGAAGAGGAAGAGTTCCGGCTCGCGCACGATCGCCCGGCCGATCGCGACGCGCTGGCGCTGGCCACCCGATAGCTCGGCCGGGCGGCGCGCCAGATATTGCTCGAGCGACAGCATTGACGAGGCCTTCGTCACCCGCGTCTCGATTTCATCCTTCGGCGCCCCCGCCTGTTTCAGGCCAAGGCCCATATTGTCCTTGACCGTCAGGTGCGGATAAAGCGCATAGGACTGGAACACCATGGCGATGCCGCGCTTGGCTGGCGGCGTCAGCGTCTCGTCGCGGCCGTTGATGATAACGGCGCCCGAGGTGACATCTTCCAGGCCGGCAATGCTGCGCAGCAGGGTCGATTTCCCGCAGCCTGATGGACCGACGAAGATGACGAATTCCCCGTCCTTGACCTCAAGGTCGATGCCCTTCAGCACTTCGTGCTTGCCGTAGGCCTTGCGGATGGATTTGAGTTGAAGCGATCCCACTAGTCTTTCCTTATAGTCTAACCGGTCGGCCGGTGCGCACGCTTTCATCAGCGGCAAGGCAGATGCGCAGCGAAGCCACCGCATCATCCATATGGCGGGTGAGGTCCAGATCCTCGTTGATGGCGCGCAGCACGAAGGCCTGTTCCAGGTCGCAAAGCGCCTGGTGGCCGGGTTCGCCTTCCATCGTCATGTCCTGATCGGGACGAATGAACTTGCCGTCAGGCCCCATCGCTGCCGTATGCAGGCGGATGACGGAGGTTTTTGTATGCGTGTCGATATCGTCGGACTTCGCATTCGGATCCATGACGATCGAGACGGCGCCGTTCGGCGACATCACATCCTTCACGAAGAAGGCCGTCTCGGAAATCATCGGCCCCCAGCCGGCCTCGTACCAGCCGACGGAACCGTCTTCATAGAGCACCTGCAGATGGCCGTAATTATACATATCCGGCGCGATCTCGTTCGACAGCCGCAGGCCCATGCCGCGTACTTCGACGGCCTTGGCATCAGTGATCTGGCACATGACGTCGACGTAATGAACGCCGCAATCGACGATCGGCGACGTCGTCTGCATCAGCGACTTGTGCGTCGCCCATGTCGGCCCGCTGGATTGCTGATTGAGGTTCATGCGGAAGACATAGGGTCCGCCGAGCTTGCGGGCTTCCTCGATTAGTTTCTTCCAGGAAGGATGGTGGCGAAGGATATAGCCAATGACCAGCTTCTTGCCGGCCTTCTTCGCCGCAGCCACCACGCGCTCCGCATCCGCAACAGTCGTTGCCAGCGGCTTTTCGACGAAGACGTCGCAGCCGGCCTCGAAGGCAGCCACCGCGTAATCGGCATGGCTGTCCGAATAGGTGTTTATCGAGCAGAGATCCGGCTTCAGCTCGGCAAGTGCCGTCATGAAATCGGGATGGATCGCGTACTGCTCCAGCTCAGGTGCGAGCTGACTCGGCTTTGAACGGTTGACGAGACCGATGATCTCGTAGCCCGGATTGTTGTGATAGGCGAGCGCATGGCTGCGGCCCATATTGCCGAGGCCCGCCACGAGGACGCGGATCGGCTTGTCTGATTGGCTCACTTGACGGCTCCCGAGGTGATGCCGCGGATCAGCTGCCGCGAGAAGATGACGTAGAGAACGAGGATCGGCAGGATTGCGAGCGACAGCGCCGCCAGAACCGCGTTCCAGTTGGTGACGAACTGGCCGATGAAGATCTGCGAGCCGAGAGTCACGGTCTTGGTGGCTTCGGATGGCGCGAGGATCAGCGGGAACCACAGATCGTTCCAGATCGGGATCATCGTGAAAACGGCAACCGTCGCCATGGCCGGGCGCACCAGCGGCAACACGAGGCGGAAGAAGATCGCATACTCCGAGAGCCCGTCGATGCGCCCGGCATTCTTCAGGTCGTCGGAAACCGTGCGCATGAATTCCGAGAGAATGAAGATCGCGAGCGGTATGCCCTGCGCCGTATAGACGAGGATCAGCGCCGTCAGCGTATTGACGAGGCCGCTTGCCACCATACCCTGCAGGATCGCGACAGTGCCGAGGCGGATCGGGATCATGATGCCGATCGCCATATAAAGGCCAACAAGCGTGTTGCCTTTGAAACGGTATTCCGACAGCGCAAAGGCCGCCATCGCCCCGAACAGCAGCACGAGGAAGATCGCAACGATCGTCACGATGAAGCTGTTCTGGAAATAGGTGGCAAAGTCACCCTGCCCCAGCACCGTCTGATAGCCGACGAGACTGAAGGTCGAAGGTGTGGGCACCTGGAGGGGCGACCGGAAGATCGAATTTCGGTCCTTGAACGAATTCACGATCGTCAGGAACACCGGGAAGATGGCGATCAGCGTGTAGCCGATCAGCGCCAGATGTACGAGGCCGGTGCGGATGGGGGATGTGCGCGCTCTGTTCGACATGGGCTCACACTCCTCAGAACTGGTAGCGACGCATGCGCCGCTGAATGGCAAAGAGATAGAAGGAAACGCCCGCAAGGATGATCAGGAACATGACCGTCGCGATCGTCGCGCCCATGGAGCGGTCGCCGAGCTGCAGCTGGAAACCGAAGAAGGTGCGGTAGAGCAGCGTGCCCAGAATATCCGTCGACATATCGGGGCCGGCAAGTGCGCCCTGCACCGTATAGATCAGGTCGAAGGCATTGAAATTGCCGACGAAAGTCAGGATCGAGATGATGCCGATTGCCGGCAATATCAGCGGCAGCTTGATCTTCCAGAATTGCGCCCAGCCGGTAATGCCGTCGCATTCGGCAGCCTCGATCACTTCCTCGGGAATGCTCAGAAGTGCTGCGTAGATCAGCATCATCGGGATGCCGATATATTGCCAGTTCGAGATTAGCGACACCGCGATCAGCGCCGGGCCGGACTGACCGAGCCAGGGTGCGAAGGCCCACTTCAGGCCGACGAGGCTCATCAGCCAGGGTGCGACACCCCAGATCGGCGAAAGGATCAGCTTCCAGATGAAGCCGACAATGACGAAGGAGAGCAGCGTCGGCAGGAAGATAGCAGTGCGGTAGAAGGCAACGAAGCGAAGCCGCGGCGTCGACAGAAGTGCGGCAAGCGCAATCCCGATCGGGTTCTGCACGCACATATGGATGATGAAGAAGATGACGTTGTTGCGCAGCGCATTCCAGAAGTCATGCACCCAGCGGGCATCGCCGAAGAGAACCTTGTAATTGGCAAAGCCAACGAAGGCCGGTGCGCCATCGACCGTATTGTAGAAGGAAAGCCGGAGCGTTTCGATCAGCGGCAGGATCATGATCGCCGTATAGACGATGAAGGCCGGAAGAAGGAAGATTCCGATATGCCAGCGAATGGGACGCTTGATCGGGATCACGTCGACGGCGGTGTCGGCTTCGCTCATGGCTTTTGCCTGTTTTTATTGGCTGGACCATCAGGCGCAGCGCAGGTGGAAATCTTGCCCCTCATTCCCCTCTCCCTCTTCGGAGAGCCGGACCATGCCCGTACCTGAAAACCACGGGCCAGGAGGCGGCTGCGAGTCTCCTGCCCCTCGCGGGACAAGATGGCCGGCAGGCCGATAAGGGGCGGTCCAACAGGCCGCCCCTCATCTTCAAAACCTTACTTGCCCGGCTTGTACCAGCTGTCGAGGCCCTTCTGGAGCTTCTCGCCGGCGACGGCCGGAGTGTCCGTGCCGTTGATGACGTTGGCCGATTCAACCCAGGTCTCGTTCTCGAGGTTCGGCGTACCGCGCGACAGGATCTGATAGGTCGAGCGGACGGTCGACTTGTACGGGCCGCGCCAGGAAACGAATTCCTGAGCCAGCGGATCGCTCATCTTGACCGGGTTGGAGTTCAGGCTGAAGAAGCCCGGCAGTGCGTTCGCATAGATGTCTGCGAATTCAGGCGAAGCAACCCAGGTGAGGAACTTCTTGGCTTCTTCCTGGTGCGTGCTCTTGGCGTTCAGCGCAACGCCGATATCCGGATGGTCGGAAATGTAGCCCTGGTCGCCGGCCTTCGGAACCGGCGGCGGGAAGGCGCCCATCTTGAACTGAGCCTGCGTGTTGAACAGCGCGATTTCCCACGAACCGGCCGGATAGATGGCGGCGCGGCCGAGCGTGAAGAGGTTCTGGCTGTCCGAGTAGGTCTGGGCTTCGAAACCGTCGCCGAGATAGGGCTTCCACTTGGCAAGCTCTTCATAGGGCTTGACCCAGTCGGCGTCGGTCAGCTTCTGCTTGCCTGATATCAGGGCTTCGCGGCCTTCTTCACCCTTCCAGTAGTTCGGGCCGATGTTCTGGTAGCCCATGGTAGCGGCCTCCCAGAGATCCTTCGTGCCCATGGCGAGCGGGATATAGGTACCGTCAGCCTTGATCTTGTCGAGGGCAGCGAAGAACTCGTCTTCCGTCTTCGGAATAGCGATGCCGAGCTTGTCGAAGGCATCCTTGTTGTAGATGAAGCCATGGATGACCGAAGCCATCGGCACGCAGAAGGTCGACTTGCCGTCGTCTGTCGACCATGCAGCCTTGGCAACCGGCGAGAAGTTTTCCATGCCGGAGAGGCTGATGAGATCGACGAGTTGCTTCTTGTTGAAGAGTTCGAGCGAAGCGTCGAACGGACGGCAGGTAATGATGTCGCCTGCGGAACCGGCATCGAGCTTGGCATTCAGCGAAGCGTTATATTCAGTCGGAGCGGTCGGCGAGAAGACGATCTTGATGCCCGGGTTCTTGGCTTCGAAAGCCGGGATGATCTTCTCCTGCCAGATCTGCAGGTCGTCGTTACGCCAGCTTTCAACAGTAAGCGTCACGTCAGCGGCATGAACGAGGCCGGCTGACGACAGCAGGCTGGATGCAAGCAGCAAGCTTTTCAGAGCAGTGTTTTTCATTTCCCTCTCCTGTTTTTAAGCGCCGCAAAGCGCTGTTTTCGATCTGAAACAAGCAGTTGGCGTGTCTGAGGAAACACCCAACGCCCCTTTTGAAGCCGCCAAGACTGCCGGCCCCGAAGCTCTGTCGACCGAAGACGATAGCCTCCGGCCAACCGGTGCGCCCTCCCGATACGCTGAACCGGGCGCCTGAAAATAAGAGAAAAGCTTGGAAAGATACCGCACGCCTCCGCGAGCCGATGCCGGCCCTTGCGATCACCGTCTGCACCTTTCTCGAAACCTGGCCGGCGCTGTTTTTCTTTGCCGGTTTTCACACGCCTCGATACGCTGTTCCCTTTTCCGGAATTAAGGCCAAAAAAATACCAATTGTCCAGCCGAAATTAACTTCTAGACGAGAGAAAAATCATAAAAAATTTTTATTATTTAAAATCAATAGGATAAAAACAGGAAATTTCCTGATCATTTCCGCTTGGTAAATGGTATTTTTTTGGTATTGTATTAAAAAACATAAGGGAACGGCGTATCCGGAGGTCCGATGACGGAACTTGCAATCGGTATAGATGGCGGTGGAACAAGCTGCCGGGCCGCAGTTGCGGACAGAATGGGCAATGTCATTGGCCGCGGCAAGGCGGGCCCTGCCAACATCCTTTCCAATCTGGAAAACTCTCTCGTCAATATCGTCGAATCTGCTCGGCAGGCGCTGCGTGATGCGGGATTTGAAAATGAAACCGTTTCCACTTCCACTGCAGTCATTGGCGTCGCCGGGGCCAATGTCGGCGATTACGGCAAGCGCATCGAAAAGGCTCTCCCCTTCAGAAACCGAGAGGTCGTCACCGACGCGCTGATTTCGCTGCAGGGCGCGCTCGGTGATGGCGACGGCATTGTCGGCGCTCTCGGAACGGGCTCCGTTTATAATGCCCGCCGGAATGGCACACTGCACGGGATCGGCGGCTGGGGCTCGATCGTCGGCGATCAGGCAAGCGGCGCCCGGCTCGGCCGCGATCTCCTGGAAAAAACCCTGCTTTCCTATGATAAAGTTCGCCCTGCCTCACCGTTGACGGAAAAGGTCATGGCCGAATATGGCAACGATCCGGAACGCGTCGTCGAATTTGCCCATACGGCCCGGCCGACAGACTTTGCCCGTTATGCGCCCATGGTCTTCGAAGGCGCTCAGGCCGGCGATGTCACTGCAATCGAGATCGTCAAGGATGCCGCGCGCGCCATCGGCGAAAGCCTCGATGCGCTCTCATGGGCGGAATGCCCGTCCATCTGCCTGCTTGGCGGCTTGGCGAAAGCCTATCATCCGTGGCTTGCCGATCGGCACAAGGCATTGCTGACGGAACCGAAGGCCGATGCGCTGCAGGGCGCCGTCGACCTTGCCGTTAAGCTCCTGCGCGAACGGCAGAGAGGTGCGGCATGACCGACGATCTCGCCTCCATCCTTTCGCCTGAACGCTTGCAGGCTGGCGGCACCGGTCCACTTTACGTGAAGCTGCGCCGCACACTCGAAGATGCCGTGCGCACCGGCACGCTCGCCCATGGCGATGCCCTGCCCCCGGAACGCGACATTGCCGAATTTGCGGCCGTCAGCCGTGTCACCGTGCGCAAGGCGATCGACGAGCTTGTGGCTGACGGCCTGCTCGTGCGCCGCCACGGCTCCGGCACCTTCGTCGCCAAGCCGGTGTCCAAAGTCGAGCAACGACTGTCGCAGCTCACCTCTTTCACCGAGGACATGGCCCGGCGCGGCATGACCGCCCGCTCCGAATGGCTGCATAAAGGCGTCCACACGCCCTCGCCCGACGAGATGATGATCCTTGGCCTCGGCGCCGACATCAAAGTCTCGCGCCTCTCGCGCCTGCGCATAGCCGACGACCAGCCCTTGGCGATCGAACATGCGAGCGTGTCAGGCGAGTTCCTGCCCGATCCATCCTCTGTCACCAATTCACTCTATGCCGAGTTGGAGCGCCTCGGCGTGCGCCCCGTCCGCGCCGTCCAGCGCATATCTGCGACCAACATGAAAGAGGCCGACGCCCACTTGCTCGGCGTCCCCGTCGGCCAGGCCGGGCTCTCCATCGAGCGTATTTCCTATCTCGGCTCCGGCCGCGCGGTGGAATTCACCCGCTCGCTTTATCGTGGCGACGCCTATGACTTCGTCGCCGAGCTGACGATTGGAGCGAGCTGAATTTTTCAATTCAATTCAAAAAGATAAAGCCGGAAAGTGAATCACTTCCCGGCTTTTCCATTCATTGAATCGGCCACTGAGCCTGCCGCTTTAAGCGATGGGAAAGACTCAGGTTTCAGGCAGCGTCTTCGATCTCTTCATCAGCCTTGCGCGGCACGTAGTTGAGCACTGGCCCGAGCCAGCGCTCGACCTCGGGGACATTCATGCCCTTGCGCTTGGCATAGTCTTCGACCTGATCGCGCTCCACCTTGGCGACACCGAAATAGTAGGAGTCGGGGTGGCCGATATAGATGCCGGATACTGACGAGCCGGGCCACATCGCGTAGCTCTCGGTCAACTTCACGCCGGCGGTATTCTCCGCATCGAGAAGACCGAACAAGGTCTTCTTCTCGGTGTGATCGGGCTGGGCCGGGTAACCGGGTGCCGGGCGGATACCGGCATAGGCCTCGGTAATGAGATCCTCGTTGGAAAGATGCTCGTCCTTGGCGTAGCCCCAATATTCGCGACGCACGCGCTCATGCATGCACTCGGCGAAAGCTTCGGCGAAGCGGTCGGCAAGCGCCTTCACGAGGATCGAGGAATAGTCGTCGTTCGAACGCTCGAAACGTTCGGCGATGGCGATCTCCTCGAAGCCCGCCGTCACCACGAAGCCGCCGACATAGTCCTGCACGCCGCTGTCCACGGGCGCGACGAAGTCCGACAATGCCACGTTCGGACGGCCATCGCGTTTCGAAAGCTGCTGGCGCAGCGTGTAGAACGTCGCCAACTCCTCCTTGCGCGCATCGTCCTTGAACAGGCGGATATCGTCGCCGACTGTACCGGCCGGCCAGAAGCCGATGACGGCGCGCGGGCGGAACCACTTCTCGTCGATGATCTTCTTCAGCATCGCCTGGGCATCAGCCCAGAGTGCGCGGGCTGCTTCGCCCTGCTTCTCGTCTTCGAGGATCGCCGGGTAGCGGCCGCGCAACTCCCAGGTCTGGAAGAACGGCGTCCAATCGATGTACTTGGCAAGGTCGGCCAGATCGTAATCTTCGAATACCTTGGTTCCGAGGAAGCTCGGCTTGGTCGGCTTGTAGGCCGCCCAGTCGACCTTCTGTGCGTTCTCTCGGGCACGAGTGAGCGGCAGACGCACCTTCTCGGCTTCGCTACGCGCATGGGCGGCAGCGACCTTGGCATATTCGGCCCTGATATCGTCGATATAGGGCTGACGGGCTTCCGGCGAGAGCAGCGAAGAGACAACGCCGACAGCGCGGCTGGCATCCGTCACGTAAATGGACTGGCCTTTGTTGTAGCCCGGATGGATCTTAACGGCGGTATGCACACGACTGGTCGTTGCCCCGCCGATCAGCAGCGGGATATCGAAGCCCTCCCGCTCCATTTCGGCAGCAACATGCACCATCTCGTCAAGCGACGGCGTGATAAGGCCGGAAAGACCGATGACATCGACCTTCTCTGCAACAGCCGTTTCGAGGATCTTCGTTGCCGGCACCATCACGCCGAGGTCGATGATCTCGTAATTGTTGCAGGCGAGTACGACGCCGACGATGTTCTTGCCGATATCGTGTACGTCGCCCTTGACGGTTGCCATCAGGATCTTGCCGGCAGACTTGCGTTCTTCGCCGCCATTCTGGCGCTTCTCCTCTTCCATATAGGGAAGGAGTACGGCAACGGCCTGTTTCATGACGCGGGCGGACTTGACCACCTGCGGAAGGAACATTTTGCCGGAGCCGAAGAGATCGCCGACCACATTCATGCCGGCCATCAGCGGGCCTTCGATGACATGCAGCGGCCGCGCGGCCTGCTGGCGCGCCTCCTCGGTATCAGCCTCGATATATTCGGTGATGCCGTTGACCAGCGCATGTTCGAGACGCTTCTCGACGCTCCACTCGCGCCAGGAGAGATCCTGTGCCTTGGCTTCCTTGCCGGCAGCGCCGCGGAAGCGTTCGGCAACATCGAGCAGCCGTTCGGTCGCATCGGAGCGACGGTTCAGCACCACGTCTTCGCAGGCCTCGCGCAGTTCCGGATCGATCTGGTCGTAGACAGCCAACTGGCCGGCATTGACGATACCCATATCCATGCCCGCCTGAATGGCGTGGTAGAGGAACACGGCATGCATCGCCTCACGTACCGGCTCATTGCCGCGGAAGGAGAAGGAAAGGTTCGACACGCCGCCCGAGATATGGACGAGCGGCATGGTCTTACGGATCGTGCGCGTCGCCTCGATGAAGTCGACGCCGTAATTGTTGTGCTCTTCGATACCGGTCGCGACCGCGAAAATGTTCGGGTCGAAGATGATGTCTTCGGGCGGGAATCCGACCTTCTCGGTCAACAGCTTGTAGGCGCGCGTGCAGATCTCGACCTTGCGCTCATAGCTGTCGGCTTGCCCCGTCTCATCGAAGGCCATGACGACGACGGCCGCGCCGTAGTTGTGCAAGAGGCGCGCCTGGGCAAGGAAATTCTCCTCGCCTTCCTTGAGCGAGATCGAGTTGACGATCGCCTTGCCCTGCACGCGCTTCAGGCCGGATTCGATGATCGAGAACTTCGAGCTATCGATCATCACAGGAACGCGGGCGATGTCGGGTTCGGCAGCGATCAGGTTCAGGAACTCGACCATCGCCTTTTCGGAATCGATCAGGCCTTCGTCCATGTTGATGTCGATTACCTGCGCGCCGTTCTCGACCTGGTCGCGGGCGACGTCGAGCGCTGCCGTGAAATCGGCATTGGTGATCAGCTTGCGGAAGCGGGCCGAACCGGTGACGTTGGTGCGCTCGCCGACATTGACGAAAGGAATGTCCTTGGTCAGCTCGAAGGGTTCGAGGCCGGACAGCGACATGAAGGGGCGATGCTCGGGGATCGGCCGCGGCTTGTACTTGGCCACAGTCTCGGCGATGACACGGATATGCTCGGGCGTGGAGCCGCAGCAGCCGCCGACGATGTTGACAAGGCCTTCGCGGGCGAAGCTGTCGATCTGCGCCGCCATCAGTTCCGGCGTCTCGTCATACTGGCCGAATTCATTGGGCAAACCAGCATTCGGATAGGCACAGACAAACGTGTCGGCAACGCCCGAAAGCTCCTGCAGATGCGGACGCATCGCATTGGCACCGAGCGCGCAGTTGAGCCCGATCGTGAACGGATTGGCGTGACGCACCGAATTCCAGAAGGCGCTTGGCGTCTGGCCGGAAAGCGTGCGGCCCGAAAGGTCGGTGATCGTGCCTGATATCATGACCGGCAGGCGGATGCCCTTGGCCTCGAAACGCTCCTCGCAGGCAAAGATCGCAGCCTTCGCATTCAGCGTATCGAAGATCGTCTCGATGAGGATGATATCGGCGCCGCCATCGATCAGGCCGTCGATCTGTTCCGCATAGGCATCGCGCAGGTCGTCGAAAGTGACGGCGCGGAAGCCCGGATTATTGACGTCGGGCGAAATGGAAGCAGTGCGGTTGGTCGGACCGATGGCGCCGGCAACAAAGCGGCGCTTGCCGTCTTCACGCTCCGCACGCTGGGCGGCGCGTCGAACGATCTCCGCGCCTTCCTTGTTCAGCGCATAGACCTCGCCTTCCATCTGATAATCGGCCTGCGCGATGCGGGTCGAGGAGAAGGTATTGGTTTCGAGGATGTCAGCGCCGGCCTTGGCATATTTATAGTGGATTTCCTCGATCGCGTCCGGCTGCGACAGGATCAAGAGGTCATTATTGCCCTTCTGATGGCAAGCGCAGCCGATGAACCGCGAGCCGCGGAAATGGTCTTCATCGTAGCCCAGGCCTTGGATCTGTGTGCCCATGGCGCCGTCAAGAACGAGGATGCGTTCGCTGGCGGCTTTCTTCAGCGCCGCAAACACTTCACTGCCATCACGCTTGCCCCCTTCGGGACCAAAAAGGTTATCAAACACGGGAAGGCTCCTTGACGTCATAAGATCAGAAACGACAAATCACATAAAGATATCTTTATGTCAACATATGTCCGTTGCTTTAGGGCATTGCAAGCCTTGGCGGATGACAGACTCGCCCGACCTCTATATAGGCGTTTTCCTAAAGGCATTGTGCACGAATTCGGAGGAGTACCATGGCACCTGCACTCGGCAACTGGTCCACCCGCGCCTATCATCGTGGCTGGCTGCTTTCGCAGGCCAACGGCCTCTTTGATTTCTTCCAGCACAATTCCGTCAATTCCAAAGGCGGTTTCTACGATCTCGACGACGCTGGCAAGCCGCTCAATGCCGAAGGTCAGGTGCGTCCGCTCCATATTGCCTCGCGCGCCGTCCACTGCTTCTCCATCGGCACGCTTCTCGGCCGTCCGGGTGCCGCCGATGTCGTCGATCACGGCATGAACTACATCTGGAACCATCATCGCGACCGCAAGAACGGCGGTTACTTCTGGTCGCTGGACAATAACGGTCCTGTCGATTCCAACAAGCAGGGTTACGGCCACGCCTTCGTCCTGCTCGCAGCCTCCTCGGCAAAGACGATCGGTCATCCGCTCGCTGACGGCATGCTCGCCGATATAACCGAGGTCCTGAACACGAAGTTCTGGGAAACCAAACACGGTGCTATCGCCGAAGAGTTTACCGCGGACTGGCAACCGCTCGATGGCGGCAGCTATCGCGGCCAGAACTCCAATATGCACCTCACCGAAGCGCTGATGGCCGCCTTCGAGGCAACCGGCGACCGCGACTACCTCACCAAAGCCGAAAGCATCGCCGATCTCGTCATCCGCCGTTCGGCCGGCTCCGTCGACTGGCGCGTCGCCGAGCATTTCGATGCCGAATGGAACCTCGACAAGGATTACTATCATCCGAACGAAATGTTCCGCCCGGCCGGCACGACGCCGGGACATTGGCTGGAATGGACCCGCCTCATCCTGCAGCTCTGGGCACTCGGCGGCAAGAAGATCGACTGGATGCCGGATGCGGCAAAAGCCCTCTTCGAGCAATCCATGGTGCTTGGCTGGGACAACGACAAGGGCAGTTTCCTCTATACGCTCGACTGGGCCGACAAGCCGGCCAAACGCAACAAGCTCTGGTGGCCGGCCTGCGAGGGTGCGGCTGCCGCGCACTTCCTCAACGAGCACCTGCCGAGCGATTATCACGAAGAATGCTACCGCAAGATCTGGAACGTGATCGAGCGCAGCTTCATCGACCATGAGAATGGCGGCTGGCACGAAGAACTGACGGAAGACCTCGTTCCCTCACACTCGCTCTTCCCCGGCAAGGGCGACATCTACCACGCCCTGCAGGCCTGCCTCATCCCGCTCTTCCCGGCAACCGGCAGTCTGACCAAGGGCATTGTCGAAGCCGGCGGCAAGCTCTGAGGCGAAAGCCTTAGTAGCCGGGCATGACCGGCGGCGCCGCGTTCGGGTTCTGCTGGAACCACTGGACCTCGGCGCTCGCGTCATCGAGTTCGTCCTCAACGTCGCGTTGCTCCCTGCGGATGCGGCGCATATCGTCTTCGAGATCGTCCATCCGCCGGCGGATATCATGCCGATCCGCATCGGGCGCATCCTTGAGCTTGCGCGACAGGTCGTCGATCTCGGCTTCCTTCGATCCATAATCGCTCTGCAGCGAGCTTAGCCGTGATTGCAGCGAATGCTGGCGGTTCCCGAGCGTATAGCCGCGCAGGAAGCCTGCAGCCGCCACCGGCGGGCAGACATTGGAGTAGCCGTGACCCGCCTGCCCGTGCATCAGGCCGCTCATCGGCGTGCAGTAGCGCACGAGACCCGCCTGATAGCCCTGATACCAGATCGTCTGATCGGGCACGATCTTTACCCGCTCGCAGGATTTGGCATGCGCGGCAAAACGCTCCTGCGGCTCGTAGCCGGCTGCGCCGTCGGATTCACCAATCACCCGCCAGTCGGCGGCGACGCATTCTTCCTTCGAGAGCGTATTGCAGGAGGCGAGGAAAAGGCTGAAACCAATGGCAGCAAAGGTAAAGAGCAAACGTAACATGATGTCCCGGCAGCAAGTCACAAAACCGGGCGCACCTTATCGTCACGAAATACGTCAGTCACCGGGAACGGATCGCGATCTTGCAATTTTCGTGGCTTTTATTTGTCGAAAATGCGGCAGACTCATGCAAGCCGCAGGCTTTCGAGATCCTTTGCCAGGATCAGTGCCAGCGCTTCGACCGCGAGATTGTGGTCGTCGCGCTGCGGCAGGCCGGATACGGTGACGGCGCCGATGCAGCCAGTGCCTCTGACATTGATCGGGAAACTACCGCCGTGCGGCGCATAATCAGCGGGCGAAAGCCCGTTGTCCTCAACCTTCTTGCCTTCCTTCTGCAGCTTGAGGCCGGAAGCGTAGCTGCTGCGGAAATAGCGGGACACCATATTGCGCTTGCGGCGCACCCAATTGACATTGTCAGGCGTCACACCCGGCAAGGCCGCATAGAAGACCGGCATGGAATGCAGCGTAATATCGATCGCGATGCCGAGACCACGTTCGGTAGCGAGTTCCTGCAAGAGCTTGCCGAGTTGCCAGGCAGTCGTCAGATCGAAGGCATCGAAGCTCAGCGCCTTTTCCTGTTCCGCAATCCGGATCAGATCCTCGTCGATCGACATGGCACGGCTCTCCTCTCAGCGTGATGATCGGCTGTGACAATTCTCACGCAAGGGGGAAAAGTAAAGTCAAAACTTGGCGCTATGCACTGCTCAGAGTTTCGGCGTCAGCATCTCGAAGCGGTCGCGGATCGTCGAGCAGGTATCCCCGCCGAGCCGTGCGATGGCATCGACCATGGCCGGATCCACATGCAACCGCTCGGGGTCCACCACCCCGTCGCGATAATGTGCATAAACGATCTCGCCCATGATGATCTGCCGTGATTTTCCGAGTTCGAGCGTCACATGCCGACGACATTCGAAGGCCGCCGGCGCCTCGTCGATCCAGGGCGAAGCGACCTTCACTCCCGGTACAGCCGTCAGCCCTGCCTCCTTTAACTCATCGACACCGCGCGGATATTTGGCACCGCAAGTATGCATGGCCTCGGCGATCGCGAAGGAAACGATATTGACCGTGAAGACCTCGGTCATGCGGATATTGTGGCCGGTATCCTTGAACGACATGTCCGGATGGTTCTCGACGCCGATGGCGAGGATCGGAGGATCGGCCGACAGACAGTTGAAGAAGGAGAACGGTGCGGCGTTGATGTGCCCGTTCTCATCCACCGTCGTCACGAGTGCGATCGGCCTGGGAATGATCGTGCCGATCATTAGCTTGTAGCGCTCGTGCTCTGTCAGCTGCTCGAAATCGAAGGAAATGGCCATCGGTTCAGACAGCCTTCAGAGCCGGCGAAAAACCGCTCATAGCCCCGATGAAGGATTTCGGCAGCGGCGAGGCATAAGAACCGCGCTTGCTGGTGGAAAGCCCAAGCGATACCAGCGCCTCGGCCTGCTTGACGGCCGCAGCAACGCCATCGACGACAGGTATGCCGTAGATCTCCTGCAATTCTCTCGCGAGATCGGTCATGCCGGCGCAGCCGAGCACGATCGCTTCGGCGCCGTCTTCCGCAAGCGCCCGCTCGATCTCGGCGCGCAGCTTACCGATCGCACCGGAGGCCGCATCCTCCAGTTCCAGCACGGGGATATCGGAGGCACGCACCTTGGCGCGATCGCCCATTCCGTAGCGGCGAACGAGATTGTCGATCAGCACCCGCGACCGCTCCAGCGTCGTCACGACAGTAAAACGCTGTGCGAGGAAGCCCGCCGTCACGACCGCGGATTCGCAAAGCCCGAGGATCGGGACGTCCGAGAAGCTGCGTGCCGCTTCAAGCCCGGTATCGTCGAAGCAGGCGATAACGGCCGCATGGTAGCCCGCACTTTGCCGCTCCTTAAGTTCGGAGATGAGCCCGGGAATCGCCAGCGCCCCATCATAGTGCCCCTCGATCGAGACGGGTCCCATGCGCGAGGTGGCGGCGATGATCTCCGTGCCTGAAGCAGCCACCGCGCGCGCGGCGGTCGCGGCCTTCTCGGTCATGGAGGCCGTGGTATTCGGATTGACGATGAGGATGCGCATGTCAGTCTGTCTTTGCCTGTCGCCGGCTGAGCATGGTCATGATGCCGAGCGCGATGAGAATGATGGTGAAGGAAAACAGCGTCGTCACCGTGCCGAGCGCATAGAGCACCGGCGTCGTGACGTTGGTCGTCATGCCGTAGATTTCGAGCGGCAGCGTATTGTAGGTGCCCGACGTCATCAGCGTGCGGGCGAACTCGTCATAGGAGAGCGTGAAGCCGAA
Organism: Rhizobium viscosum; assembly: GCF_014873945.1. NCBI lineage: Bacteria > Pseudomonadati > Pseudomonadota > Alphaproteobacteria > Hyphomicrobiales > Rhizobiaceae > Rhizobium > Rhizobium viscosum. The sequence goes on along the minus strand of NZ_JADBEC010000001.1, from coordinate 3,332,040 downwards.
CAGGCCGACGCCGACCAGGCTCGGCGCGATCATCGGCAGCACAACATGGCGGAACGTCTGCCAGGATGTCGCGCCGAGGTCGCGCGCCGCTTCTTCATAGGCCGGCGAGAAGCGGTTGAAGACGGCAAACATGATCAGCACCCCGAAAGGCAGCGTCCAGGTGAGATGCGCGCCGAAAGCCGAGGAATACCAGGCGGGCTTGAGGCCACCCTCCTGGAAGACGACGCCGATGCCGAGCGAGACGATGATCGACGGCACGACGAGGCTTGCGACGGTGGCGTAGAACAGCACGGTCGATCCGCGGAAGCGGCGGCGGAAGGCAAGGCCTGCGAGCAACGACACGACGATGGTCACCACCATCACCATCAGCCCGAGCGAGAAGGAGCGTCGGAAGGAGGCGCCGAAATCGCCGACCGCCTGCTTCTCGAAGAGATTGAAGAACCAGTGCGTGGAAACGCCGTTCATCGGAAAGGTCAGGCCGCCATCCGGCCCTTGGAAGGAGAGGATCAAGATCGCCGACAGCGGGCCGTAAAGGAACAGCACGAAGAGGATGAAGAAGGTCGCCAGCAGATAGAATTCCAGGCCACGTTTTTCGTGATTCATCTCAAAGCTCCTTGCGGATGTCGACGACGCGCAGGATGGCGGCGACCATCAGCAGCACCACGGCGAGCAACACCACGGCATTGGCCGCTGCCGCCGGATATTGCAGCAGCGACATCTGGTTCTTCATCATCAGCGCCACCGAAGCGCTCTGTCCGCCGGACATCACCTGCACCGTCGAGAAATCCGCCATCACGAGTGTCACGACGAAAATCGTGCCGATCGCCATGCCGGGCTTTGCAAGCGGGATCACTACATTCCACAGGACCTGCCAGCCGGAGGCGCCCGCGTCGCGCGCCGCCTCGAATAGCGACCGGTCGATGCGCATCAGCGTGTTGAAGATCGGCGTCACCATGAACAGCGTGTAGAGATGCACCATGGCAAGCACGACGGCGAAGTCGGAATAGAGCAGCCATTCGAGCGGCTGCGGAATGATCCCCACCTGGATCAGCGTCGAATTGACAAGGCCGTTGCGCCCAAGCACCGGGATCCAGGAGATCATCCGGATGATGTTGGACGTCATGAAGGGCACGGTGCAGACGAGGAAGAGGATCATCTGCGTCGACGTCCGGCGGATGTGGAACGCCAGGAAATAGGCCACCCAGAAGCCAATGACGAGCGTCAGCGCCCAGACGATGGCGGTGAATTTCAGCGTATTGAGATAGGTCTTCCACGTCACCCATGAACCGAGCGTATCGGTATAGTTCATGGTGAGGAAATCAGGATAGAGGCCGGCGAAATCATAGTCCCAGAAGCTGACGACAGCGATCATGGCGATCGGCAGCAGGAAGAAGAAGCCGAGAATTGCAATCAGCGGCGTCGCCTGGAGATAGGAGATGGCTGAGGGGGAGAGGCGGAAAGAACGCCTGCCGCGGGCGTCGTGGCTGCTCTCTTCCGTTTCTGCTGCGATGGTCGCCATGATTTCTTCCCCGTTCCGATTGGGTCAGGTTGAACGAAGGCGCGTGCCGCCCCCTCATCCGCCTGCCGGCACCTTCTCCCCGCTGGGGAGAAGAGAATCGTGGCAGCGTCCCCGCCGCCACAACTTCGCTGTCGTCGCGCGACCCCAGCCGCAAACTCCCGCTTCTCCCTAGCGGGGAGAAGATGCCCGAAGGGCAGATGAGGGGGCGGAGCGAAGCGACGTCTTGAGCGTCAGCGAAAGACAGCGCGCACTCCGCCCTCTCAGCCAGCCTTACGCCGCGATGAACTCGTTCCAGCGGCGGACCATGTAGCGGTCTTCGTCCATGACGGAGTTCCAGCAGGCAACGGCGCCCATGCGGGCTTCGAAGGAGCCGCCGTCGCGCACGGCACCGGCCTTCTCCATGACCTTGCCTTCCGGCGAGAGGATATCACCCGCGGCCGGCTTGCCTTCGATCCAGTAGCCCCATTCGTCTGCCGTCATGAAGTTCTTGGCGGTCTCCATGCAGGCGGAATAATAGCCCTGGCGATTGAGGTAGCCGCCGACCCAGCCCGACGTATACCAGTTGATGTATTCATAGGCCGCATCGAGTTGCGCGCCCTTGAGGTGCGAGGCAAGGCCGAGGCCGCCGCCCCATGCGCGGTAGCCTTCCTTGAGCGGCTGGTACTTGCAGGCAATGCCCTTGGAGCGGACGGCGGCGACGGCCGGCGACCACATCGACTGGATGACGACTTCGCCCGATGCCATCAGGTTGACCGACTCGTCGAAGCTCTTCCAGAAGGCGCGGAACTGGCCATCGCCCTTGGCCTTGATCAGGAATTCGATCGTTTTGTCGATCTCGGCCTTGGTCATGTTGCCCTTGTCGGCATATTTGATGTTGCCCATGGCTTCCATGATCATCGCCGCATCCATGATGCCGATCGACGGGATGTTGAGGATCGAGGTCTTGCCCTTGAACTTCGGGTCCATGATGTCGGCCCAGCTCGTAATGTCGCGGCCGACGAGATCCGGGCGGATGCCGAGCGTATCGGCGTTGTAGATGGTCGGAACCATCGTCATCCACTGCGTCGGCGCCTTGGCGAACTTCTTGGAACCCTGCGCCTCGACGAAGCCGACCGTATGCGGCGCCGTGCCCTGAGCAATCACGCTGTCCGGCTTCATCTTGCCGTTGATGAACAACGGCACGATCTTGTCGTAATATTTGAGCTTCTTGACGTCCATCGGCTGCAGCACGCCTGTTGGAAACACCTTCTTGGCAATCCAGTATTCGATGTCGGCAATGTCGTAACTATCGGGCTGGGTGACGGCGCGCTGGGCCGCAGCGTCGGAATCCGTCGCCGTCATTTCCAGGGTAATGCCCAGGTCCTGCTTGCACTTCTCGGCGATCGCATTGATGTTCGAGACGCCGGTGCCGAACTGGCGAAGCGTGATGTTGGACTGCGCCCAGATGGTCGGAAAGCCGGTAATGGCGCCCGAGCCGGCAATGGCGCCGACGGCGGCGGCACCCGTCTTCAGAAGCGTGCGGCGGGAAATTCCCTTTTCCGCCTTCGTGGTTTTCGTTTCAGTCGTCATGGCAGTTCCCCTTTTCTTGATGCTGAAGGTCATGCGGAAACGCGGCCAAGGAGGACGGCATCCTCCAGAGCCCAACTCAAAGACACCGCATCGCCGACCGAAACCGGGCTGGCGAAGTAATCGCTGTCGCTTGCGATGACGGTGAAATCGTCGCTGCCAGCTCCGAAGACGGTGATCTTCACCGAGGAGCCGCGATATTCGATATTGGAGACGATGCCGTTGAAGCCGAGGGTCCATTCGGTCGCCACCTGAAGACGTACGCGGTCAGTGCGGATGCCGATATCGATGGGCTCGCCGACCTCCCTGCCCGTCCCGCGCACGGAAAAACTCTGCCCTTCCGGCACCGTCATCACGATCACGCCGTTCTCGCTTGAGGTGACGCGGCCGGAGAGCACGTTATGATCGCCCATGAAGCGGGCGACGAAGGCGGTCGCCGGCTTTTCGAAGACCTGCCGCGGCGAGGCCGCCTGCTCGATCTTCCCGTCATTCATGATGACGATAATGTCGGCGAGCGCCATCGCCTCTTCCTGGCTGTGCGTCACATGCACGAAGGTAATGCCGAGCGTTTTCTGCAGCTTTTTCAGCTCTGCGCGCATGCGGATCTTCAGGAACGGATCAAGTGCAGAAAGTGGCTCATCGAGCAGCAGCGCTTCCGGATCGGTGATCAAGGCACGCGCCAGAGCGACGCGCTGCTGCTGGCCTCCGGAAAGCTGCGCCGGCCGCCGGCTGGCATAGGCCTCCATCTGCATCAGCTTCAGCATCTCCAGTGCCTTGGCGCGGCGCTCGTCCTTGTCGACACCCTTCATCTTCAGGCTGAAGGCGACGTTGTCGACGAGGTCGAGATGCGGAAACAGCGCATAGGACTGGAACATCATCGCCGTGCCGCGTTTTGCCGGCGGGAAATCGGTGACGACGGTATTGCCAAGCCTGATGTCACCAGACGAAATCGTCTCGTGACCGGCGATCATGCGCAACGTCGAGGTCTTGCCGCAGCCGGACGGACCCAGGAAGCAGCAATAGGAGCCGGCCGGGATTTTCAGGCTGATGGCATGGACCGCCGTGGTCGCGCCATAGACCTTTGAAACGGATGCTATATCGATCTCTGCCGCTTTCGACATCGTGTCTTCCCCTGTTCGAGAAAGACAATGCATCTGCCGTGCCAATTTGGTGAGCACATCCTAAGCCCTTGCAAACCATGAATTTTTAATGGCATCATGCGGACTGACGAAATTTCCGGCACTTTTCGCGCTGCACACAAAATGGGCTTTCGTCCTCAATTCGTGCAGAAAATCGTATACAATTTCACCCAGGCCGTGCGTACAAATTCATTTAACTTTTGAGACGAAGGCAGCTATGGTTTGCCGACATCAAGGAAACCGATTTCATGAAATCCGCCGCAAGCGCCATGAGCCATGACGACATCAGGGAAACGGGCGTCCCGCAGATCCGCGATGCAATCAGGGAGGCTATCGTCGAGCGGCGCCTGTCACCCGGCACGAAACTGTCGGAAAGCGATGTCGGCAATCTCTTCAATGTCAGCCGCACGCTGGCGCGCGCCGCCTTGCAGGCGCTTTCCTATGAAGGTCTCGTCAGCGTCGAGAAAAACCGTGGCGCCTTCGTCGCTTACCCCTCTCCGGAAGAGGCCCGGCAGATTTTTGCCGCCCGCCGCCTGGTCGAGCCCGGCATTCTGCGCGAAGCAGCGGCCCGCATCACGCAGTCGGATATCCAGCATCTCAAGCAATTGCTCTTGGAAGAAGGCCGGCTGATGGGCGAGCGCGGCCAGACGGCAAGACGGGCCGAGATCAAGGCATCCGGCGATTTCCACCTGACGCTCGCGGCCATATCGGGCAATGCGATCATGCAGCGCTTCATGGAGGAACTCGTCGCCCGTTCATCCCTTGTGATCGCGCTTTACGGGCAATCGACCGTCTCGAGCTGCGGCCATGCCGAACACGGGGACATCATCGAGGCGATCGAAAGCAGGGAACTCGATCGCGCCTGCCATCTGATGCTCCACCACATCGCCCATATCGAGGCCGACCTCGACCTGCGCGAACGCAAGAGCCTCGGCCTCAAGGAAGCATTCGAACTCTGAAAACTCAGTGGCCCGGCGACGAGATATCAGCTGCGCGGCTGATCTCCTCCACGCTCATTGGCTCGCTGGAGCGCATCTTCACCTTGCCGTCAGTGCCAACAAGCACGAGCCCAAATTCGCCGCTGAGCGGCCCCTGAAGCTCATCCCGCAGTTCGTCGGCATCAAGGTCCTGCCCACCCTCGAAAAGCGAGAATGCGCCGCCGCCGGCGATCGTGAAAACCTCGATATCATCTTCGATCAGCCGCATCTGTGATTTGCGCAGCAATTCGTCCTGAACGATCGGCCTGTCGTCCTCGGCATCTGCAAAGACGATGAGGACATTCTTTTCGCCAAGAAACTGTTCCAGCGATCGTGGCGTATGAGCCTCGCGGACGCCCGTTCCCATAATTTCGTGTAGAATGGATCTCAACATGGTGCTCATTCCTTCTCTGCCTGTTTCAACGGCTGGAAATGAGCAGGGTTCCCCGCGGGGAACAGGATCGCGGCCAGTGCCGCGATCCTGGAAGGCCTAGTCGCGGGGTTCCGCTTCGGGTGCGCGCGTCGAAAGCGCTGTGATATCAGGCGTGCCATTGGCAAGAAGGCGCTTGCGCACCAGAACGCGCATGACGCGCGCTGCCGTGGAGAAGGTCATCTGGTCCAGCGGTCCCTCGCCTTCCCAGGGCTTGGTCAGCCGTTCGGTAACGGCGCCGACGATATTGGCCGGGACGATATCAGTGCATTCGCGCATGGCTTCGAAAACGAAGCTGATCGGAATGACCCTGCCTTCATGGGTGACAATCGGCTCCGTCAGTTCGCTGTCCCATTCCTCGTAGGCATAAAGCGCCTCACGGAACAGCTGTTGCAGGATAAACGGGGCATGTCCGTCGTGAAGTGGCGGCAGTGCATTCATCATGTCTGTCTCCTCTGATGGATTTAGCCAGCTTCCTCAAGACCCGGTCCGGATCGACGCGGAAATAACGCTCGGCTCCTCCTTCGGACCGGATACACGATTCATTTTATAGAGTAACACAGGCGTGATAAAGCCATTTCTGCCCACCTGTCCGCCGGCATGTTCTAACCGATTGAAATTCATTGCGACTTGCCGGCATTTTTTTGCTGCCGAGGCGGGTTCAAACGGCGTTTTCCCTCCAAGATCGCATCGGAAAGCCAGATTCGGAACCTTTAGCGTGCTGGCCGGTTTTGCCCTAGCAAGCAGTCTGGGGAGATTACCAATGACGCAAATTCACCGACCTGAACGACGCAGCCGCACCCTGCGTGGCCGTCCCTATAGTCTTCACGAATTCGCCACCAAATACGGCCTCAAGAACGAGCAGGCCGAAAGCCTCTTCACCCGCTTCGGTCCATCTTCCGTCGAACTCGACTTGCTGATGGCCGCCAAGCGCCGTCCGCCTGTTCTGCCCGATCGTATTCACGAGTAGGACAGGATCGTGAGCGGCAAGGACAAAATCCACAAGGACGCCGAAGGACAGTTCGCGCGTTCGGACGAGGGCCGCCGCAACAGCGGCGTCTCCAGCGCCAAGCCGCGCGTCATCACTCACTCCGATGATGCGACCATCCACTGCACGCCGCCCGGCCAGAAGCCGAACAAGGACTGGAACGTCAAACACGACGAGGCCAACAGCGAGCGGTCACGCTCCGAATGACTGTCCCTCCCTCCACCTCTTGGAGCGAAATTTCACAGAATATGTCTGGAACACATGTCAGGTGAAACCGTTCTTCCGGTGAGCATGGCGAAATGCCATGCGGCCCCATCGAAATGCCGGCATAATTGCCGGCTCCTTCTACAAGATCAGCTTGAGGTACCGCTTCGGCGGGAGGCCAATCGTGTGGAATCGATGTGGGAAGAACATTGGCGCAAGAAGGACGGAACGATGAGCAACACCTCCCGGCATGAGTGGATATGCAAGCGAGCCTACGCGATCTGGGAAATGGAAGGCAGGCCGCATGGCCGCGATGCCGAACATTGGCTCCAGGCAACAGCCGAACGCGAACGGCTGGAACATACGCGTGCCTCGACGGACGGCAATGAAGTCCTCGTCAAATTCCCGAAAACGCCCAAAGCACCCCAGCCGGCAGTTACCGCCACCCCACGCCAGAGGCTGTCGCGCGCCGGTTAATCCAGGGCGATCCTGAAACGAGCGGAGAAATCACCTTCCCACCACATGGGGAAGTTGGTTCCCCACTTGTTGTTGTGCAGGTTGAAGCGGATTCCATCAGCAAAATCCGGCAAGCCTTTGCAAAAGGACATGAAATCCCAGCTCTGCGGCGCAACCAGCGGCGTATCCAGGGGCTCGACGACGAATGCTCCGGCATCCCCTGATACGCCGCTGACCGCGTTGACCGCCTGTAACTGCGCGCCGCCGGACCGGGCGAAATTGCCGGACCGGTGCCACAGACCCATCTTCCTGAAGAGCCAGTCCTTTGCGCCATCAGGCGTGAACGACAGGAAACTCGCCTCCGGCATGCGGTTGGCCAGCTTGTCGCGCAAAGAGAGCCGCAGTTGCAAGGCATCGCCATCAGCCGAAAACTCCACGGCGAGCTGGCGTGGCGCCCCGAACCGCTCGACGGCCTCGGCCGGCATGGACAAGAGAACTCCAGCCTCGCCCGCATCTTCCAGGCTCGGCACAAAAACTTTCGAAAGCGCCGCACCCGAACGGCCAAGCCCCGGCTTGTCGTGATCGAGCACCGCCCATTCCTGCCGATGCGTCAGATAGCTGTCCATATGTCTGTTGACGTCGGCAGCATCATAGCTCTCATAGCGATAGGCGATCAGCGAACCATTGCGACCGGCAATCCGGCGCCCCAGCGGCGAAGTCACCGCAGCGACATCGCCCGTCACCTCGTCAAGCTCGATCGACCAGCCGCCGGCATCAAGGCGGGTCTCCCGGCTCGCGCTGCCAACGAGCGCCGGCGCGAAGAGTTCTGCGAGCACGGCCTGCACCTGTTGCTGGTCGTCGGCATCGAGTTCGGCGACGGCCTGATCGATATAGCCGCGCTGCTCGTCCCACGACGCCTCGGTGTAGGCGAAACGGTAATCCGTTTTGCGCGCGGTGTTGAAATCGGCTTTTGCCCAGGCCTTGTCATCACGCAGATAGGATTTGATATCCACCCCGCACGTATGCTCCGCCACCATGGCGAGGCCACGGCCGAAGGCGAGCCTGCGGCTGTTGAGCCCCTCGCCCACAAAGCGGTCATAGAGCCGCTGCAGAGCCAGAAATTTCGCCGTCTTCAACGGGTCCGCGGCGCTTCCGTGGATCCAGCTGTCACCCAACTCCAGCTCCAGCACTGGGAAACGCTCGCGCTTTTCCCAGAGGATCGCGCCGTAATCCTCCAGCGTCGCCGCGCGGATGATCGCGTCAGACTCGAGGCGGCGCATATCGCGATAGGCTTCCGCCGTCTGCGGCACGCTCTGCGGGCCGATATTGTCCTGCGTATGCGCAAAACTCAGCCCGTCGTCGAAACCTTCGGGGAAATAGGTCTCGCCATAGGAACGCTGGTACATGACAACGACTTCGGCACCATCAGGCGCGCGCCAACGGAAGATGTCAGGCACGTCAGGCGGCGGCGAAGCGGTGTTGACGCCGAGATGCAGGAAGCGGATGCCGGCCTCCGCAAGCAACGGCACCATGCCGAGTGTGTGACCGGGAACGTCGGTCATCTTCGCCGCAATCGTCTGCTTGCCGAAACGGCGGTCGAGCTCCTGCGAATAGGAAAGGCCCGCGCGGAACAGGTCTGGCGACATCAGCTCGGTATGGGTGGTGAAAGGCAGCCCGTGCCAGCGGATGAGCCCGCGCTCGATCGCCTGTTCAAGTGCTGCGACCTCGACAGGGGAACGCGAATTCAGATAATCCCAGATCAGCCACGCACCTGTTGTCCAGATGAACTTCGGCTCTTCAGGGTTTTCGGCATAGAAATGCGCACCGGTCTCGATCGCCTGCGGAATGAAGCGCTCGTGATACTGACGGCGAACCTTCTCGGCATGGTCGGTGAAACCGATATCGAGATGGGTCTTGAAGACCAGGTGCACGCGCTTTTCTGTCATCTGCATTCCGCTAGATCAGTCTCGCCGTCGTCAAGCAGCTCTCATGAGACGCAACGCAAATGATTTTGCGTTCGACACGCAATCCCAATCCCCTCCCAATATGGCACAATGGCATTTTGTGTAACCGTTTCCACAAACACCTTTGCGCTTTGTGGTAACGATCCGTCAAGCATATTTGCTTGAGTGGTCCCGAATATGCTGGATATTTCATCGAGCTGGACTTTGCCCATCTTGCTTCCGGCAGGCAACGCAAATTAAGTGGCGACAAAATGTGAAAACGTGTTCATACGCTATTAACCTGACCGGCCAAGGCGGTGCACGCACGATACACCTGTCATCTTGCTGCCTTACACGACATAGCCCGGACCTCTTGCCAATGGCCTCCATGATCGAAATCACCGTCCATGCCCCATGTTCGGATCGGGCGAGCGAATTCCTTCCCCCACGCGAAATTTCGCTGGGAGATTTCAACATGGCCATATCCGGGCGGACCGCTTTTCCGGCAGCCCGACGATCCGTCTGTACGGAAGAAATGCGTGACTGATGTAGCGATAAAGGAGCGACTATTTCTCTTCGCAGAGCGTCCGGTGAACCTCTGTCCAGAACAAGGCAAGCAACGTATCGCCGTTGCGTTCGGCAACGAGCGCGCGGATCAGCGCCTCGGAGCCAGCCATGTCCTGCCAGCTCGATCTCAGCCCTTTGGCTGCCTGATGGCATTCGGCGATATCGAACGTTCTCTTGCTGTCCATCTGGAGCCTCCCCGAAAAAGGCGCTAACAGACGGATATGGAAAAGTCATTCCCCGCATATGTGGGGATGCCTTGTATTTTTGACATTCCTCGCGGTAGGATTGAACGGTTTGAGACAGGCGGCACGATGACGGAAAATAGTTATTCCCAAAAGTTCGAACCCGTTTTCGAACAGATCAAGGCTGCGATCAATGTCGATGCTTCCATCCGCATTTTCCAGGCGGAGTATGCCGTCGACTATGTCACCTATCACCTCGCTCAGACCATTGCGGCAAAGATCGATGCCCCTTTCGTGCGCACCACCTACCCGGACGCCTGGGTGTCGCGCTATCTGCTCAACAGCTATGTGAAGGTCGATCCGATCGTAAAACAGGGCTTCGAGCGCCAGCTGCCCTTCGACTGGAGCGAGGTGGAGCCGACGCCGGAAGCCTATGCCATGCTCGTCGACGCCCAGAAGCACGGGATCGGCGGCAACGGCTATTCGATCCCCGTTGCCGACAAGGCGCAGCGCCGCGCGCTGCTGTCGATCAACGCCCGCATTCCGCTCGATGACTGGACCGCCATGGTCAAGCTCTATCGCAATGAGTGGATCGAGCTCGCCCATGTCATCCATCGCAAGGCCATCTACGAGCTCCACGGCGAGAACGACCCGGTGCCGACGCTTTCCCCGCGCGAAATCGAATGTCTGCATTGGACGGCACTCGGCAAGGATTACAAGGACATCGCCGTCATCCTCGGCATTTCCGAGCATACGACCCGCGACTATCTGAAAACCGCCCGCTTCAAGCTCGGCTGCGCCACCATTTCCGCGGCCGCCTCGCGGGCCGTGCAGCTGCGCATCATCAACCCCTAGGGTTTTTCCCAATCAGATCGAGCATTCTGTTAGCTGAGACCGGCCGGTCGATCGGGCGGCCCGTCTCAGCCGATGGAATGATTCAAGCTGACCAGAAAGGGCTCCAAACGACCCCCTCATATGCGGGGGCTCATCTGTAGGCACCCATATGAGGGAATTTCCGATACCGCCGTCCTGAACCATTCTGCCCTCACGAACCCAACACGCTGGAGGGAAAAATGTTCGTTATCATTCAGGCACATGAGTATCAGAAATACGCTTTCATACTCGACCAGATGTTCCGCCTGCGCAAGAAAGTCTTTGCGGACACCCTTGGCTGGAACGTTCCGGTAATCGGCCCCTTCGAGCGCGACAGCTATGACTCGCTCTGCCCGGCCTATCTCGTCTGGTGCAACGAAACCCGCACCCGCCTTTATGGCGGCATGCGCCTCATGCCGACGACCGGACCGACCCTCCTCTACGACGTCTTCCGCGCGACCTTCCCGCAGGCAGCCAATCTCGTTGCCCCCGGCATCTGGGAAGGCACCCGCATGTGCATCGACGAGGAAGCGATCGCCGACGATTTTCCCGATGTCGATGCCGGCCGCGCCTTCTCTATGCTGCTGCTGGCACTCTGCGAATGCGCCCTCGATCACGGCATCCACACCATGATCTCCAACTACGAACCCCACCTGAAACGCGTCTACAAGCGTGCCGGCGCCGAGGTCGATGAACTCGGCCGCGCCGACGGCTACGGCAAATATCCGGTCTGCTGCGGCGCCTTCGAAGTTTCCGAACACGTGCTGGACAGGATGCGTGCATCCCTCGGCATCGATACCCCCCTCTACACCCGCTATGTCCCGACGCGTTCCGTCGTGACTCAATTCCTGGAGATGGCAGCATGAACCGCTTGAGTGAAACCACCGTACAAAAAGACATCGGTGCGTTGGAACGACATATCCTCGCATCCCGCGATATCGCCACGCAGATGGGAGACCCCTTCCTCTCCTATCTCCTCTCGATGGCTCTCTTCACGATCTACGAGAAGAAGGCGCATCAGGAAAACGACCTGCTGAAGAGCAGCTATAACTAAGCAATTCCAGCAAAAGTGCGCAGCGGCTTTGCGTCCGGAGTTGCGTGAAAACAAAGAGATAGAGCATTTTCGTTATTCGAAGAAAAATGAAATGCTCTAACCGTTCCCCCGGCAGCGGCCGGGCCTTGAAGCAGACCTCCCCTTCAGGCCCGGCTGCGCCTCCCGATGTCAGGCGCCTTGTCGGAACATTCCGCTCCCCGGCCGGTTCTATGTGATCGAAAACCAAGGGAGATAGCCATGACGGACCGAAACGAGGACCGCGTGCGCGAACGCGCCTATGCAATCTGGGAAAAGGAAGGCAGGCCGGAAGGCGAAGATCTGCGCCATTGGAGCGATGCCGAAGCCGAACTGCGCGGCGACGAGACACCAAAGGCCAGCGAGCAGCGCAAACAGCTCGAAGAAACCGAAGGTGCCACCGGAGCACCGGGCATTCCTATCGCCTCGCCGTCGATGGCAAGCCCCGATTGATCGTTCCGACCGCAGCTACCGCGTCATGGCAGCGATCGTCGAGATCAAGGCCTCGTGTAGATAGGGTTTCGGCAGGAAAGCCGTGTTGGCCGGCAGCGACATGGGATCGAGCCGCACCATGCCCGAGGTGATGATGATGCCGATATTCGGCCGCATCGCCCTCACCCGCTTGGCGAGCTGGATGCCATCCATCGAACCGGCCATGTTGACATCCGTGAAGAGAATATCGACATCGTTGCGGGCCTTCAGAAGCACCATCGCCTCATCCGCGTTCCCCGCCTCGAGCGCCACATGCCCCACGTCTTCAAGCACGTCAAGAATATTGAACCTGATCAGCGGCTCATCCTCGACGATGAGCACCACGGCACCCTGGGAAGCCACCATTCTGCGATTGCCCTCTTCAGATCCACCCTGACAGAAGTAAATGTAGCCCGCCTGCGAAGGTTCCAGAGGGCAAACCGGAAATATGCATCGTCCACAGATGCTTGCGCTCATGGCTTGTGACTGTCCCGGATTTGCGTTAAGCGGACAAAAGCCGCGGGTGCCATTGCCCCGGCTGACCGCACCATGGGTGCCGGGCCTGTAGCTCAATGGTTAGAGCCGGCGGCTCATAACCGCTTGGTTGGGGGTTCGAGTCCCTCCGGGCCCACCATCTTTTCCCACCGAGATCGCCGCCACTAACTGTTTGAACGGTGTAGCCGGACGCGAAAAACCGGAATTTTGACAGCAAGTTCCGGAATTTTCGATTTCAAAAAGGGTGGAGCGACGACAGCTTGAAGCCCCTTTAAAGAGCCTTTGAATTGCAGAGGGAGGCGCGGGAGCCTTGCGCCTGTTTCTAGACACTTTGGCGACCACTACGATTTGAGGCGCTGGCCATTTTCCGAACCACGATGGTCCTTCATCGAAGGGATAGACAATGAGATGGCGCGGGCTGGCTTATGGTATGGTGTCGAGATACGCTGCGATAGGATCGAAGACGGCGTCCTGCAGCGGGATTAGGTTTGGCTGCTCGATCCAGACTCGACTGAAGAGAATGTCTGGATTTCTGCGGTAGGTGCCTGCCAAATAGCTGCGAAGCCTCATTTTTGCTTTCTTCTGTTCCGGCCAGCCCGCTATCCCAAGACACGCTTCGAAAGCACTGATGCAGCTTGCGATCGCCGCTTTGCCCCTCGTTCCCGCGGAGTAACAAAGACTTTCGAGTGAACCGCTTTGATTAGCGGCGGGGATCATCATTACGTGAATATTGGGGTTCCCAACACTGACCGCGCCGGGCTGATTTGGCGGCACCAAGCCAGCATCTGTGATTTGTTTGCAAACATCCGCGAATGCTGTCGCGGGGTCATCGTCATTGTCTGCAACAACAACAATGTCTTTCACTTTCTCGAAGCCGGTGATCGCGGGGAACCCTTCCAGACTTCTCTTGAAACCTGAAATCCCGGGCCCTGTCTCCTTGTCAGGAGATTTTATATGGAATTCCTTGAGCTGGCGCTGGGATATAAGGCCACGAAAGAAGCCGGCATCGTGAGGACCCTCACAAAGGATTAGTCGCGGAAGAAAAAAGGTGAATTCCTGCAAATGAGTGTCCCGCACGCTACCTTAGCTCTCCCCCGATCTCTAGACCCGCCTTTAGTTGTTTGCCGGTAAAAGTTCTCAGCAAAGGTGCTCCTCCTTCGCTTCTCTCAACGCGCCAAAGCATTATATCGGAGACGTCTTTCCCCGCCGCTTCCACAAGAGCGGTCAGCCATTCCAGGCTATGGGTTGTAGTGAATATCTGGGTACGGCTGGAACGGCAGAATGACAAAACAGATCTCCAGACGGACCCATAATGCTTGTAATAGACGCCGTTTTCCAACTCATCTACGAGCACTACGCCGCCTGGGTGAGCGGTGATCGCCAAGAGGATAGCGATGATACGGCTGATCGCGCCGGAAACATTAGCAACAGGTATCTTCTCGTCTATGCCTGTAACCGTGGCATGTAGAACAGGTGCGCCTCCAACGACCTCTATATTGAGGTCTTCAATCCACGGATATTCTCTCACGAACGCGCCTACAAAGTCTTTCGATCGGCGAGCCTTACTCAGTTCGGAAAACCGACCCGCTGTCTCCTGAGCCCCGATGGGCTGCATTGACGAGAAATAAAAGAAATCTGGCAGGTCCTCGCCGGTATTGCCAAAACCTACGCTCCCATTTGGATTGATCTGGAAAGAAGCGGGCCGCACGTTCCCGGTCGCGTCCTTCCACTGGAAAAGAAGGGTGCCCAGTCCGGTGGTCCCAGACGTTTCTCCCATGAATGCCGGTAGGAACATCGTTCCGCCTTGCGAACGGGAGATATAAAGCGAGCGCGCCTCTGGGCCATCGCCTGATAGCTCAATTGATATGGCTTTCGTCGTATCCTTCTGAAAGAAAAGGTCAGAGAAGATCGCGTCCTCTATTACCTTTGGCGAACCTGTGAAATTGCCTTCCAATCCACGCTGTTGCCTATACCTTATCGCAATGTCTGTGCCAGCATTTAGAGCCGCAAATATTGCTTCCAAGATCGTCGTTTTGCCGACACCGTTGTCGCCAACGATGACGTTAACAAGCCCACAGTCAGCTGCAGAAAGCTCCCTGAAGCACCTAAAATTGTTTACATTAAGCGTTCTGATCATCTGGAAGCTCGCACAAGGTGTATCGCCATTCTCCTGCAGCATGTTGTGACTCATCAGTTGCTCGTTAGCAAGCTGCCTACCTGCAGAGGATTAGGCCACCAGCTTCCCATGCGACGCGAGGATCGGCGATCTTGCGGACGATCGGCGCTCCGATCTCTGCGACACCGGTGCCGCCCGTGTTGCAGAGGTGTCTCAGGACCAACAGGTTATCGAGGCGGATGTTGGTCATTGTCAGCCCCGGCGGAAGCCAGAGCTTCGAGCCGCAGAAAGCGACCGCCCCCGCCCGCCGACATAGTTCCCTGTCGTCCAACCGCCGCCGGTGACGGTATGGAAAGCGGCGATATGAGCAGCCCGCGTGTGCTATGCTAATACGGCGAGATCGCGGACATTGCAGCGTAAACCAGCAGGCAGAAAAAACGACAAACCTTGAAGACCCCAAATCAGCCATCGCCGCGACATACTATACGTCTGAATTAGCTCACAATATCGCCGATAATACAATTCGGATCACGGCAAGGAAGCCCATCAGTTACTGATTCCAATTGCATAGTGTACTCAGACAAGCGATAAAAACACTTGCAGTCACGTTAGAGTTGCAGCACTATGCGTGTATTATCATAACTGCGCTAGTATTGCGATAGTTAGCGCAAGCATACTGGGGGAGGATGTGATGCGAAATATCTTTGTTCAAGGATTCTGCTGCCTACTTCTATCCACGACAACTATGCCAACGGCGTTTGCTGCCGATAAGACAGCGCATAATTATTGCCAATTAGCGCCTGTGAGGTCTGACGCGCTCGACTTTCCCAGTAAGCATGCGTGGGACCTCTTTTTGATGCTCAACCACCCTGCGGTTGACCGGGAAATTGAACGCGGTCGAGCCGACTGTGCCCGCCCAATCGGAGACCCCGGTTCGACTACTGTTTGGGAAAGTTGGCGAAATGCCGGCAAGATAGGTGTTCAGGGTGAAGTGTTTTTGAAGGATGGAGTCGAGCCTCCTGACTGGAACGACACCACGATTCCTGATGAAAAACCTGGACAGGTTCCGAAGGAAGCAATCACGAGGGTACAAGCGTTTTCGGGGTCAGACCGGCAGCCTATCGATCCGCGCCAGATCTCATTCCATGACTGGGCGTTGATCGACAAAGCGAAACCTCAGTTTTCGCCAGGCGACGGTATTTTCGAAGGGGGCGGCGCGTTTGGAGAAACCCGCTTAAACCGTGAGACGTTTGAATTTATCAAGCGCAACTGTCTTTGGAGCAAGGATGGCCTCCGCCGTTATGCACAGGCATATCAGGATGGCAAGAAGCCCCTTATCGTGTTCCCGCCAGGTGCAATGGAGGTTAAGGCCGCATGGATCGACCTCGAACGAGAGAAAGTGCCCAAAGAAAAATGGAATACCTTCTATTCTGCTGATTACAAAGGCAAGAAGTATGGCCTTATGACATTGCACGTAATTACAAAGGACATCCCCAACTGGTTCTGGGCGAGTTTTCACCACAAAGATCAATTGAGCTTTGGTGACAAGCTGGAGCCTGGCATTGAAACTCCCGACGAATTCGGGCAGCCTTCGGCGCTGAAGGGAACCGTGTGGGAAAACTATGTATTGGGCGGGACGCAAATCGAGTTTGACAGTTCGACCGGTGCCCCCACAATGCTCTCCGACGCCCATGTGGAGAAAGGCTTTGTTCGGTCGTCGTGCATTACCTGTCACTCAACGGCAGTTATATCTCCTGACGACACGAAGTCGGTTGCAAGCCAAGCAGCGGCGATGTGCATATTGACGCCAACTGTCCCGGAATTCGATCTCGACCCGAAGGGATGTCGCGAAATAATCGGCGACAAATACTTCATGAAAGACGACAAGCTCGTTGCTGAGCGCGGTGCGCCGTTGCCCGAATGGTATATGAAGAACGATAAGCTTTTCTTCATTCAAACTGACTTCCTCTACTCACTCCCGCAAAGGGCACAAAAGGAGATGAACTCTCCTCCGAAACGCTGCGTCTGGTGAGCTGACGCATTGGCTTGATAAAGAATTTGGAGGATCAAAAATTGACAATTTCATATGCGCGGCTGCAAGAGTACCTCAGCCTGATCGGGCCCCGAGCTGGAAACGCGCCTCACGGCGAATTCTGGGATGTTGACCGCAACATCTTCATTGGAATGAATATTCCGGGCGTTGGATGTAACGGTGCCGCAATCCCAGCCGTAGACGCGGCGAATCCCGCCGCTTCAGGATTTTTGGAAATTTTGAAGGCCGGCCTTTGTGAAAATCCGCAGATGCCCAGATTTGCGAAGAAAGTCACTTCCGCCAGCTACAACGTTACGCTGTCTGACGGTTCGGTCGTGACTGGGGCGCAAATGCTGCAAGACATCGAGGATTGGTTGGTCGCCGGCTGTCCAGAGAAGTAACTACCATTATCGGGGGGGCGCGCAGCCCCGTGTATTTACAGCTAGAGCGCCGTGCATCCAATCGGACGCACAAAGGACGCTCCATCCCTTTGAATCTACGCATCAGGCTTTCCGAAAATCGATTCCGATTTTCGGGCCGATGCTGTAGGCCGTATAGCGGCCGCCATGTGGAAATCTCCCCGGCGTCAGGAAGCGAGCCATTCCTGTGATTTCCTTCACTAATTGAGGTTTCAGAGAGATTTTCACGCTGATATGGGAATTTTTTTGGCAGGAAAGGCACAAGCCCACGGGACCGGTTTCTCGTTCCGTCGTGAATAACTTCGAACGCCTTGTTTTGCAGGAATTGAAGGGTACTTGAAGGCGGCTCCAAGTTTCTCGAATGCATTTCGAGGTAACCATCCAATTCAAGCCTCCTTTTCGCTAACTCCGCCTTTTCTTTATTTGGACTGTCAGAGATGGTTCACGGGGCTTCCCTCTCCGCCCCAGTTAAGAGCTTGCTTTTAGGCACATTAGCGCGTGTTCCCGGATAATCCCACAGATTCCCACATTTTCCGGATACTGATGTCAGACAACACAGGTCCCCTCCGACCTGGTCAAAGCACTCGGAAAGACCGAAGTCGTGATTGCCCTCCACACTTCAAACCATAAGGCTGCTGCCGACGCGGCAAGGCGAGAGAGCCATCTTCTTGATGAGTTGTGGAAGAGCCACCGCGAGGCACTGAAGCGTGGCGAGACGATCGACCTAACCCGGAAGGTACCCGCCAGCCCACAATCCGGCGCGCGAAGGCGTCGATGACATCCGCGCAAATGCGCAGCATTTGTCGCGTGGCCACGTAGGCTTGCTCATATCGGCTCCACGTTCTCAGAAGTTGGAGCCTCCGGCAAACCCGACGCGGTTCACGTCCTGTGATCATCTTGCCCTTTTAAGGCTCTCACCTTCAGAGCCTGTCGATAGCGTCTCCATTCATTGCCGCCCCATCATATTCATGATAGCTTAAATGCACTTTCGCGCTTGTAAGCCAGTAATGGCAAGACGGGGGTGCGCGATGAATGTCTTTTGGATCAGCTTCGTCTGTTTCGGCCTTGGGATTTCCGCGGTGTCCGCGGGCCCATTGCACGATGCCGCGCGCGAAGGCAATGTCGATCGCGTCAAGCAGCTTGCCGACCAGGGCGCAAACCTCGCTGAACTGGATGACACCGGCGAACCGGCACTGCTGATCGCGGCCCTCTCCGGCAAGGCCGATGTCGTCACTCATCTTCTTGATCGCGGCTGCGATATCGAGATCCGCAACAAGGGCGGACTGACGGCCCTGCATGCGGCGGCCTATGGCGGCCATCTCGATATTGTTGAACTGCTGGTGGCCAAGGGTGCCTCCGTCAACGACCACGAGAACTTCTACAACATGACGCCGCTGCATGCGGCAGCCGAGGAAGGCCATGCCGATGTCATCGCTTTCCTGCTCGCGCAGAAGGCCGATATCGAGCCGAAGGAAAGAAACGGCTATACGCCGGTGACCCAGGCCGGATGGCGGTCGCACTGGGACGCCGTCACTCTTTTGTTGAAAGCAGGCGCCGCCTGTCAGGGAGCCGACCTCACGGGTCAGTGGCTCTATGACGAATGCACGAAGCGAAAATGAGCGTGCGCGCCTGAAAACGGGAGCATTGAAATGTCTCACTGGAATGGATTTGTGAAGGCCGCGGCTATAGGCGGCCTTGCCATCCTGCTGCTGGCAAACGAGGCCACAGCGGAAGACTTCGTCAACACCGGCTATTTCGGGGATGTGGCGATCAAGGGCTATGACCCGGTCGCCTATTTCACTGACGATAAAGCCGTGGAGGGATCGCCGCAATATTCCCATCACTGGCTGGGGGCGACCTGGTATTTCGCCAGCGCCGAGCACCGTGACATGTTCGTCAAGGATCCCGGCAAATATGCCCCGCAATATGGCGGCTACTGCGCCGATGGCGTGTCCTTTGGAACGGTGACCACCAATATCGATCCGAATGCCTGGCGGATCATCGAAGGCAAGCTCTATATCAGCTATGATCCGGGTGCTGCCGAGGGGCTGGTGAAGAACCCCACCAAGGTGGTCGACTCCAAAAAGCACTGGTCGGAAGTGCAGAACATCCTGATCTCGGAGAAGGCGCAGAAAGACTGGCAGCATCCCTCTGCCCAGTAGCTGACCAATTGGCGGTCAGCCCTCGATCGAGAAGAATTTCAGCGCCTGCGGCGTGACATGCACATATGTCGCGCCGGGCTCCTCGGGAGCGCGATTGCGATAGACGTTGCCGCAGACCATCCTGTCGAGGAAATAGCCCGGGAATTTCTCGCAGAGCCAGTCTTCTTTAATCTCGACGGTGCCGGTAATATTCGTGTTGGCGCTGCGATAGGCGGTATTGCCTGCCTTGTCGAAGAACTGGACAAATTGCGTGCCGTTGCGGTGCTTGCCGGTCCAGGTCTTGTCGCTGATGAGATCGCGCAACTGTTCGCCGGTGACCTGATCGGCCTTCTCGCCCTGAAACCCAAAAGGCCATTCGGGAATTCCAGCTTTCTGCAGCCTGCTCAAATGCAGGTCCAGATCATCCTTGCGCCAGTAGTCGTAGAGATAGCTGTAATAGGTCAGATTGCTTTCGGGAAAGAGCGCCAGCAGCTTCGTCTTCTCCTGCAGGCTGCGTTTCTTGTCGCCGTCCTCGATATAGGCTGCGGTCAGAAATTCGCGCGCCGCCTCCGCATTGGGAAGCGCGTCACGGGCCGCCTCCATGAGCGAGATCGACCGGTCGTCATCACCGATGATGTAGAAGACGATACCCGCCAGCAATTGGAAGCCGGGCGATGGCGAAGGATCGAAGCGCAGCGCCTTTTCCATTTCCGTGGTCGCCTGGTCATGATTGCCGATATGAGCGAGCACGAGGGCGAGATTGCCATTGGCTTCAGCATCGCTCGGCTGCGCCTGCACGGCACGGTTCGCCGATATCAGCGCCTCCGTCTGGCGCCCGTCGACCAGTTGCAGGAGGGCAAGGACCGTATGCGCCCGCGCATTGTTCGAATCGATCTTCAATGCCTGCCCTGCCGCGTCATAGGCGATCTTGCGGGCAACGGCGGCCGACCAGAGGATATTGTAGTCGTTGCGCCAGACATCGACGGCGATGCGCGCGATCCCGGCATGCGCATCGGCAAAGTTAGGATCGAGGTCGATCGCCTTCTGGTAATAGGACAGCGCTTCGCGGTAGGTCCCGACGTCTCCATAGGTGAGACCCGCCTGCTCGGCGCGCATGTAATAATCGTAGGCCTCGAGATTCTCCGTGGGGATCTGCGCCAGTTGCGTGCGCTCGCCCTCGCTGAGCCTGATGGCAAGCGCTGCGATGATCTTGCTGATGACATCATCCTGAACCGCGAAAAGGTCGGCATATTCGCGGTCGTAGCGCTCGGCCCAGAGGGAAAGGCCGCTCAGCGCATCGATCAGTTTGACATTGATGCGCAATCGTGAGCCTGCGCGCTGCAGCGTGCCTTCAAGGACATAATGGACGCCGAGCTCAGCCGCCACATCCTGTATCTTGCCGCCGTCATCGCGCACCGCAAAGACGGAGTGGCGCGCGATGACAAAGAGGCCGGAGACTTTCGACAGTTCCGTAATCAGATCATCGGTCAAGCCTTCTGCAAGATGATCGTGCTCCACGTCGCCGCTGACATTGATGAATGGCAACACGGCGACGGACGGCTTGTCCGGCAAAGGATAGGCAAAGCGCTGGGTCAACGACGGGGTTTCGAATAGCGCCCATGGCTGCCACCACAGCGCCGCTCCGGCCAGAATGAGCAGGATGGCAGCAGCAGCCATTGCCGCGATGCGTCGGCGGCTGAGATACTTTCGCAGATTGCTGAACTTCTTTGCTGCCGCCGGATCGAACACGACGCGGTAGACGCGCACGGGTTCAGCGATGCTCTTGACCCTTTGCTCGCCCAGTGAAACGAAACCGACATCGAGCTTCGATTTCACCTGGTCATAGGCTGGCCCGGAGACCGCGATCCCGCCGGGCTCGGCGAGCACCTGCATACGGTCGGCGAGATTGACGCCATCGCCGTGGATATCTGCCCCCTCGACGATGATGTCACCCAGATTGATGCCGATGCGGAAATCCAGGCGAAAATCGGCCGGTATCTCCGCATTGTGTTTCGCCTTCAGCTTCTGCACGTCCACCGCGCAGCGCATGGCCTCGACTACACTGTGAAATTCGACCAGCAGCCCGTCGCCCATGGTTTTGACCAGCCGCCCGCTATGCTCGGCTATCAGGGGCTCGACGATCTCCCTGAGGTCTGCCTGGAAGCGCAGACGCGTCCCCTCCTCGTCGACCTGGCTCAAACGGCCATAGCCCACGACATCGGCAATCAGGATGGCTGCAAGGCGGCGCTCCATGTCAGTCTCTTCCCCCGAAAGGACGACAGCAGCATCTTACAGCACCGCTATGGCCGATACCATCGACGACGAAAGGAAGGTCGTCAGCCCGTCACGGGGCGTGAGACTGCGCCATTGTCATCTCACTGTCATATTCTGCATAGGTGGCATGCCAAAATGCCCATTGTTGCAGCATCGCGCACAAATTATATGCTCGCCGGCTAACAAAAATAAAAAAAGTGAGCTTGATATGCCCTTGATTTTCAAACGCCGTAAAAACGGCCTCATGCGACGGATCGTCGACGGTCTTGGTTCTGCCCAGCAGCGCTATCGTGATGCGCGCGAGGCAAGGAAGACCGCGATCCATCCTTCGTTTCTTGACGATTTCGGTATCTGACAAGACGAGCGCTCAAGCTTGAGAGCGCTCGGCATCCCTTTCGGGCGGGCTTCCACGCCCTCTCAGGCAGCCTTCCGATCCCGGGATATCATCCCGGCATCTTGCCTGACCTCCCTCTTCTTCAACATGATCCCGCAGGCAAACGCGACGGCGGAAAACACGAAAAAGAACGATTCGCCGATTGCCAGCCGATTGTTGGAGTTGGACAGGATCGTTCCGAGGAAGAACAGCGTCACCATGCTATAGGCCAGCAGCGCGCTGAGGCTGATCAGCCTGGCTCTCCATGCGGCAAACACCCGGCTGTACATGCCTGTTGCCAATATGGCGAAAACGATAATGCCGAACAGCCCGTGACGAACAAGCATCTCGAAGTAGCCGTTATGGAGCAGCGTATAGGGTACGCTGGCATAGGTGGTGGACTGCCAGAGCGTGAGCCAGTGGTTGCCGGCACCGAAGAAAGGCGCCTGGGCAATCACTTCCGAAGCATTCGCCCAGAGCTGCAGCCGTTCATTCATCGACTCCGGCGTATCCTTTGACGCGATCGCATCAGCGACAGCATTCCATGCGCCATGCGCAGAGATTTCGGTCTCGATCCGTGCGGTGGCCTCGTAGGTCGGGCCGGCAAACCGCCAGATATCATCGCCGCCGACAAAAAGCGCCGCTGCGATGAGAGCGACGACGACAGCCCCTACCAACGCGGCCCGGCGTCTATCTGCATAAAGCAGCAGCGAGGCGAGCATTAGAGGCCCGACGAGGACGAGGCTCAGCCAGACGCCTTTCGCCTTGGAGCCGTAAATGTTGAAAAGGCAGAGAGCGATGATGAGCGTCGCGACGGCGATAATCCAGCTGCCGGAACGGCGTGCAAGCTGGCCGGTCTCCCAAGCGTGCAACAGCCAGTAGAAAGCCCCGATCATCAGGAAGCCGCAGCCGATCGCGCCATGGATCAGGTTGTTATGGAAGAGCGGCGAAATACGGTCGTCGCCTGCAAGAATGAGCCGATAGTCGGTGGAGATCAGCAGGGCGGCAAGTGCGATCGGGAAATAGATCGCAAAGACCGTTTCGATCTGTTTCCGGCTGGAATAAAGCGCGATGCCCACAGCCGGAAAAAACAGCGGAAAGGCGTAGAGCCAGTCGGACGCGCCCTTTTCGCCGTCGACGATCAGGCCGAAGAGGAAGCGCAGCAGAGCGTAGGCGCCCCAGGCAATGCAGGCATTGGCCAGCCAATCTCGCTTCAACAGGCCAAGATTCGGCTTGAACCAGACAAAGATCGTCCCGATCAGCAGCAGCGCCGCATAGCGATAGCTATCGCTTTCCAGAATGGGAGCCGAAATCAGCAGCAGCCACAGGATGATGAGGACAGGCTTGAGGCGGGAGGGCGTGGCAATCGGCTCTTCGCTCGCTACCATAGAGAATATTGCACCCTTCTAGCATAATCGGCGGCGCGAAGCAGATGCGTGACGGAGCGGCGTATTCCCTTGAATTTCTGCCGTCTGTAGTCAAGCTTCGTCGCAATCGCCGTTTCGTGGCTGTTCGGCCCTAGCTCTATCAGATTGTTCTTGACCGTAAAGGTATTAACCTCGGTCGACCACCCGCGCTCTAATGCCACATCGAAGGGATAGACCATGACGGTCATGGTCCGCAGAAGCTTCTTTGCGCCGGATCGGGTGACCAGATAGCAGGCGGCCGAACCCTGCGGCCCGTGGATGCAGCGGCCGATCGCATCACCGAATTTCGTCGTCGCCTTCTGCACGAAGCCCTTGGACCGATGGTTGAGCAACTTGACCAGTTCCGCTTTCGGAACCGCAGCAAGCACAGCCTCTGCACGTTCTATCAGATCGGCCTGCAGTTCCACGTCATCTTCCATGATGATCGCCGCATCATTGCTGCTGTCGAGAAACTCGGTGAGTGCCTTGACGTGGCTGCGATAGCAGCCGTGCTCGCCTGACAGATAGTTCCTGCCATTGCGAAGAAAAAATTGCCGCTTGTTGATGTCAGCCTTGTCGTGCGGCTGGATCTGCGAGCCATCCACCCCGGATATCCTGACGACGTCGAGCGCCAGCGAATTGGCCCTCCGCGAAAGCCCTTCCCATCGGGCGATGGAGCGGTTCAGGTTGATGACATAGGCACCGATTTTCATAAAAGCGAAACTTCAGCATGAGACAGAAATGCGGTTCTTTATAAGTCGAGGCTTAACCGCGGGCAACAGCCACACGCTCAGATTACCTACCATGCGTTGATTGCCCCCTACACTCTTTAGTCGAAAGCAATCATCGTGATAAAGCAATTCTCATATCGATTCCTGCCGCAATAGCTTCACAATCCGCAGACACAAAGCTCGCAGGGACGCAAACAGCCGAGGAACAAACATGGCGCCGAACTACACCAAGACTGCCCTTCTGACAGCCTTTCTGAGCCTGCCGCTTGCGGCATCCGCTCCGCTTCTGGCGCAGGAGAATCGGCCGCGCGAAGCGGTCATCACCGTATCAGGAGAGGGCGAATCGGCATTGGCTCCCGATATGGCCGTCGTCAATCTCGCAGTGGTCAAACAGGCAAAGACCGCCCGCGAAGCGCTCGATGAAAACAACAAGGCGATGAGCGAAGTGCTGGCTGCACTGAAGAAGAGCGGCATTGCCGACCGCGACCTGCAGACCTCGGGCTTTTCGATCCAGCCGCAGTACAATTACCCGCAGCCGGTCGACAACCAGCCGCAGCCGCCGCAGCTGATCGGCTACCAGACCAGCAATTCGGTCACCGTTCGCGTCCGCGACCTCTCCAAACTCGGCGAGATCATTGATCAGTCCGTCACGCTCGGCATCAATCAGGGCGGCGATATCCAATTCACCAACGACAAGCCGGAAGCAGCCCTCGAGGCAGCCCGCAAGAACGCTGTCGCCAATGCGATCAAGAAAGCCAAAACGCTGAGCGAAGCCGCCGGCGTGAAGGTTGGCCGCGTCGTCGAGATCAGCGAGAATGTCGTGCGCCCGATGCCGCAGCCGGTCTACCGCGCCGCGATGATGAAGGAAGCCTCCGATGTCGCCGCCGTTCCGGTCCAGGGTGGCGAGAACAGCTACAATGTCACCGTCAGCATGACTTTCGCAATCGAGCAGTAAACTTTCGCAGGGCGCTTCCGCGCCCTGTCCCAAAGGGAAAAGCCGCTCAAAAGAAAACCGCCTTTGCTGTCTGCAAGGGCGGTTTTTTATGCGATGGACGATCGTACGCCTGGTATCAGCGGCGCATGAGTGGGCAACCGCGAACGTTGCCGAAAGTCATCTGGTCGGGGCCGCGGCGGCTCCAGCCCTGCACGATGACACGGCGCGGCGTGATATCGACGACGCGCGTGCGGCGCAGGCCGTAATCCTCGGCGATGTTTTCCGCCATGCGCGGATCGCAGCCGCCACGCGGTGGGCGCCCGTAGCCCGGCGGACGGCCGTAACCCGGCGGTGGTGGCGGCGGACGGCGCCAGTCCGGCGGGGGCGGACCACGGTCCGGTTCGCCGATAATGATATTCACCTGTGCTGCAGCCGGCGCAATGGTGCCGGCCAGCGCAGCAGCGGAAAGAAGGGCGGCAAGCCCCGCCTTCGCCAGAAACTGCATCATGAAAAGATCCTCGTGGTTGGTAGCCGCGGGCAACTGCCGGAGCTGTTCCGGAATCACTTACACACAGTTCCGAGAGAACACGGGCGAAAGCGTTGCGGTCAAGGCAAAACGGCCGGAGCTCGAGTTTTCCGGGCTCCGGCCGAACGAATTAACGGTACATGAGCGGGCAGCCGCGCACATTGGCGAAGGCCATTCGGTCCCAGCCACGGCGGTCGCGGCCGGTGACGACGACACGGCGCGGCGTGATCTTGGAAATGCGCACGTCTCGCAGGCCGGAATAGCGAGCCTTGCGAATGGCCTGCATCGGCGAGCAGCCACGAACCGGCGGGCGGTGATAATACTGCGCCTTGACGACGAAATCCGTCTGGGGCGCGGCGAAAGCGGCGGAGCCGGCAAACGGAATGGAACTCAAAGCGAGCAGTGCGGCAAGCCAAGCCTTGGCAAGGAAATGCGACATTGGGTTTGTCTCCTCGTGGTGTTTCCTCAATCTCCCTTTTGGGATTGCCGCAAGACTAAACGCACGAAGCTGAATGCCGTTCGAACCGCCCATTCAGTTGGCATTCACAAGGCGTAATGATCTCACGGACTCAAATGCAACACGACGTCGCGCCGGTGCGGACGGTCACGGTGCTCGAAGAGATAGATGCCTTGCCAGGTGCCAAGTACCAGTCGACCGCGACTGACGGGAACGCCGATCGAAACCTGGGTCAGTGCAGCCTTGATGTGAGCAGGCATATCATCCGGTCCCTCTGTCGTATGAACGACCCACTGCATTGATGGGTCGGATGATGGCGGCACGAGGCGGCGGAAAAAGCTGTTGAGGTCCGTCTTCACATCGGGATCGGCATTTTCCTGGATGAGCAGCGAACAGGAGGTATGGCGCACGAAAACCGTCAACAACCCCTCCTCCATGCCGGACTGTCGCACGAAGGCTTGGGCCTGATCGGTGAATTCGTAGAGGCCCTGGCCACGGGTGGAAAGCGTAAACATCGTCTGGGGCAAGGCGGTCTCCGTCGCAGATTATCTCCCGCGAGGTGGCGTGCCTTGCCCTTGAAGTCAATGGCACGGATCCGATGCTAGAGCCGCAGCAACTCCTCGAAGCCGCCGTAGATCATGCGCTTGCCGTCGAAAGGCATCTGCCACTTGTCGCTGGAAAGGCGCGGATCGGCCATCACCTTGGCATTGATCTCGTCGCGCTGCTGCCTGGATTTGTAGAGGATCCAGGAAAACACCACGACCTCGTCATCCTTGGCCATCACGGCGCGTGGAAACGAGGTCAGTTCGCCATAAGGCACGTCGTTGCCGAGGCATTCGACATATTCGAGCGCACCATATTCCTTCCAGATCGAACCGGCATAGGCGGAGAATTCCTTGTAGGCATCGACATTCTCGCGGGGAACGGCGACGATGAAGCCATCAACATAGGACATTGCATTTCTCCTCTCGTGTTAACGTCCAAAGGACGTTCGACGCCGGCCACATCCGACATTGCCGCCTCAATTAACGCCCGCGGCCGATGCGGCAAGGAGATAAGGGCTAGCCCTGAAGTGTCTTCACCTTCAGAAGGTCGGGGAAGAATCGCGTCCACAGGAACACGACGACGATCGTACCGACCCCGCCGGCAATGCCGGCCACGACCGGGCCGACCACGCCGGCAACCATGCCGGACTCGAATTCGCCAAGCTGGTTCGAGGTGCCGATGAAGAGCGAGTTCACGGCGTTGACGCGGCCGCGCATCTCGTCGGGCGTCAGAAGCTGCACGAGAGAGCTCCGCACGACGACGCTGACCGTATCGGAGGCACCGACGACGAGCAGCGCGATGACGGAAAGCGCGATGTTTGTCGAGAGCGAGAAGACGATGGTGGCGACACCGAAGACCGCGACCGCCACCATCATCTTCCGGCCGACATCCGATGTCAGCGGCCGGCGCGCCAGCACGATGGACATGGCAAGTGCACCGATTGCGGGCGCCGCGCGCAGCAGGCCAAGGCCCCACGGGCCGGCATGCAGAATATCGCGGGCAAACATCGGCAGCAGCGCCGTCGCTCCGCCAAGCAGCACCGCGAAGAGATCGAGCGAAATCGTGCCGAGCATCACCGGCCGGCTGCGGATGAAGGAAACGCCGGCGAAGATGGAGGTAAGTGTCACCGGCTCGCGTTTCGAAGGAAGCCATTCCATGCGGATCGAAATCACGTTGAAGCTCGCCACGGCAAATAGCACGGCTGCAACAGCGAAAGGCGCAACGGGGCTGACGCCATAGAGAAGACCGCCGAGCGACGGGCCGATGATCAGCGCCGTCTGCATCAGCGAGGTCGAAG
Source organism: Rhizobium viscosum (assembly GCF_014873945.1). Taxonomy (NCBI): domain Bacteria; kingdom Pseudomonadati; phylum Pseudomonadota; class Alphaproteobacteria; order Hyphomicrobiales; family Rhizobiaceae; genus Rhizobium; species Rhizobium viscosum. Next base: position 3,303,909 of record NZ_JADBEC010000001.1, on the reverse strand, counting down.
TGGCAACGGCTCTCTGGAGCATCGAGGTCGGCACGATATTGGGCAGGAGAGCCGCCATGGTCGGCCGTTCGAACGCAACGACGGCGCCCATGATCGTGACCGCGACCAGAATTCCAACCGGCGAAAGCCATTGCTGCCAGGTCGCGACCGCCAGCACCAGCGCAGTGACTGCCTCGATCAGTTGGCAGGCGAGCCCGATCCGGCGGCGGTCGAACCGGTCAGCGACGTGACCGACGACAAAGGTCAGCACGGCCATCGGCAGGAACTGGCAGAAACCAACGAGAGCGAGCGCGAAGGCGCTATGCGTCTGATCGTAGATCATCCACCCCATGGCGATGCCGACAGCCTGGAAGGAAAGCGAGGAGAAGACGCGGGAGGCGGCGAAGTTCAGATAGCCGGGATGGCGCAGAACGCTATCCCGCTCTTTCACTGGTATGTCCATTGTTCAGTCACCGGCGTGCGGCCCAGCCACAGGCACATATAGGAATCTTATAAGAACGAAACGGTGTTCTGCTTGAAAATGATTTCTGTCAACCGGAATAAGCTCCGGCGCGCAATTGCCGCATCAACGTGGGGGCGGACAGCAGCCGACCATCTGGCACGCGGCAGCATGGAGCTGGTCACGCATGTCGAGTAGCCACATGGTCTCTTCCATGACATCGAGGATTGCCGTTCGCAAATCCGGACCGACAAGAGCAAGCAGTTCGTTCTGCGAACTGCCTATGGTCGCTGTGCCACTGAGAAGCTTCCGCATCTGCTCGACAGTGGGAGCGGTGGAAATCTCGACCCTATCCAGAATGTCCGGAGACGGAATACCCATCCAGGCAAGTGCGGAAGCAACGAGCAATCTGGAAAGCGCCCGGCACAGCGGACAGGACAATTCCTCTGATGTGTTGACGATCTTCCGCTTGAAGCAGGCGATCGTCGCCCGGACCTTGCTGTTGACGGCAGCGAACATGCCGACAGCAATCCTGCGGGCAGCTTCGACAGGTCTCAATATGTAGACCCTTTGCCGGCTCCGGAGGGATGTGGCGGCACTATTTTCCTCATTGAAACCCTGGACGAGGAAATCACCCCTCCCGGCCAGTATTTCGAGAAGGATCAGAACGTATCCGTCACTGCGAGAAACATCGAATTCAAGATTGAAAGAACCATCACCGATGCTCTCTACGATGCGGATATCCAATACTTCGGAACGAAGCTCTACCTGATCCAGTTTCATGAGGCCCCCGGCAGCACCCTCGCGCGCGGCAAAGATACTGCAACCTCAGGGGGATTCATATTAACCCAATACGCTTACGGCTCCAGCCTCTTTTGACCAATGCGTAGATCAAAGGTGGAGATCAAGTTATCCCTTAGAACTGCCCTGCTTCCGGCGATGGCAGCTCTTCAATGGAATCGACCCTATCAGGATAAAAGGCCAAATAGCCCTTGATATTGGCAACGGCGGGATTGGGCGTCTCATAGGTCCAGATCGCATTTTTCGAACGCTCGCCCCCATCAGGAATGCTGTAGTAGGAGGCATCCCCCTTATAGGGGCAATGGCTCTCGTGGTCGGTGCGCTCCAGCAGCGACATATTTACATCCTTGCGTGGAATATACTGCACCGGCGGGTAGGAAGCCTCGCGAAGCGTCAGCGCATCATGCGTATCGGCAACCACGCGGCCGCCGAGCTTGACGACGACACGGGAGGGATTGTGTTCGACGGTGATCGGATGGTCCGGCCCGGGAATCTTGATCGGCTTGCCTGACATGGATGTCATCTCCGGATTGAGTTCGCTCCGAAAGAGATAGGGTACGCAGGCGAGCAACCCAAGGGGGCGGCGTATTTCATGAGCCCGCAGATGCGGCGCTTAGGAAAGAGCCGCGGAGGCGTCCACCTCCGCGGCTCGTGATCTGCTATCCGCTTACCAGCGGTCGAGGCCGAGCAGCTTGCGGCCGAGCGGCGTCAGCTCGGCAGTCTTGGCATTGTGCTTTTCCCATTCGCGCGGATCGCCGGGGAAGGCATCACGTTTCGGATGGTCGAGCTCCCGCCATAGGCGGATGCGTTCTTCGCGCTCTCCGGCATTGTCGTATTCAGCCGGATGCATGGAGATATATTGCGCCATGCGCACGCGATTGTCCGCATGGTTCGGGCGAACGCCATGGGCGAGCAGCGAATTGAAGATCATCAGGTCGCCCGGCTCCATGTCGATATTGACCACGGAAAGCCCGGTCATATCAGGATGCATCGGATCACGGTCCTCGGGCTGCGTCTTCACCCATTCCTCGAAATGTTCGAAAAGATAGGGCACGCACTGGAAGCCCCCGACATCGCCGTCCTGCTTCTTGAGGCTCAGCACGCCCTGCACGCCGATCGGCAGCGGCCGGATGGATGTATCGACGTCCCAGTGGATGAAGCCGTTCGGATTTCCTTTGACCTTCTTCGGCGGGTTCAGATTGGCGCGGTCGATCGTCACCCACAGGTCTTCGCGGTCCCAGATATCGACGAAGACGTCGTAGACGCGCTTCTCCATACGGTTATCCCAGAGCGCCTGATGATTATAGATCTCCAGCATGCCGGTATTGTTGAGCTCTTTCATCTTGTGCTCACGGCGCTGCGGCGCATACCAGGTGGAAGCGTCGTTCGGATCCTTCTCGTCAAAACGCCAGAGCACCTCCGCAAGCCGCTCGACATTGGCTGCAGGAACGGCCTGGCGAACGATGACATAGCCCTTCGTCGTCCAGTGCTGCCAGTCCGCTTCCGAAAGCACGCGCAGCGGCAGCCTCTTCTTGATGTCCTTGAGCTGCGTGGTGACCGACGAGGCCGTCGGATGAGCGTCGCGTTTCACTGCCAGTTCCATGAGATCCTCCCATCATTGATGCATTCCTGTGTTTCCAGGCGATGAAGAGAGTGTAGCCTTCCATTCTGGGTTATGTTGTGCCGTCTTGGCTGATTATGATACTATTCTGGCGTCAACAGTCAGAAAGGCGCCCGATGAGGCCTTATCTCGAAATCCTGCCGCGTCACGCCGATGCTTCCTGGAGCATGCTGAACCGGCGGCTGGATGACGCGATCCCCTTCCAGTGGCACCACCACCCCGAATTCGAACTGACGCTGACGCTGAATTCCATCGGCCAGCGTTTCATCGGCGACCACACGGGGGAATATGAGGATGGCGATCTCGTGCTCGTCGGTCCCAACCTGCCGCACACCTGGGTATCGCGAGCGAAATACGACGAGGCAAACCCGCATATCGCCCTTGTGCTCTGGTTCCATCCGGACTGGATACAGAAGATGACATCAGGTGCGGTGGAGCTTCGCCCGGTCGAGTCCATGCTTGCCCGCGCCGATCGCGGCCTGCACTTCTCGAAGGAAGCGGCCACAGCCGTCCGCGACGACATCGAAGCCATCTTCGCAAAGCCGCCCGCCGAACGGCTGCTCTCACTCTTCGACATCCTCGGCTCCATCGCCGGCGACCGGCAAGCATCCCCACTCGCCAGCACACCCGGCCAGAGCCGGGAATTGCAGGAGAGCCGTGAGCGCATCGACCGGGTGCTCACCCACCTGCATCTGCACTATGCCCGCACGATCGCACTGGAAGAACTCGCCGATATAGCCGCGCTCAGCGTCTCCGGCCTGCACCGGCTCTTCCGTCGCCATACCGGCACCACCGTCTCGGACTATCTGATCCGCATGCGCATCGGTGATGCCTGCGCCCGCCTTTCGGCCACGGTCCAGCCGGTCGGCCATATCGCCGATGCCGTCGGCTATGGTTCGCTTGCCAATTTCAACAGGCAGTTCAGGACGCAGACCGGAATGACGCCGCGGGAATACCGCAACGTCTTCCGCCCCGCTTAAACCTTGGCCGTTCGCCGCAGGCTGGCGAGGCCGAGGCCTAGGACCGCCGCCAGAACGCAGGCAATTCCGAAAATCTGATTGGAACCGATCGCCTCTCCAAGGACCAGGAAGGCGAAAATGACGGCTGTTGCCGGCGCAACAGCCGTAAAGAGAGAGGCCTCCGCACCACTGACGCGCTCCGCTCCCGCATACCAGAGAATGAAGCCGCCGACGGTCGGCACCAGCGCGTAATAGGCGACCGCAAGCAGAGCAGGTTGCGAAGCGATGCCGATATCATGATGCTCAAACAAGGCGGGCACACCCGCAACGACGAAGCCGATTGCCGTCATCAGCGCCGACTGCGTCAATGGTGGAATCGACGTGCCGAGCCGCTTGTTGAGCAGGATGAACAGCCCCTCGCAGATGACCGCGCCAAAAATCATGATGTCACCTACAAGCGACCCTCGACCGGCAGCCGGCGAAAAGGCAATGGAAAAGACGCCGGCTGCCGCCAGTCCGATTGCCAGAAGCAGGAAACGTTGCGGCCTCTCGCCAAGCACGAGGATGGAGATTGCCGCGGAGACGACCGGCAGCGTGCCGATGATGACACCGGCATTGGCCGCTGACGTCAGTGACAGGCCCGAAATCAACAGCGTCGTGTAACCCACGCTCCCGGCCCCCGCCTGTGTAACAAGGATCAGCCAGTCCCTCCCGGAGAGCCGGGGCAGCCGCGAACCTGTCCAGCGCATCAGGAGGAGGAAAAATGGAAAGGCCATCGCAAAACGCAAGGCCGTCGCCGTAAAAGGCGGCAATCCGGAAGCAATGACCTTGCTGGCGACGACGGTACTGCCGACCGTCGTCATGGCTAGTGTGAGATAGATATAACCTTGGAATTCCCTGCTCATCTGCCGCTCCTTTCGAGACGGAGCAAGCAAACAGGCTGGGAGGCCAGGGGTCTTGAACGAAATTGCAAGGGAACAGGAGAGCAATCAGGAATGGCCGCGCGCATAGGTGCCGGGCGTCAGGCCATAGCGGGAAACGAAGGCGCGGGTCATATGGCTCTGGTCGGCAAAGCCGCTTTCGGCTGCAGCCTCCGCCAGCGCCGCACCATCGGCGATCAGCCGCCGGGCAAGATGCACGCGGGCCTGAACGTGATAGGCGTGCGGCGTGAAACCCGTCGCCCGCGCAAAGGCGCGCAACACCTGAAATCGGCTGAGGCCGCTCTCCCGTGCCAGATCGGAAAGCGAGATCTCGGCGGCCGGATCATCATCGATCATGTTGCGGGCACGAACAATGGAATGCGGTGCCATGGCCGGCTCCTCCCGCATCGCCCTTTCACGCAGGGCATCAGCAATGATCGACAGGAGCAGCTCCTCGCAGCGCATCCGTTCCCCGTCGCCGGTCACAGCGAAAAACAGTGCGCGAAATCGATCGGCGAGCAGGCTGTCGTGAATGACAGGGCGCGGAATTTCCGAGCGATTGGCCCCGCCTCCTGTAACCTCGCGCGCAAGCCCCTCCATCACGGCAGGATCGAAATAGAGAATGCTCCATGAGCGCGCCTCACCGATCGGCGCCCCGTCATGGACTTCGTTCGGATTGACGGTGATAAGATCGCCGGCCTCCGCCTCGACCATGCCGCGCCCGCTCAGCGATTTTTGAGCCCCAGAAAAGATAAGACCGATGCCGAACTGCTCATGCGTATGGCGTGCGAAACGATGGCCCGATCTCGCCACCACCGCTTCCACGCCGGGCACGGACGAGCGCAGCATCCTGAACTGGCTGGTGGCCATGGCAAACTCCTTCGCGACCGACTGTGCCAGCCGGCGACGAGCCGGACAAGCGCTGAGGCAAATCCGGCAAAAGCGCGCAGCGGTTTTGTATCCGGAACTACGTCAAAACAAAGAGTTCTAAAAGAACTCATCCAGGAGCTGATAATAGTCCATCTTCACGGGATCGATGATCGACAGGCCATAGGCATTGAGAAACAGCCGCACGAATTCGCCGCCGAAATTATGGGCGATGCTGCGGCAGGCGAGCGCGATATCCTGATAGCGGTCGGCTACACCAAGGCGGCAGCAATCGATATAACCGGCAAACCGCCCCTCCGCGACCATGAAGTTCGGCAGGCAGGCGTCACCATGCGCAACGACGAGATTTTCAATTGCCGGTCGCAGCCGCTGCAATTCGCCGAAGAGGAAGAAGGCGCTTTTGCCGAGCCTCTCCTCGTCGAAATCCGTCTCGTCGACGACGCCGGCCCGCATGCGCGCTGCAGCGGCCACGAGGCGCTTCTCCAGCCGATGATCAAACGGACAGGCGCTGATATCGACATTGTGGAGGGTGCTGAACGCAGAGGCGAAAATCTCGATGCGCTCTTCGGGCAGAAGCGTCGCGGCAGTGACGAGATCCACACCCGGCAGCGCCGTCATCAGAAGAAAACTGCGCTCTCCATCGCTCTCATGGGCGATGACTTCAGGACAATCGAGGCCCTGGCTGCGAAGCCAGACAAGCCTCTCGGCCTCATCGGCGAGCTCGCAAAACGGCCCCGCCTCCTCGACCTTCAGGTAAAGCCCCGGACGCCCTTCGCCTTCCAATCGGAAAACGCAAGCCGAGGAACGGCCGAGCGCATCCCGCCGCCACTCATAACCGCCGAGATGGTTCCGGAGCGAAACCGGAAGCCTGCCATCCTCCTGAAGCCGAACGACCATGATGATCCTGTGATGGGAAGAAGCTCTGCCTGAGCCGGTGTGGGCACCTTAATGGAAGGTTTCGGCCGGTGCACTTTCCAGAAGAATTTCGAAAGCTTCTTCCAAGGCCGCGACCAGAATATCGGTCAGCTCGTCTGCCTTATTTTCCAGAAACATCAGGCTGACAGCTTCTTCCTGACGCTCGAAGAAGTGCTCGATCTCGTTCGACATATCATGTGTCCCTTCGTTACCGTACCATAACGGCTATGGAAGGACGATAGGGATGGTTCCTTGCGCGTGGCTTGTTCCAGGCCGAGACGCGATCAACGATGACGACTAGTCACGAATATCGTATTTCCCATACTGGCTGCGAGGGATCAGCCCGCCTACCTCGTGGGCGAACGAAACGACCTTCGTCGCATCGGTATCCACCTCACAGCGGAAACGAACATGATACCAGCCTTTGGCTGTGCCAAAGGCTGCATCGTCGATATCGAGCAAGTTTCCTGCACGCAACCCGTATTGGGGCAATGCGTAGGGCCGATAACTCGGAGAACCGTAAGTAAGCTGCGCTCGAAGCTCATTGGCGCAAAGAACGGCCACTCTCTTGTTTCGTGGAAGACCATCAACTGCAGCCTGCGCAATAGAGTTGCCGTCCTCCGTGGACGAAAACAGCGTCTTGGCATTCGTTAGGTCATTGTTCTTTGCCACCTCTTTGGGCTTCTCAGGAGCTTTCTGCTCTGGCGGTTTGGCCTGTTCGATACTCGTTACTGCTTTATCAGACATATCCGCTGGAGATCCGTTCGGCTCCGGAGAAGCGTTAGCCACTGTCACCTCGGGAAGCTTTACATCATCCGGAACAGGCTTCGATGGAGGCGTCTCGGTCTTAGGTTTTACCGCAACTGCCTCTGAAGGCATTTGCTCCGGCGCAACAACGTGCGACGGAGGCACTGTTGCCGGCTTTGCTTCACCTTCGGACGAATTGCCCGTCAACGATTTTTTGGGGCCGCTGTTCTTGTCGCCAAACTCCATAACGTTCAGCATGGGCGGCATAGGTGGCGGCTTCGCTTGCTTCGCCATTTCTGCAGCCGGTGGAGGTGATTGCGGCGGCGGCGGTGGGGGTGGCTCTGCCTTCGCCTGCTCCTTGGGCTTCTCTTCCTCTTTCGGCTTTTCCTCCGGCTTCTTCTCCTCCGGCGGCGGGACGAGCTCGACCTTCACGCTCTCATCCTCGGCGGGTTGCGCCTGGATCTTCGGGAGGCCGAATATGAGGAGCGCGACGATGGGTACATGCACCAGCACGGACGCAACAACACCCCAGCGAGTGCGAGGCTCCTGGTGTTCCGTCTCGTGATCGGTATCTGCCGGTTCGACTTCTTCTTCTGTCACAGCAGCGATGTGGCCTTTAAAACCGGCAGCATCAAGCCACAAATGGAAAAAACCTTGTGATGATGCCCCCATCGCGGCCACCGCTCCAGGTTCACTGATCGTCCTCACCATCCTCGGCGACAAGATTGTGTTCCTGCCATAGATCCTTCGGAATGGCATCGCCGATCGCATAGGCAAAGGCGGTGACGGCTTTTCCTGCGGGATCGACCTCGCAATGGAAGCGGATGCTGAACCAGTTGCGCTTGCTGCGAAAAGCCCCGCCCTCGACTTCGACACTGCTGCCGCTGACCCTTTCCGGCTTCATGGCATACGGAGCGACGAGATCAGCCTTCGAGCCCGGCCGCGATCGGTTGATCTGCTCCAGCGCTTCGAGATTGCAGAGCTGCAGGTTGCGCTCTCCGCCCGACAATGTGGCGAGCATCTTAAGCGCCTGTCGGCTGCGCGGGCTGGCAAGCGTCTTTGCCGAAAACAGTTCGTTTGCCTGCGTCAGCTGCGGCGGTCCCGGTATCACCGGTTTCGGCACGACAGGCAGTGACGGAAGGGGCTCCCTCGATGCAGTCTGCGACTGTGCCGATGCCTCCTCCGCCGCAGCATTGGCGTTATCGTCACGTCTGTCTTGCAACGGCTGAACAGCAGGCGGTGGCGATGGTACGGCAGTCGGCGGCGGCGTGACAACTTCCACGTCGACACTATCTTCCGGCGGCGCATGAACCGGCTGCACATCGGGCAGAAAAGCCAGCAGGATCACGATGATGGCAAGATGCAGGAAGAGCGACGCCGGCAATGCCGGATCGAACTTTCCTCTCTGCAACAGGCCGGCATGTTCCATCGGCAAGGCAAATCCATGCTCTGGGTTCAAGGCGCAGCGACACTGCCAGCACGGCGGAGCAACCGCAACGCCGCATCTGGCTCGTCACCAGTTATCAGCCATTCTGCCCTATGAGAGCGAACCGATGATGTCGCGATAGTTCACTTCCGAAAATGCCTTCAGGGTTTTCGTGCGCACATTGCCGGCCATGGCGAGCGTCAGCGTAAAGCGCGCCATCACGCGATCATCAGGCGCCTCACAGATGGCCGCCATGTCGTATTCGCCCATGGTGAGATAGAATTTGTCGAAGGAACCGCCCATGCTGCCGAGCATGTTCCTTGCTGCATCCAGCCGCTTGGCGGAGTCCTTCACGCTCCGGATACCCTGATCGGTCCAGTTTATCAGCAGAATGTACGTGGTCATGCTGCACCTCCCGGCGGAGGCTACGGTCACGCGGCGTATGATACCGCTCGCACGCCGCGACCGCTCTCTTCCCCGCGGCCGAAATTATAAGCCTGTCACTCCATGGGGACAAGCAATGCGGAAACCATCAATCGGGCTAGACATGTCCCAATGGGCTAATCCGCTCCGCCCTTGCACACAAAGAAAAACCCGGCCAGCAAAGCTGACCGGGTTCTGATTTCGATCGTCGTCGAAGCTTTAGCTGTCGAGGAACGAGCGCAGCTTTCTGGAGCGGCTCGGATGCTTGAGCTTGCGCAGCGCCTTCGCCTCGATCTGGCGGATACGTTCGCGGGTAACCGAGAACTGCTGGCCGACTTCTTCGAGCGTGTGGTCCGTGTTCATGCCGATACCGAAGCGCATGCGAAGCACGCGCTCTTCGCGCGGCGTCAGCGATGCCAGAACGCGGGTCGTCGTCTCGCGCAGGTTCGCCTGGATGGCGGCGTCGATCGGCAGCAGCGCGTTCTTGTCTTCGATGAAATCGCCGAGATGCGAATCTTCTTCGTCGCCCACCGGGGTTTCGAGCGAGATCGGCTCCTTGGCGATCTTCAGGACCTTGCGGACCTTTTCGAGTGGCATGGCGAGCTTTTCGGCCAGTTCTTCCGGCGTCGGCTCGCGGCCGATTTCATGCAGCATCTGGCGCGAGGTACGAACGATCTTGTTGATCGTTTCGATCATGTGCACCGGAATACGGATCGTGCGGGCCTGGTCGGCGATCGAGCGGGTGATCGCCTGACGAATCCACCACGTCGCATAGGTCGAGAACTTGTAACCGCGGCGGTATTCGAACTTGTCGACCGCCTTCATCAGGCCGATATTGCCTTCCTGAATGAGGTCGAGGAACTGCAGACCGCGGTTCGTGTACTTCTTGGCGATGGAGATGACCAGGCGAAGGTTCGCTTCGACCATTTCCTTCTTGGCGATACGCGCTTCGCGTTCGCCCTTCTGCACCATGTGCACGATGCGGCGGAATTCCGAGATCGAGATACCGGTTTCCGTTGCGAGATTCTGGATCTCCTGGCGGATGTCGCGGATCGTCGTGTTTTCGCTCTTGGCGAATTCCTTCCAGCCGCGGGCGGCCAGATTGCCGATCGACTTCATCCAGTTCGGATCGAGCTCGGCGCCCTGGTACTGTTCCAGGAAGCTGTCACGCTTGACGCCATAGGATTCGGCCAGACGCAGCAGGCGGCCTTCGTTCTGCACGAGGCGCTTGTTGATGTCATAGAGCTGCTCGACCAGCGCATCGATACGGTTCTGGTTGAGCGACAGCGACTTCACGGCCTTGATCAGTTCGTCCTTGAGCTCCTTGTAGCGGCGCTCCTGGGCGGAAGACAGCGTGCCGGTGGCGGCAAGGCGCTGCTCGACCTGCTGGTCCTGCAGCTTGCGCAGCTTCTTATAGGTCTCGGCGATGATGTCGAGCGTTTCCATGACCTGCGGGCGAAGCTCGGCTTCCATCGCGGCGAGAGAGAGGTTGGATTCGTCCTCGTCCTCTTCTTCCTCTTCCGGAGGCATGCCTTCGCCGCCGACATCGGTAATGTCGTCGTCACCGGAGCGCGCACGGCGGGTCTTTTCCTTCTCCTCGGCAGCCTTGCGGTCGGCCTCGATCTTCTCGGGGCTCTGGAACTGCGGGGCAGCCTTGGCTTCCGGACCGGAATAGGTGGTTTCGAGATCGATGATCTCGCGCAGGAGCGTGGTGCCTTCATTCAGTTCGTCGCGCCAGATAATCAGCGCCTGGAACGTCAGCGGGCTCTCACAGAGGCCTGCGATCATCGTCTCGCGGCCGGCCTCGATGCGCTTTGCGATAGCGATTTCGCCTTCGCGCGACAGAAGCTCGACGGAACCCATTTCGCGCAGATACATGCGCACCGGGTCGTCGGTACGGTCGGTCGGCTCTTTCTTCTTGGCGGTCGCAAGTGCGGTGCCGCCGGAAGGCGCGAGTTCACCACCTTCGCTCTCGTCGTCGCCCGAGCTGTCGTCGTCGTCGCCGCCGGAAGCGCCGGCTTCCTCGGCTTCTTCATCTTCGATGACGTTGATGCCCATGTCTGACAACATCGCCATCGTGTCTTCGATCTGTTCGGACGTCACTTCTTCGGAAGGCAGGACGGCGTTGAGCTCGTCCATCGTCACATAGCCGCGCTTCTTGGCGGCCTTGATCATCTTCTTGACCGCGTCATCGGAAAGATCGAGAAGAGGGCCGTCGCTTGCGCCGTCGCGTTCGACTTCCGCTTCTTCGTTCTCTTTGACCTTCGTTGCCATTTATATCGTCGCCTTCCTGACGCTATTCATACTCGCTGCGGTGAATGGCCGCCTCGTGGCTCTGGCGTGCGCGCCGGCCTCGAATCACCTATACCCACCTAACGGGATGACATTTAAAGCCTGATTAACCACGATCGCCGGCATCGGACAGCAAAACTCAATTGCCATTGGATTTCCGGCCATGGTTGTGCGATCCGCCTTGACCCAGTTCACCGCTCAAGTCGAACGGTGATTCCCACAAAATTTGTTCTCGTCAAGCTTTTCCAGAAAAAAAGCCATCGAAAACCCGGAAAAAGCCTTATCCACAGGCTTTGAACCGCGCCAGCGATTGCGAAGCTTATCTAGTATGTCACCGGGAAAAGACAAGGGCTTTTGTACAAACACCAGAATAGCCGCAACTCGCTCCAACCGTACGCCATAGATTCTTCGCAAAGCGCCAACATGAGTTGCAAAAAAGAGGCGCGCACGATTATGGCGAATTCCGCTCCGGTTCTGCTTGCACTTGTCGCGTTGTTCGCCGTCTTCCCGGCAAGCGGCTACCCCCAGGATGCAGGCAGCACAATCAGCTTCGGGATTTTGTTCGCAGATCGCGATCCGATAGTCGGGTCCGCCACTTGCTATAACGGCAAGACCTGCGAACTGGTCAAGGACATCGGACCAATACACTCGCTCAGCATCACCCACTTCTCGAAATCACCCGATCGCGGAAGTCGGCTGAAAATCGAATGCGCCTCCGATTGCTCTTTCGGCAATCAGCAATTCAGCACGGAAATAGGCCGTGAGCGTCAATTTTACTTCTTCAACGGGTCCGACACATTTACCGCGAAGCTACTGGCCATCAGAATACGCGATCCCGTCGGGCGGATCCTGCTCAACTACTAACGTGGCATTCGGCTGAAACGGTGTGGCGATTTCGTCAGCTCAAGATTTGGGATCGTGATGTTGAGAAATAGGTTGATCCTTCTGGCCGCTATCGTGCTCGGCGTTCTTGCCTATACGAAAGTGATGGCGAGGGTCGGCTCGGGCTCACCTCCTGCCGATGCGCCGCTGGAGCAGCAGGCTGATCTCATTCGCGTTCATAAATCCGAACGCAGCATGGTTCTGCTCCGAGGCGACACTCCTCTTTCGACATATCGAATTTCTCTTGGAAGTGCGGCCGATGAGGGACCAAAACAGCGGGAAGGCGACGAGAAAACACCAGAAGGACGCTATGAAATCGACTGGCGAAACCCACGGTCCATGGCGCATCTCAGTTTGCACATTTCTTATCCCGCCCCTGCCGATCGGCAAAACGCCGAGTTGAAGGGCTATTCTCCCGGCGGCAATATCATGATCCATGGGCTACCCAATGGCTGGGGCTTCCTTCAGGGCATTCATCGACTCTGGGATTGGACAGATGGGTGTATCGCCGTGACCGATGAGGAAATGCGCGATATCTGGGCGCGCGTCCCCGATCACACGCCGATAGAGATCGCGCCTTAAGTCGCCGCCCTGACAGCGCGTCATAGGCGTTCACCGTCAGGGCCGATGGATTGAGTGCCGGGATACAACGCGGATTGACGGACGCCATCTTCATACCGTTCGGCGCCATCGCTTCGGCCTCCTCACATCCAGTCCATCACGACCTTGCCGGAATTGCCCGAACGCATCGCCTCGAAGCCATCGCGGAATTCGTCGATCTTGATGCGATGGGTGATGACAGGCGACAGATCCAATCCGCCTTGGACGAAGGCGATCATCTTGTACCAGGTCTCGAACATCTCGCGCCCATAGATGCCCTTGAGGTTCAGCATCTTGAAGATCACCTTGTTCCAGTCGATCTCGAAACCGGCCGGCGCAATGCCGAGGATGGCGATCTTGCCGCCATTGTTCATCTTGTCGATCATGTCGCGGAAGGCCGGCGCCGCGCCCGACATTTCGAGACCGACGTCAAAGCCCTCGGTCATGCCGATCGCCTTCATCACATCGGCAAGGTTTTCCTTGGATGCATCCACGACGTAATCGATGCCAAGCTTGCGCGCGAGATCGAGCCGGCTCGGATTGATGTCGGTGATGACGACCTTGCGCGCGCCGGAGCGCTTGGCGACGAGCGCACCCATGATGCCGATCGGTCCGGCACCCGTGACCAACACGTCTTCGCCGACGAGATCGAAGGAGAGCGCGGTATGAACGGCATTGCCGAACGGATCGAAGATCGCCGCGATCTCATCCGGGATATCATCCGGGATCGGCACGACATTGGCCTCCGGGATGCAGACGAATTCGCCGAAGGAGCCTGGGCGGTTGACGCCGACGCCGAGCGTGTTGCGGCAGAGATGGCCCCTGCCCGCGCGACAGTTGCGGCACTTGCCGCAGACGATATGCCCCTCGCCCGAGACACGTTCGCCGACATGATATTTGGTGACGGCCGAGCCGATTTCCGCGATCTCGCCGCAGAATTCATGGCCAACGACCATCGGCACCGGAATGGTCTTCTGCGCCCATTGATCCCAGTTCCAGATATGCACGTCCGTGCCGCAGATCGCCGATTTCTTGACGCGGATCAGCACGTCGTTCGGGCCGACTTCCGGCACCGGCACATTCTCCATCCAGAGACCGACTTCCGGCTTCGCCTTGACCAGTGCTTTCATCATGTTGGACATGATCTTTTCTCCCCAAGGCTCTCAGATAACGCCGAGTTCGCGGCCAGCTTCGGCAAAGGCGGCAATCGCCCGCTCCACATCCGCCTTCGAATGCGCCGCCGACATCTGCGTGCGGATGCGCGCCTGCCCCTTCGGCACGACCGGGAAGGAGAAGCCGATCACGTAGACACCCTTTTTCAGCATCAGCGCCGCCATGTCCTGCGCGAGTTTTGCATCTCCCAGCATGACCGGGATGATCGGATGCCCCTCGCCGGCAAGCGTGAAGCCGAGCTTGGTCATTTCGGTGCGAAACAGCGCGGCATTGGCCGAGAGCCGCTCACGCAGCGCATCACCACTGTCGATGAGGTCGAAGACTTTGAGCGAGGCAGCTGCGATAACAGGCGCCAGCGTGTTGGAGAAAAGATAGGGGCGCGAGCGCTGCCGCAGCCACTCGACGATCTCGGCCTTGGCCGACGTATAACCGCCCGATGCACCGCCAAGCGCCTTGCCGAGGGTACCCGTGATGATATCGACACGGCCTTCGACGCCACAATATTCCGGCGAGCCACGGCCATGCTTGCCGACGAAACCGACGGCGTGGCTGTCATCCACCATGACCATCGCACCGTATTTTTCGGCGAGATCGCAGACACCCTGCAGATTGGCGATGATGCCGTCCATGGAGAAGACGCCATCCGTCGCGATCATCTTGAAACGGCTGCCTTCGGCCTTCTTCAGCTCTTCTTCGAGTGCTGCCATGTCATTATTGGCGTAACGGAAGCGCTTGGCCTTGGAGAGGCGCACGCCATCGATGATCGAGGCATGGTTCAACGCATCGGAAATGATCGCATCCTCTTCACCGAGCAGCGTCTCGAACAGGCCGCCATTGGCGTCGAAACAGGAGGAATAGAGAATCGTGTCCTCCATGCCGAGGAAGGAGGAGATGCGCGCCTCGAGCTCTTTGTGCTCTTCCTGCGTGCCGCAGATGAAGCGAACCGAGGCCATGCCGTAGCCATAACGGTCGAG
Organism: Rhizobium viscosum; assembly: GCF_014873945.1. NCBI lineage: Bacteria > Pseudomonadati > Pseudomonadota > Alphaproteobacteria > Hyphomicrobiales > Rhizobiaceae > Rhizobium > Rhizobium viscosum. The sequence continues at coordinate 3,288,849 of NZ_JADBEC010000001.1, read as the reverse complement.
CGCCTTCTTGCCGGCTTCCGCAAGCTCCTCGTTATCGGCAAGGCCGAGATAGTTGTTGGCGCAGAAATTCAGCACCCGCTCGCCCGAGGCAATGGCGATTTCGCCGGCCTGCTTCGACGTGATCACGCGCTCGGATTTATAGAGGCCAGCATCCTTCAGCGCAGCCAGTTCACCGCGCAAATGTGAGAGGAAATTCGAGGTCATTGAGAGCCCTTCTCTTGATGTTTTCCCGTCTGAGCGTCGGTTAGCACATCGCCACCGGCTTGTCTTGTTCAACGCTCGGCCGTGACAAGCAGAAAGGTCGGCCAGTCGAGCTCTTCAGCCCATTCCGGATGGTCGGTCAGGTCCTGCTCGTTCGCACACCGCCATCATCCCAGAAATATGGCGTCCTGATGTAGAAAGGCGAAGGCCTGCAGGCGCGCGTTATTCGTCGTGGGAGAGGATGATATCGAGGAAAGCGTCGCCGTAGCGTTCGAGCTTGGACTGACCGACGCCGGAAATGCCGAGCAGTTCCTTGCGGCTGCGCGGCCGCTCGGTGGCGAAGGCGATCAGTGTCGTATCGGGAAAAACGACATAGGGCGGCACGCCGAGAGACTTGGCAATCGACGTGCGCTCGGCCCTGAGTGCTTCGAAGAGAGCCCCATCCGCACCCGAAAGCCCGGTTCTCCGCTCGGCACGCTCAGTCTTCTTCGCTCTGCGCTCGGAAGGCGCGCGATCCTTGCGGAAGAAGACCTCGCGCTCACGCTTGAAGACGGCGCGCGCCTCCGGCTCCAGCTTCAAGGCTCCGAACGCCTCATGATCGACGCGGATCAGCCCCATCGCCATCAGCTGGCGATAGACCGATTGCCAGGTGCGAACAGCAATATCCTTGCCGGCGCCGAAAACAGGCATATCGACATGGCGAAAGCGTTCCGTCTTCTCGTTGACGTTGCCCATCAGCACATCGATGACGTGGCCGGCGCCAAAGCGCTCGCCGGTGCGATAGACAGCCGCCAGTGCCTTGATCGCCGCTTCCGTCCCGTCCCAGGTCTCGACCGGCTTCAGGCAGGTGTCGCAGCTGCCGCATTTGCCGCCATGCGCCTCGCCGAAATGCGCCAGAATCGCCTGCCGCCGGCAGGATGCAGTCTCGCAGATCGCCAGCAGCGCATTAAGCTTGCCGCGTTCGATGCGTTTGATCTCATCGGCCGCATTGCCCTCATCAATCATTCGCCGGCGCTGAATCACATCGGCCATGCCATAGGCCATCCAGACCTCGGACGGCAGACCATCACGTCCGGCGCGACCCGTCTCCTGATAATAGGCCTCGACTGAGCCCGGCAGATCGAGATGGGCAACGTAGCGCACGTTCGGCTTGTCAATGCCCATGCCGAAGGCGACGGTTGCCACAAGGCAGAGTTCTTCCTCCTTCAGAAACGCATCTTGGTTGGCGTCACGCAGCGCCCGATCCATACCGGCATGATAGGGCAGCGCCCGGATGCCCTGCGTGTTCAGCCAGTCCGCCGTCTCCTCCACCTTGGCGCGCGACAGGCAGTAGACGATACCGCTATCGCCCTTGTGGCCGGAGAGAAAGCGCAGGAGCTGCTGGCGCGGCTGGTCCCGCTCGACGATCTCATAGGAGATATTCGGCCGGTCGAAGCTCGTCGTGAAGACTGCGGCATTGTCGAGCATCAGGCGCTCGATAATGTCTTCGCGCGTATGCGGATCGGCCGTCGCCGTCAGCGCGATGCGCGGCACGCCGGGATATTGCTCGGACAGCTTACCGAGTTCGCGATACTCCGGCCGGAAATCATGACCCCACTGCGAGACACAATGGGCTTCGTCGATGGCAAAGAGCGCGATCTTTGCGTTGCCGATGATCTCCCGGAACCCCTCCATCAGAATGCGCTCGGGCGTGACGTAGAGCAGATCGAGATCACCGGAGGAAATGCCGCGGCGGATCGCCACATATTCTTCGCGTGAGATGGATGAATTGAGCGCTGCGGCCCGAATGCCGAGTTGCTTCATCGCCTCCACCTGGTCGCGCATCAGCGCAATCAGCGGCGAAACGACGATGCCAAGACCCTGGCGGCAAAGCGCTGGGATCTGGAAGCAGAGGGATTTGCCGGCACCTGTTGGAAACAGCACGACGGCATCGCCGCCGGCAACAACATGTTCCACCACCTCCTGCTGCCGGCCGCGAAAGGCGGAATAGCCGTAGACGCGCTTCAGTACATCGAGCGGCCGGGCTGCACCTGCAAACAGGGCGTCGGATGCGGAGAAGGATGGTTCGTCGTGTTCGGCCTGCGACATCAGTGGCTCGCAGCACCCTTGACGCGGCCGGAGAGCACGCCGAAGCCATCGATGATGGCCTCCTGGTTTTCGAGCCTGAGCGCCTCGTATTGCACTTCCTGTGAGGCGCGCATCAGCCGGTCGATTTCGGCATCGTCCCCGGCCTCGGTCGCCTGCGCGATATCGCGCTCCAGCTCGATCTTTTGCCAGCGCAGGTCCTTGGCACGCTTATGGAAGGCAAGCGCCTGACGATAGCCTTCGCGGGCATCCTCCATCGCCGCCTCCTCGGTCGCCGTCCAGAGCCGCGCATTGCGCACCTGCTGGTCAAGATTCTTCAAGAGCGGACCGAAGCCGGCCACATCGAGGCATTCCATGAGATAATCACGCGTCAGATGCGGCCCGGCAACGACAGCCGCCGCACCCAGCATCGCCGACCAGAGCTTCTGCAGGTCGCGATTGTCATAGTCGATCGCGGCGATCTCATCGTAGTCGTCGAGCATCAGCGAGGGGTGATTGATGACCGTCAGCGCCAGCACACATTCTCTCAGCGCCGTATTGTCCTGATGGCCGCGCACGAGACCTGAACGGGTCAGGCGATCCGATGCGGCAACGGGAGTTCGAGGCCCGGCGGGAGCGCCAGCCTTCTGGCCGCGGAAATTGCCACTACCGGTGCTGCCGCCGAAATTGCGTCGCTCGCCGCCGCCGCGATTCTGGAACTGCGGCTGGAAGAAGCTGTTCAGCTTGTCGCGCATATCCTGCTGGTAATGGCGACGCACATTCTCGTCCGCGATGACGGCGACGAGCTGCCTCAGCCGCGCCTCCAGTTCGGCGCGCGCTTCCGGCGTATCGAACTTGCCCGCTTTCGCCTCGCGATCCCAGAGCATTTCCGAGAGCGGCTTGGCCTGCGCCATGACCCTGTCGAAGGGCGCCCTGCCCTCGTGTTTGACGAGATCATCAGGGTCCTTGCCGTCGGGCAATAGCGCGAAACGCACGCTCCGCCCTGGCTTCAGATGCGGCAGCGCGAGATCGGCGGCACGGTTGGCGGCACGAATGCCGGCACCGTCGCCATCGAAGCAGAGCACCGGCTGCGATGTCATCTTCCAAAGCAGATCGAGCTGGTTTTCCGTCAGCGCTGTGCCAAGCGGTGCCACGGCATTTTCGACACCTGCCTGATGCAGCGCGATGACATCCATATAGCCTTCAACGGCAATGATCGTGCCCTCGCCGTTCGCCCCCTGCATCGAGCGGCGCGCGCGGGCGAAATTGTAGAGCACATTGCCTTTGTGGAAGAGCTCGGTCTCATTGGAGTTGAGATATTTCGCCGGCGCATCCGGAGACATGGCGCGTCCGCCGAAGGCTATGACCTTCTCACGAGAGGAGAGAATCGGGAACATGATGCGATCGCGGAAGCGGTCGTAGGAGACCGGAACGTTTTCATGAACCACCAGCCCGCAAGCCTCGATCTGCTCCTTGCTGACACCCTTGCCGGCCAGAAATTCCTTCAGCGCATTGCGGCTGTCAGGCGCAAAACCGAGCCGGAACGTCTCGATCGTACGCCCCGTTAGCCCGCGGTCACGCAGATAGGCGCGCGCCCGTGCGCCATTTGCCGTCTGCAACTGATCCTGAAAGAACTGCGTCGCCATTTCCATGACATCGAGAAGCGAGGTGCGCTCCTTCTCCCGCTTTTCCATCTGCGGATCGGCAACCGGCATCGGCACGCCGGCCATGTCGGCGATCGTCTGCACGGCTTCGGGGAAGCTCTGACCTTCGAGCTCGGTCAGGAAGCGGAAATGATCGCCGGTCACACCGCAGCCGAAGCAATGGTAGCGACCCTTGCGGTCCTCGCAATGGAAGCTCGGCGACTTCTCGCCGTGGAAAGGGCAGCAGGCCCAATAGTCGCCGCGCGATACATTGGTCTTGCGCTTGTCCCAGCTCACGCGCCGCGCAATCACGTTCGATATGGGAACGCGGTCGCGGATATCGTCCAGGAAGGTGGGGGAAAAGCGCATCTCTACCTCTTGCAGAACATCCATATAAGCAGCTTTGCCGCGCCGCGCCACGAAACTTCTGCCGTAAATCCCGCTTTTCACAGGGCGGAGGAGATTGTCACAAATGTCCGCCGATGCCACTCAACAAAGCGTTATCAGACCCTGACAGGGGGTGCGACATTTTTGACATTTTCCAAGTTCCGAAAGCCTGGCGATGTCCATTTCGCGGAAAGCCAATCCAGAGAAAGAAAGGCAAAAACAATCAGTTAGAAGAGATACGAGCGGATTACCCGGGCTTTTCCGGAGTGTGTGGTCGAACTCCATATTCACATCCCAAAAGGCCGAATCCGGGATTATTATATTTTTGTAATTTGAATAGACCGGGGGCTGGCCATAAGTTCGATCTCAACAAAGCGATCCCCAAGCGAGGCACCATCCCTACCCCCGGCGCCGCCTCGCAAGGGTGCCTTTGCAAATACCCGCCGGCTTGGGTTTCGACCCTGCGTCGCTGACGGAAGCAAAGAGCAAGAAGGCAGGAGCGCCCCCAGCTCCTGCCTTCTTAATTTTTGGAGCATTTCCAGCAAAAATGTGCAGCTGTTCTGCGTTCGGAATTGTCTAAAAACAAATAAACACAGCATTTCCGTTTTCGGAGAAAACCAGAAATCTTCAGGATTTTGCACAACCGCTTTTATTGAGCTTTACCTTACCAATTAACCCCTGAAATACAAAAGCATTGACACTTCCAATAGGCGTGGCAAATGAATGCGCGAAACTCCTGGACAGCGCCATGGCCTACACCGCAGAAAATCTTGCAGCCAACGATAATTTTCTTGCTGCAATTCTTCATTGTGCCAATGAAATGCTCGCGATTTATCGCGAAAGCCCACGTATTGCATCGATCTTCGCCGCACAGCAGCGCTGGCTGATGGCGCATACCGGCTTTGCTCTCTATTACGGCTATCCCGGGGATGAGAGGCGCGGCCTCTATTCCGGCCGTTTCATCGATTTCGTCATCCAAAATAAGATCGCCAGCCGCAACACTGCCGCTGCTTTCGTTCAGGAAATGCTGGCCTACCGGTTTCTGCGCCCTGTTCCGGGCGACGACAAACGCACCCGCTATCTTGAGCCGACGGAAACGGCCGAGCATCATTTTACCAAATGGCTGGTCGCCCACCTGATGATTCTGGATAGCCTCGATAGCGGCCATCGCGTGGAAAATCTGACGGCCGATCCCACATTGATCGCCCGCCTGCAGCCACTCATCGCCAAGAAGATCATCGAAACCGAAGCCGTGCGCGATCCGGGCGCTACCTTCAATCTCTTCAACTGGGCCAATTCCGGCGGCCTCGTGATGGATTATCTGATTTCGCGCCTGCCGGGCTTTCCGCATTCTGCCGATCGCATCATTGTCGGCCCGTTGTCGCTGCGCGAGATTCGCGATCAGTTCATGATTTCCAATACCCACCTGAAACGCCTGCTCACGCAGGCCGCCGATATGGGAAGCGTAGGATGGACCGAGCCGCCGAGAAAGGGCGATTTCTGGCTCTCCCGCGGTTTCGTGCTCGAATATTGGAACTATCAGGCGGCGAAATTCGCCATTATCGATGCTGCCGCCGAAGTGGTACTTGGGCCTGCGGTCGCAGAACAACCGCAGGCAAGGCGTTTTATTTCAGCAGCTCTTTGACCGTGCCTGAAGCCTTGGCGAAATCCATCTGGCCGGCATAGTGTTCTTTCAGGGCAGCCATGATCTTGCCCATGTCCTTCGGGCCTTCGGCGCCGACTTCCTTGATAATGGCGGCGATATTGGCACGCACCTCGTCGTCGGAAAGCTGCTTCGGCATGAAGTCCTGGATAACGACAATTTCTGCGCGCTCCTTGGCTGCAAGCTCGGGGCGGGCATTCTCTTCGTAAATCTTCGCCGACTCATCGCGCTGCTTCACCATTTTGGCGAGGATCTGCAGCACTTCGTCGTCGCCCGCCTCTTCCTTGCCGACGCCGCGATTGGCGATGTCACGATCCTTGATCGCGGCCTGGATGAGGCGGATGGTGCCGAGACGGTCCATCTTCTTTGCCTTCATGGCCTCTTTGAGCTCAGTGGCGAGTTGATCGCGCAGCATGTCGTTACTCCTTTTAAAATGGCGCTTTCATAAACCAGGCCGATGCATGGGATCAAATAAATTGCGAGAATCCCGCCAATATCGGCAGGAAAAGTGCCGCAATATGCAGTACAAAGATTGACCTAGGCAAAGAGCGTGGCTATCTACCGCCACCTGCACCAAAATTCGTGATCAGGCGTCGAACGCGGCCAAGGCCGCGCGCCTGCACCTGCGAGATCAAATGGCCGGCTCGCGTTTTCAGAACGCCAGGCCCGCCGGAAAAGGGATGAAGATGACCGCGACAGCACCCTGGACAACCGAAAAGCCGACCGCCCTGCTCGTTCTTGCCGACGGCACCGTCATTGAAGGTAAGGGCATCGGCGCAACCGGCAAGGTCCAGGCTGAAGCGGTCTTCAACACTGCGCTCACTGGCTACGAGGAAATCCTCACCGACCCCTCCTATCTCGGCCAGATCGTCACCTTCACCTTCCCCCATATCGGCAATATCGGCACCAACGAAGAAGATATCGAAGACCTGACGCCGGCAGCACGCCATGGCGCGGTCGGCGTGATCTTCAAGGCCGATATCACTGAGCCCTCCAACTACCGCGCCGCCAAGCATCTCGACGCCTGGCTGAAGGCCCGCGGCATCATCGGCCTCTGCGGCATCGACACCCGCGCGCTGACGGCCTGGATCCGCGAAAACGGCTCGCCCAACGCCGTCATCGCCCATGATCCCCAGGGCAATTTCGACGTCGACGCACTGAAGGCGGAGGCCAAGGCTTGGAGCGGCCTCGAAGGTCTCGACCTCGCCAAGATCGCTTCGTCCGGCCAGTCCTCGCAGTGGTCGCAGACCCCCTGGGTCTGGAACGAAGGATACGGCGAACTCGGCGCTGCCGACACGAAGTATCATGTCGTCTGCCTGGATTACGGCGTGAAGCGCAACATCCTGCGCCTCTTTGCCGGCCTCGACTGCAAGGTCACCGTCATGCCGGCAACGACGAGCGCTGAGGACGTGCTCGCCCTGCAGCCTGATGGCATCTTCCTGTCGAATGGCCCCGGCGACCCGGCAGCTACGGGCGAATATGCCGTTCCCGTCATCAAGGACCTGATCAGCACCGATATCCCGGTCTTTGGCATCTGCCTCGGCCACCAGATGCTGGGCCTGGCACTCGGCGCCAAGACCGAGAAGATGCATCAGGGCCATCACGGCGCCAACCATCCGGTCAAGGATCACACGACCGGCAAGGTCGAGATCGTCTCCATGAACCACGGCTTCGCGGTCGACACGAAGTCGCTGCCCGAAGGCGTTGAAGAGACTCACGTATCGCTCTTCGACGGCACGAATTGCGGCCTGCGCGTTCTCGGCAAGTCGGTCTTCTCCGTCCAGCATCACCCGGAAGCCTCCCCCGGTCCGCAGGACAGCCACTACCTCTTCCGCCGCTTCGTCAACATGGTGCGCGAGAAGAAGGGCGAATCGGCGCTCGCCGAGCGCTGATTTCTCATCACCGCTGCTTCGCAGCCCAGCCCGTTTGATCAAAAATCACGATCCTCACTTATCGAGGGGGTCGTCTTCATCAACATATTGCCTGCTGAAAATACTTTCATAGGAACAGTGCTAACCCGTCTCGCGGCTTTGGAGCGGTGTATGTCTGACGGAATTATCAAACTGCTGAAACCGGACGATGCTGAGGTCTTCAAGAAAATTCGACTTGAAGCCCTGCGTTCTGAACCTGCCGCATTCGCCAGCCGCTCAGAAGATTGGGAGGTACTGTCTCTTGATGAATGGCGCAACCGGTTGATTGAAATGCCGGTCTTCGTCGCCTTCCAGGATGATGAACCGGTCGCGATCATGGGGCTGATGTGGCAAAAGCCAAGCAAGATGGCGCACCGGGCAACGCTGATAATGGTCTATGTGCGTGCCAGCCTGCGCGGAACCGGCCTTGCTCTTGAACTTCTGGAACAAGTGACGAAGCATGCAGATGCCCACGGGATCAGGCAGATCGAACTGGCGGTCAGCGCCGAAAATCCCGCGGCACGCCGGTTTTACGAGCGCGAAGGTTTTGTCGAAATAGGCCGGATTCCGGGCGCGTTTCTCCAAGACGGCGTGGAGGTGGATGAGATTATGATGTCCCGCCGGATAGGCTCCTGGGAGACCCGCCATGTTTCAGAACACTGGACGCAACCTAACCGACGCTGACATTGTTCTGCATCCGGCGTCCGGGCCGAGATTGGTCCGCTCAGGCGGGCCTTTTTTCTTTGTCGGCATATTGACCTCAACTTAACTTGAGGAACTACAGAACTGCCTGCAACACATCCGATGCAGGAGAAGACTGGATGAGCGGAGCTTTCTACAGGATAGACAAATTCGTCGTGCCCGCCGCGGCGCGTGAGGAATTTCTCGTCAATGTGATGATGACCCATAAGGTGCTTGAGGCACAGGACGGCTTCATCAATCATACGGTGCTGGAACAGGTTGCCGGTCCCGGCGAATTCAATTTCGTGACCGTTGCCGAATGGGAAAGTGCGGATGTCGTCGAACGCGTGCGGGCAGTCGTTGCCGCAGCCCACAAGGCCGCCAATTTCGACCCGCAGGAAATGTTTGCGCGCCTCGGCATCCGCGCCGATATCGCCAGCTACAAGCCCGTGGCCGCCTGATATTCCAAGACGGCCGGCTTAGGCGCCGGCCGCAGCTCCTTCCCGGCGAACGAGAATGTAGAAGCGCGCACAGAGCATGGCGGCCGCCGCCGCAAGCCCGACGAGAAAGCCGAGCCAGATGCCGAGACCGCCCAAACCGAGCGGGAAGGCGAAGGCCCAGGCGAGGAAGAAGCCGATCGGCCAGTAGGCGATCAGCGCCAGGATCATCGGCACGCGCGCATCCTTCAGCCCGCGCAGCAAGCCGCTGGCAATCGCCTGTACACCATCGACGAACTGGAAGAGACCGGCAATGACGATCAGCGGACCGGCATAGGCCAGCACTTCAGGCGCTTCCGGCAGGCTGACATCAAGGAACAGGCGCGCCAGAAGCTGGGGCACGGTCGCAAAGATGATGCTGCCGACGATCGCAGCGATGCTGGCGATGATCAGCACCGTGATCGCCGCCCGTACCAGCCCAGCATGATCGCCCTGCCCGTGCGCGACACCGACCCGCACGGTTGCCGCCTGGCCGAGACCGAGCGGGATCATGAAGGCCATCGACGCCCACTGCAGAGCGATGCCATGCGCGGCAAGCTCGATCGTGCCGATATGGCCCATCAGCAGCGAGGCTGCAGTGAAGAGGCTGACTTCGGCGAGGATGGTGACGCTGATCGGCAGGCCGAGACGGATAACCTCGAAGAAGGCATGCCAGTCCGGCTTCCAGAAGCGCACGAAAATCTCATAACGCCGCGTCTCGTCCCTGCCCTGCACGAAGGCCAGGATGAACAGGAAGCCCGCCGTCTGCACCGCGACGGACACGATTGCTGCACCCTCCAGGCCCATGACCGGAAAACCGAAATGGCCGAGCACGAGGATGTAGGCGCCGATCGCATTCAGCACCAGCATGGCGATGGTGACCTGGAGAATGACGCCGGCCTTGCCGATGGCGCTAACGAGCGCGCGCATGACATTATAGAGCAGCCCCGGCAGCACACCGAACTGACCGATGATGATATAGCCGTGGGCAAGTTTCGCCACTTCAGGCTTCTGCCCGAAATAACGCAGGATCGCCTCGGAATTGTAGAAGGCCGGCTGCATCAGCAGCCAATAGCAGATGACGACCCAGATCCCCATGCGCAGCGAGCGGCGCACGGTCACGACATCACCGCGGCCATAGGCCTGGGCCACCATCGGGATGACGGCAATCGCAAAGCCCGACCCGAAAATCAGGATCGTGAACAGGAACTGCGCGGAAAGCACCATGGCGGCAAGATGCTCGGCACCAAGCTGACCGACGATCATCACATCGGTCATGCCGATGCCGAATTGCGCGAGCTGGGCGCCGATCAGCGGCACGCCGAGCATCAGCGTGGCGCGAAAATGCGCAGACCAGCGGTTGTCGTTTGCAGGCGCAACGGCGCGCACATCGATCGGCGTGTCCATGACACTATTCCTGAGATTGAATCGTTAAGGGCCGCAGTGCGGCAAAATATCAGGCTGACTTAGAGCAAAGCAGCGCAAAGAACTACCCCAAAACAAGCAGATGCTGAAAAATTCATCACAGCTTCACTGTTTTTGATGGATCACTCCGCCGCGTTGAAAGCTTGTGCCGGCGCTTTCGATGTCGTCACGCGCGTCAGAAATACAACCGCAGCAACGAGGATGAAGAACGCTGCCAGCAGATAAGGCGCGCCGGCAAAGGTGATCGGTGCATCCGGCTTGGTGAAATAGCCGAACATCTGTGTGAAGATCAGCGGACCGATGATCGTCGTGATGCTGCTGATGCTCGTGAGTGCGCCCTGCAGCTCACCCTGTGCGGATGGCGGCACCTTGCCGGCGGCAATGCTGCGCAGCGGCGGATCGGCAACATTCTCCATGACTGTCAGTACGATCACGGTATAGACGACCCAGCCCTCCCAGGCGAAAGCATAACCTGTAAGGGCGGTCATCGAGAAACACAGGCCGAGCAGCGCCGTCTTCCATTCACCGAGAACAGGCACGACACGCGGCAGAACGAGCCCCATGACCGCAGCGGCGCCGATCCCGTAGAGGCCGAGGGACAGACCGATCTGCCCTTCGCTCCAACCGTAGCGGAAGGTCGAGACGAAGGGCCAGACCGAGGGGTAGACGGCATGGGCGAGGAAAAACAGGAACATCACGAGGCAAACCCAGCCGATGCCGGGATAGTGCCGCATCTGCCGCAAAGCGCCGAGCGGGTTTGCGCGCTTCCATTCGAACGTACGGCGGTTCTTCGCTTCGAGCGTTTCCGGCAGCAGGAAACAGGCGGCAACGAAATTGATGAAGGAAAGCACGGCCGCACCATAGAATGGCACGCGCGGCCCGAACTCACCAAGGAAGCCGCCGATGACAGGCCCGACCGTGAAACCGACACCGAAGGCGATACCGATCAGGCCGAAATTCTTGGCGCGGTTCTCTTCATTGCTGATGTCGGCAATGTAAGCCGAGCAGGTGGCGAAACTGCCACCGCTGATACCGGCAAGTACCCTGCCGACGAAAAGCATCCAGTAACTGGTGGCGATGGCGCAGATGAAATTATCGAACGCGAAGGTCAGCACCGAGAGAAGCAGGATCGGACGGCGCCCGAAACGGTCGCTCAAGTTTCCGAGCAGCGGCGCAAACAGGAACTGCATCAGCGAATAGATCAGCATCAGCCAGCCGCCATCGACAGCCGCGTCACTGACCGTGCCGCCCGTCAACTGCTCCAGATAAACGGGCAGGACCGGCATGATGATGGCGATACCGATGACGTCCAGAAAGAGGATGATGAAGACCAGGAAAAGGCCGCGGCGAACGAATTTCGGATCAAGCATAAGACATCTCTACAGCTGATATTTTCTGGAAAGACGATCTCGTCGCCGGATATATGACATAGCCGATTGAAATAGCCGAAACAATACGTGAACATTTCAATGTTTTTGATGGCGAGACCGCCTAAACAGATGGTTCACGCGCTTTTTCGCTGCTCCATCCGTACAAAATCGACAAAAGCCCGCAATGGCGCGGGCATGTGCTGGCGGCTCGGATAATAGAGAAACGGACCGGAAAATTCGCTGTCCCATTCCTCGAGGATCGACACCAGCCGGCCCTCCGCAATGCCTGGCGCAAGCAGTTCTTCAAAGGTACGGATGACGCCAAGACCGGCAAGCGTGGCCTCGATTTCCATCTCCACAGCATTGGCGATGATAGGCCCGGATGGCGTAATCGCGATCACTTCGTCACCCCGTTCGAATTCCCAGGCAAGCGTAGCGCCGCTGATGAAGCGATGGCGGATGCAGCTATGCTCCAGCAGATCCCGCGGATGCTGCGGCGTGCCCCGCTTTTCCAGATAGGCGGGAGCAGCCGCCGTCACATAGCGCTGCCGGCGCGGGCCGATCGGCACCGCAATCATGTCGCGCTCCAGCCTCTCGTCATAGCGAATGCCGGCATCGAAGCCGGCGGCCAGCACGTCGATGAATGTATCTTCGCCAATGATCTCCAGCGTAATCTGCGGGTAGAGCGCCAGAAACCGCGCGGCGAGGTCCGCCATGAAGAGCTTTAGGACGATACTCGGTACGTTGAGCCTGAGCGTGCCCGCCGGACTGTCGCGAAAACTGTCGAGCTGACTGAGCGCAGCGGCCACTTCAGAAAGCGCCGGCGAAAGCTTCTCGAGCAATCGCTGGCCCGCCGCCGTCGGCGTGACAGAGCGTGTCGTCCGATTGAGAAGCCTGACGCCGAGCCGCTCTTCGAGGCGCCGCAGGGAATCGCTCAGCGATGACGCGGAAACCCCGCGCTTGCGGGCTGCGGAGCGGAAACTGCGCTCTCTTGCAATCGCGGCAAAGGCATCCAGATCACTCAGGGGAAGGTCATCCATTGTTCATTTTTCCGTACGGCCTGTTCGATACTATCCGGATTATCGCACAAGCTTGAGCGCGATAAAACAACATCCGAAGACGCCATCGGCGCTGAAGGAGAAGAAGATGCAGATCCATCGTTTGGGAAAAACCGGTCCAGAAGTCTCGGCTATCGGCCTCGGCTGCATGGGCATGTCAGGCATGTACGGCCCGTCCGACCGTGCTGAGAGTATTGCGACCATCCACGCAGCGCTCGATGCCGGCGTCAACCTGCTCGACACAGGCGACTTCTATGGCATGGGCCATAATGAAATGCTGATCGGCGAGGCACTCAAGGGCCGCAAGCGCGAAGACGCCATCATCAGCGTCAAGTTCGGCGCGTTGCGCGATCCCTCCAATGGCTGGAACGGCTACGACGCCCGCCCCATCGCCGTGAAGAATTTCCTTGCCTACACGCTACAGCGCCTCGGCGTCGATTACATCGACATCTACCGCCCTGCCCGCCTCGATCCGAACGTGCCGATCGAGGAGACGGTCGGCGCGATCTCCGATCTCATCAAGGCCGGCTACGTCCGCCATGTCGGCCTCTCCGAGGTCGGCGCCGACACGATCCGCCGGGCTGCGACCGTCGCACCGATTGCCGACCTGCAGATCGAATATTCACTGATCTCACGCGGCATCGAAGATGAAATCCTGCCTGTGACCCGCGAACTCGGCATTTCCATCACCGCTTATGGCGTGCTGTCGCGCGGCCTCATCAGCGGCCACTGGCAGAAAGGCCAGCAGGGCGCAGGCGATTTCCGGGCCGTCAGCCCGCGCTTCCAGGAGGGCAATATCGATGAAAACCTCGCCCTGGTCGAAGAACTCCGGAAGATCGCCACCCTCAAGGGCGCCTCGGTCGCACAGGTCGCGATCGCCTGGGTAGCAGCTCAGGGCAAGGATATCGTGCCGCTGGTCGGCGCCCGCCGCCGCGACCGGCTGACGGAAGCGCTCGGCTCCCGCGCGGTGGAGCTCACCGCAGACGATCTCTCTGCGATCGAACGCGCCGTACCGAAGGGGGCCGCCAAGGGCGCCCGCTATCCGGAGGCCCAGCTCAAGCACATGGACAGCGAAAAGTAAGCTACCCGGCATACCGGCACCCTGCCTTCAGGCAAGGTGCCGGATATTCTGATCAGATCGGGTTGGAGAAAGTATCGCAGGCCGAAAGCTGCCCGCTGTCGAAGCCACGCTTGAACCAGCGCATGCGCTGCGCCGACGTGCCGTGGTTGAAACTCTCCGGCACGACATAGCCCTGCGAACGCTTCTGCAGCGTATCGTCGCCGATCTGCTGCGCAGCGTTCAACGCCTCTTCGAGATCGCCGGCATCGAGAATGCCCTTCTGCTGGGTAAACTTGCCCCAGATGCCGGCAAAGCAATCCGCCTGCAGCTCGACGCGAACCGACATCTTGTTCGCATCCGCCTCGCTCATGCGCTGGCGAGCCTCATTGAACTTCGGCAGAATGCCGAGCAAGTTCTGCACATGATGGCCGACCTCATGGGCGATCACATACGCTTCGGCGAAATCGCCTGAAGCGCCGAACCGATCGGAAAGCTCCTGGAAGAAGGCCGTGTCGAGATAGACCTTGTGGTCTCCGGGGCAGTAGAAGGGACCGGTCGCAGCCGACGCAAATCCGCAGGCCGACTGCGTCTGGCCGGAGAAGAGAACGAGGCGCGGCTCCTCGTAATCCTTGCCCTGAGACTGGAAGATGCCGTGCCAGGTATCTTCGGTTTCGGCGAGAACCGTGCGCACGAAGGCAGTCATCTCGTCATTGGCGGGAGCCTGCGGGGAGGATTCGCTCTGAGAATAACCGGAGCCGCCAGCGCCATCCATTGAGCCGCCGCCCTCCATCACCTGCAGCAGGTCGACGCCCATCGCCTTAAAGATCAGGTATATGACGACGAGAAAGATGATCGTGCCGATGCTGAGCCCGCCGCCACGACGACCAACGCCGCCACCCGACGGAAAACTGAAGCCGCCGCCACGGCCGAATGGATTACGTCCCCCCAAGCCACCGGACGGATCGCCACGACGATCCTCGATATTGTCGGACTGACGCCGGCCTTTCCATTCCATCTTCGATCTCCCCGGCAATGCACCCAAGCATGCTCTCAGGAGTCAGTTATATATCCGCCGCGAGGACGAATTCCAGCCGCTTCCTCATGCAACCCGGCTGCGGCGCGGACGAAACCCGATGGCCGCGCCGATCGCAGCGGTGACCAGCCCGAGCAGCGCCAGAGCCAGCCAGCTATTGCCGGAGAACGTGACCGCATACATCAGCCGGCCCGGCAGCAGCGTTGCAAGGCCGGCAACGACGATGCCCCCGAAATACATGCCCGATACGATCCGCCGATGCGTACGGATATCATGCCGCCGCGCGGCAAGAACCGCCCGCCAGCTTCCGGCGAGCACAAGGACGGAAAGAAGATGGATTGGGCTGAAGCCATAGACGAGATTGATCTGGTGGATGAAGAAGCTCGACAGCGCCGTCACCACCATCAGCACCATCCAGATCTTGCCGAGCAGACGATGCCGCGGCGTGCCCTTCGGCCATGCAAGCAGATAGGCGCCGAGGATAGCCGCCGGCACCACGGCGGCAACGTGGATCTGAATGGCAATAGCGGCATTAAGCAGAGGTTCCAGGGTCATGAACGGCTCCGGTTGAATTCCTCCCCTGTTTCCGGCATGACTGCATTCCTCTCAACAAACATGGCGTAGACGGCGGGAAAACTTCGTGGATCACCCATCCTTGCAATCCACGCTTCGCGAATTGCAGGTCTTCTGGCGTGCACCGCGCTTCTGGGGAACCTTCCTCGCCATCGTTCTGATCTTCGCGATTACCGGCCCCTACGGCACGATGGAAAGCATGCCCGCCGGTGAACGCTTCGCCTACTGGCTGATTCTGCACGCCGTCGCCTGGTCGATCGCCATCTTGTTTTCGGTTCTTGCCGATACGCTGCTGTGCAGGGTGCTGGATCGCATGTTCTGGCGCATGATGATCGGCTCACTGGTCGCAGCCCTGCCGATCGGCTTTGCGATCGGCCTCGTCGACTATGCCTTCAGCGGCAATCCGGCTTCGTTCAACGGCAGTTTCGCAAGGGCGCTCTTCGCGCTGCCGCTCTGTGCCCTCTTCTGTTTTCTGACTTACCTCGCCATGCATCGCCAAATCGAGCAGGCAACGGCGCAAACACCTCCGACGGCCTCGCTCCTCGATCGGTTGAAGCCGCAAAATCGCGGCGCCCTGCTACGTCTATCCGTGCAGGATCACTATACCGAGGTCGTCACCAGCCGCGGTCGCGAGCTGGTGCTGTTGCGTTTTTCCGATGCGCTGCGCGAGATCGGCGGGACACCGGGCCTCCAGGTGCACAGATCACATTGGGTGGCCGACGCTCATGTTGAAGCCCTGAAACGCGATAACGGCAAGATCCTGATCCTCACGCGCGACGGCACGCAGATTCCCGTCAGCCGGAGTTTTGCCGAGGAAGCCCGCCGGCGCTTCGGCTGAAGAAATGCCGGCAACTGCTTGACGCGACTCCTGCTTTCCCGCTTCCTGATGATGAGGAGACCTGGAGGAGAATGCCGATGAAAGCCGTGCGCCTAGAAGCGACCGGAAAGCTGTTCCTGCGCGAGGTCGAAAAGCCCGTTCCCGGACCGGGCGACCTGCTGGTGCGCGTCGAAGCCTGCGGCATCTGCGGCACCGACCGCCATCTTTTCCTCGGTGAGTTCCCCTCCCATCCACCAGTGACCCTTGGCCACGAATTCGCCGGCATCATCGAAGCAGTCGGCTCCGAGGTCAGCGGTTTCGGCCCCGGCATGCGCGTAACGGGTGATCCCAACATCGCCTGCGGCCGCTGCGAAGAATGCCACAATGGCCGGGTCAATCTCTGCCGGAGCCTGCAGGCGATCGGCATCCACAAAGACGGCGGTTTTGCCGACTACGTCATCCTGCCGCAGAAACAGGCCTTCGCCCTGCCGCCTGGCCTCGATCCTCTGCATGGCGCCTTTTGCGAGCCGCTGGCCTGCTGCCTACACGGCGTCGATCTCGCCAATATCAAGACCGGCGCTTCGGTCATCGTGCTCGGCGGCGGCGTAATCGGCCTGCTTACCGTCCAGCTTGCCCGGCTCGCCGGCGCAACACGTATTCTCCTCGTCACCCGCAATGCCGAGAAACGCGCGCTTGCCGAAACACTCGGTGCCACCGCGACTTTCGATCCGTCACACGCGGATGCCGTCAGCAGTATTACCGGCGATCAAGGTTTGCTGCCTGGCGGCGCCGGCGTCGTCTTTGAATGTGCTGGTGTGCCGGAAACGATGATGCAGGCGCCGAAGCTCGCAAGACGCGGCGGCACTGCCGTTATCCTCGGCGTCATGCCGCAAGGCGCAAAGATAGAGATCGAACCCTTCGACCTGCTGTTTCGCGAAGTGAACCTCGTCAGCTCCTTCCTCAATCCGTTCACGCATGGGCGCGCCGCCGATCTCATCGCCACCGGTGCGATCAAGGTCGAGCCGCTGATTTCGCGTCGGATCACGCTCGAACAGGCACCTGAAGCCATCGCCAATCCTGCGCTTGGCGGCGAGATTCGCACGCTCGTCGTGCCTGGTGGGCAATAGGCTTCCAGCGACCCATTCGGATTCCTGTCGATTCCATGATTTATGGGGTTCCGTTTGCAAAAACATTTGCCTATAAGCCGCTTCTAGCCTGAAAAGACCCTCAATGCGCGACCCGACCCGGTGACCTCCCACCCTGGCCGGCTTTTTGCGCAGCTAGAAATGGATATCGCCCATGCCGAAGCGCCAAGACATCAAATCGATCCTCATCATCGGCGCAGGACCGATCGTCATTGGCCAGGCTTGCGAATTCGACTATTCCGGCACCCAGGCCTGCAAGGCGCTGAAGGAGGAAGGCTACCGCGTCATCCTCGTCAACTCCAACCCGGCCACGATCATGACCGATCCGGGTCTCGCCGATGCAACCTATGTCGAGCCGATCACCCCTGAAGTCGTCGCCAAGATCATCGCCAAGGAACGCCCTGACGCGCTGCTGCCGACAATGGGCGGCCAGACGGCACTGAACACCGCGCTCTCGCTGAAGCGCATGGGCGTGCTCGATCGCTACAATGTTGAGATGATCGGCGCAAAACCTGCCGCCATCGACATGGCTGAGGATCGCGCGCTGTTCCGCGAGGCGATGGCCCGCATCGGCCTTGAAACGCCGCGCTCGATGCTGGCGAACGCCACCGACATCAAGGACGCCGACCGCAAGACGCATGAGGCCGAGCGCACCAAGCTGCGCGAAAGCCTTTCCGGCCCCGATCTCGACAAGGCGCTCGACGAGCTGGAAAACCAGTGGAACCTCGGCGAGAGCGACCGCAAGCAGCGCTATATGAGCCATGCCATGGCAATCGCCGCCCAGGCAATCGATCATGTCGGCCTGCCCGCCATCATCCGCCCGTCCTTCACGCTCGGCGGCACCGGCGGCGGCATTGCCTATAACCGCTCGGAATTCTTCGAAATCGTCGGCAGCGGCCTTGATGCCTCGCCGACCACAGAAGTGCTGGTCGAAGAATCCGTCCTCGGCTGGAAGGAGTATGAGATGGAGGTCGTCCGCGACAAGGCGGACAACTGCATCATCATCTGCTCCATCGAGAACATCGATCCGATGGGTGTCCATACCGGCGATTCGATCACCGTTGCTCCGGCGCTGACGCTGACGGACAAGGAATACCAGATCATGCGCAACGCCTCGATTGCGGTGCTGCGCGAGATCGGCGTCGAAACCGGCGGCTCGAACGTGCAGTTCGCCGTCAACCCGAAGGACGGCCGCCTCGTCGTCATCGAAATGAACCCGCGCGTCTCGCGCTCCTCGGCACTGGCCTCCAAGGCCACCGGCTTCCCGATCGCCAAGATCGCCGCCAAGCTCGCCATCGGCTATACGCTCGACGAACTCGAAAACGACATTACCGGCGGCGCGACGCCGGCTTCGTTCGAACCGTCGATCGACTATGTCGTCACCAAGATCCCACGTTTCGCCTTCGAGAAATTCCCCGGCGCTTCCCCCGTTCTGACCACGGCCATGAAGTCGGTCGGCGAAGTCATGGCGATCGGCCGTACCTTTGCGGAATCGCTGCAGAAGGCGCTGCGCGGCCTCGAAACCGGTCTGACCGGCCTCGACGAAATCGAAATCCCCGATGCCGAGGAAGGTGAATCCAGCCTGAACGCCATCCGTGCCGCCATCGGTACGCCGACGCCGGACCGCCTGCGCATGGTCGCCCAGGCGCTGCGCATGGGCCTGACCATCGAAGAGGTTCATGAAGGCTGCAAGATCGACCCCTGGTTCATCGCCCAGCTGAAGAACATCATCGACATGGAAGCCCGCATCCGCGAGCACGGCCTGCCTGATGATGCCGCAAACCTTCGCATGTTGAAGGCCATGGGCTTCTCGGATGCCCGCCTTGCGACGCTGACCGGCAAGCGCCCGAAGGAAGTGGCCGAGCTGCGCAACGGCCTGAACGTCCGCCCGGTTTTCAAGCGCATTGACACCTGTGCTGCCGAATTCGCCTCGCCGACAGCCTATATGTACTCGACCTATGAAACGCCTTTCGTCGGCGCTGCACGGTCCGAAGCTGAGGTTTCCGACCGCAAGAAGGTCGTCATCCTCGGCGGCGGCCCGAACCGTATCGGCCAGGGCATCGAGTTCGACTATTGCTGCTGCCATGCCGCCTTCGCGCTGAAGGATGCGGGCTATGAAGCGATCATGATCAACTGCAACCCGGAAACGGTCTCGACCGACTACGATACCTCGGATCGCCTCTATTTTGAGCCGCTGACGGCCGAAGATGTGATCGAAATCCTGCGTGCAGAGCAGGAAAAGGGTGAAGTCGTCGGCGTCATTGTCCAGTTCGGCGGCCAGACCCCGCTGAAACTCGCCGAAGCGCTGGAGAAGAACGGCATCCCGATCCTCGGCACCGCGCCTGATATGATCGACCTTGCCGAAGACCGCGACCGCTTCCAGAAGCTCCTGATGAAGCTCGACCTCAATCAGCCGAACAACGGCATCGCCTATTCGGTCGAGCAGGCTCGCCTCGTCGCTGCCGAGATCGGCTTCCCGCTGGTCGTCCGCCCGTCCTACGTGCTTGGTGGCCGTGCCATGCAGATCATCCATGCCGAGAGCCAGTTGCAGAGCTACCTGCTCGATACCGTTCCGGAACTGGTGCCCGAGGACATCAAGGCACGCTACCCGAATGACAAGACCGGCCAGATCAACACGCTGCTCGGCAAGAACCCGCTTCTCTTCGACAGCTACCTGACGAATGCCATCGAAGTCGATGTCGACTGCCTCTCCGACGGCACTGACGTCTATGTCGCCGGCATCATGGAACATATCGAAGAGGCCGGCATCCATTCGGGCGACAGCGCCTGCTCGCTGCCGCCGCGCACGCTTTCGCGCGAGATGCTCGACGAGCTGGAGCGCCAGGCCAAGGCAATGGCAAAGGCGCTCAATGTCGGCGGCCTGATGAACGTGCAGTTCGCCATCAAGGACGACACCGTCTACGTACTCGAAGTCAACCCGCGCGCCTCCCGTACGGTGCCCTTCGTCGCCAAGACCATTGGCGCGCCGATCGCCAAGATCGCCGCCCGCGTCATGGCCGGCGAGAAGCTCGATGCGACCTTCGCCGCCTATGGTGAAAAGCCCGATCCGCGGGCGCTGAAGCACATCGCCGTCAAGGAAGCCGTCTTCCCCTTCGCGCGCTTCCCGGGCGTCGATACGCTGCTCGGCCCGGAAATGCGTTCGACCGGCGAAGTCATCGGCCTCGACAGCGATTTCGCGCTGGCCTTCGCCAAGTCGCAGCTCGGCGCCGGCGTCGAACTGCCGCGTGAAGGCACGGTCTTCGTATCCGTGCGCGATGCCGACAAGCCGCGCGTCCTGCCGGCGATCCGCATCCTGGTCGAACAGGGCTTCAAGGTACTGGCAACCGGCGGCACGGCCCGCTTCCTCGGCGAAAACGGCATCGAGGCGACCAAGATCAACAAGGTTCTTGAGGGACGTCCGCATATCGAGGACGCCATCCGCAACCGCCAGGTCCAGCTTGTCATCAACACGACTGACGGCAACAAGGCGATCTCGGATTCGAAGTCGCTGCGCCGCGCCACGCTGATGCAGAAGGTGCCTTACTACACCACAATGGCCGGCGCCGAAGCCGCCGCCCAGGCCATCAAGGCGCTCAAGGCCGGCAATCTCGAAGTCCGCCCGCTGCAGAGCTACTTCTGATCCCGCGAAGAGGCATCGCCTCTTCGCCTTCGCCTCCTCGGCCCGCCAAAACTGCGACCCAAAATTGCAGACATGGATACTTGATGTTAGCCTGCTTCCCGGTCGTATCGGGGAAGCAGCATGTCGAAGAACATCGTCATTCTGTTCGACGGCACGTCGAACGAGATAACTGCAGACCGCACCAATATTTTGCGTCTGTTCGGAACGCTGAAGCGCTCCGACGACCAGATCGTCTATTACGACCCCGGCGTCGGCACGCTGGGTGCAGCAGATGCCTGGTCGCCCTTCTACCGCCAGTCTATCGAGGTCTGGGGCCTTGCCACCGGTTGGGGTCTCGATGAAAACGTCAAGGGTGCCTACCGCTTCCTCGTCGAAAATTACGATGCCGGCACGCCCGACGATCACGGAGGCCATCCCGACAGGGACCGCATCTATATTTTCGGCTTCAGCCGCGGCGCCTATACGGCCCGAGTTCTCGCAGGTTTCATTCATGCCTTTGGGCTGTGCAGCAGATATCACCTGAACCTGCTCGATTACGCTTACAGAACCTACAAGGGCATTCCCGAACAGGAGCAGCGCGCCGATGGAGGCGATCCCTCATCGGCCTTCAAGAGCATGCGCCTCTATGAGCGCATGCTGCGCAACGACCGCCCGCCGATCAAGCTGCTCGGTCTCTTCGACACCGTCGCCTCTGTCATCGAAAAGGGCAAAGGGCGCATTCAGTTCAAGACCCATCCTTTCACCCGCAAGAATCCAAGCGTCGAATATGTGCGCCATGCCATGGCGATCGACGAGCGAAGAACGATGTTCCAGCCGGAATTGTGGACGCCGGATCAGGATTATCGCGGCAACCCCTTCAAGCCAGCAACTGCAAAACAGGACTTCAAAGAGGTCTGGTTTGCGGGTGTCCACGGCGATATCGGCGGCGGTTACCCGGAGGCCGAGAGTGCCCAGATCAAGATACCGCTCGACTGGATGATCCGCGAAACGGGACCTGCAGGCCTGCTCTACGTTTCGCGTACGATCAACAACATCGTCCTTGGCAAGAGCGACAAGTACTATGTCGAGCTCAATGCGGCCGCACCGCTGCATGACTCGATGAACATAGGCTGGAAACTGCTCGAATATGTTCCGCGTCGCGTGCCGGAAAACTCCTGGCGCAAGCGCGGCGACAGGAGGAGCATTTATCTGCCCCGCGAAGACAGGCGTTTCATCCCCGATGGCGCAAACCTGCATGAATCCGTGAGGGTGCGCATGGTGACCGGATATAATCCGCCGAACCTGCCGAAAGATCCGGTCTTCGTCCCCTGACACGGGCACTGGAGGCCGCCGAATCCCGCTTGGCCGTGCCGCTGGAGGCGCAGGAGGCATCATATTTGGCGCCGTCGGAGAAGATCGCCAACCGTTCTATAAGCGATTTCTTCACCAGCATGTTCATCAAATGTTCACATCGACAAAATCAAGACGAAGAAATGAGCCTCCATCCAACTTCCCTTCAAAAGCAGGCACTTCTGCGGGAAGCGGAAAGCTTCGGTAAGAATTTTATGGAAATCGCGCGTGCCGATCTGCTATAAGCAATGAACTAAGATTGTAGCACGGTTCCGAAGTTCCCTTCGGGACCTGTTTTCTTTTGTGTCTGCGACAACTGCGGATGCGGGGAGAGAAGGACGAAAAAATGGTTGATAAGGTACCGATGACACAGGGTGGTTTCGTCAAGCTGCAGGAAGAACTGCGCTGGCGTCAGCAGGAGGAGCGCCCGCGAATCATCGAGGCAATCGCGGAGGCGCGCGCCCATGGCGACCTTTCGGAAAATGCCGAGTACCATGCCGCCAAGGAAGCGCAGAGCCACAATGAAGGCCGCGTTGCCGAGCTCGAAGACCTGACGGCGCGCGCCGAAGTCATCGATCTCTCCAAGATGTCGGGCGACAAGATCAAGTTCGGCGCCAAGGTGAAGCTCGTCGACGAGGACACCGAAGAGGAAAAGACCTATCAGATCGTCGGCGATCAGGAAGCCGACGTGAAGCAGGGCCGCATTTCCATCTCCTCCCCGATCGCCCGCGCGCTGATCGGCAAGGAAGTCGGCGATTCCATCGAAGTCAACGCACCGGGCGGTTCGAAGGCCTACGAAATCCTCTCCGTTTCCTGGGGCTGATCGCCCGCGCCCCCCTCTTCAAGAGCAGCCATTGCCGGATATCCGTGACGTCGAGATCATCGCGCCCAACCTGAAACGTCGGCTCTCCGGCGTCACGTCGACGATCGTCCAGCTCATCCCTTGCCAGATCCGGCTGGGGATCAGGATCGCGGCTCTCGGCCCCGGCCTTCCGCCGGAACTTCCGCGCCTGAAATGGCCGCAGCTTGCCGGCCTCTGGCGTCCACCCGCGAGACGGCGTCACCGGGTCTGGCACGCGCGCCGCAACAATGAGATGGCGGCCGGCATTCTCATGCGCCACGTGCTGCGCATGCCGCTGAAGCTCGTCTTCACCTCGGCTGCCCAGCGCCGCCATACCTCCTACACCCGCTGGCTGATCCGCCAGATGGATGCTGTCATCGCCACCAGCAGCCGTTCCGGCTCCTTCCTCAAGGTGCCGCACACGGTCATCCAGCACGGCGTCGATCTCACGCTTTTCCATCCGCCCGAGGGGGCTGACGATACGATCGCCGCCACAGGACTGCCCGGCAGCTATCTCGTCGGCTGTTTCGGCCGCGTGCGCCATCAAAAAGGCACCGATCTTTTCGTGCAGGCGATGATCGCGCTCTTGCCGCAACATCCGGGCTGGACGGCTGTCATTTCCGGTCGCGTCACCCCGGAGCACACGGCATTCGCCGACAAGCTGAAGGCCGATATCGCCGCAGCCGGTCTGACCGACCGCATCGTCTTCATTGGCGAAGTGCCTGACATCAAGGTCTGGTATCGCCGCCTGACACTCTATGTCGCCCCTTCCCGCAATGAAGGCTTCGGCCTGACGCCGCTGGAGGCCATGGCTTCGAAAACGGCCGTCGTGGCCTCTGACGCCGGCGCTTACGCCGAAATGATCGTGCCCGGCGAGAACGGCATCATCGTGTCCCCCGGTGACGGCAAGGCGCTGACTGCGGCGATCGCCACCTATCTGACTGATCCTGCCTTCGCCATTGTGCAGGGCGAAACGGCTCTGCGGCACGTGCGGGAAAATTTCGCGCTGGAAAAGGAAGCAACCGCGATCAGCCGGATTTACCAGCAACTTCTCGGCGCGTAAGCCGTTCATCAGACCACGGCAACGGACATATCAGGGAGGTAGGGACACGTAGATGTCGACCGCAAAAGACAACGAAAACCTGGTCAACGTGCTCTGCATGAAATGGGGGACGCTCTACGGCGCCGAATACGTCAACAATCTCTACCGCGGCGTCAAACGACACCTGAAGCGCCCGCATCGCTTTGTCTGCTTCACCGACAATACCGCCGGCCTCGACGAGGATATAGAAATCTTCCCACTGCCCGAGCTCGGCCTGCCGGCCGGCTCCAAGGATCGCCGCTGGCAGAAGCTTGCGCTCTTCCGCCGCGAGCTTGCCGACCTCAAGGGCATTGCCCTCTTCCTCGATCTCGACCTCGTCATCGTCGATGATCTGGAACCGCTCTTCCAGCATCCGGGAAAGTTCATCATCATCCGCGATGACGACCTCTTCCGTGCAAAACCGCTGCGCAAACTCACCCCTGCCCGCGACCGATTCCTTGCATCGGTCGGCAACAGCTCGGTCTTCCGCTACGAAATCGGTGCCCACGCCTATATTCTCGACTCTTATGTCGCCGATCCGGTGGCAGCCATGTCCAAATACGAGATTTCTCAGCAGTTCCAAAGCGCGCAGCTGGCAGCGCACGGAAACCTGCAATATTGGCCGCGTGAATGGTGCGTGAGCTTCAAGAATGCCTGCGTACCCCGCCACATCAGGAGCTTCTGGCGCGATCCCGAGCGGCCGCCGGAGGCCAAGATCGTCGTCTTTGCCGGCAGCCCGAAAATGAGCGAGGTTTTTGAAGGTGGCGGACAGAAATGGTATCGCCGCATCGGCAATACCGATTGGCTGCGCAAGGCCTGGCGGGGCTAGATTACAGCTCGACGAGCCCGAGCTTCTTCACTTGCCGGATCGTCAGCATGGTGCGAACGGTATCGACATGTTCGTTGGCCGTCAGCACCTCGATGACGAAGTCCTGGAAGCGGGTGAGGTTTTGGGCCACGCAATGCAGCAGGAAATCGCTGTCGCCGGACACCATCCAGGCCTGGCGCACCAGCGGCCATTCGGCTGTGGCGGCCGCAAAGGCCTTCAGGTTGGCTTCGGACTGATGCTTGAGGCCGACCATGCAGAATGCGACGAGATCAAGCCCAAGCTTCGGGCTGTTCAACATCGCGTGATATCCTTCGATGACACCCGCCTCCTCGAGCTTGCGCACCCGGCGCAGGCAGGGCGGCGCTGAAATTCCCACCCTGTCGGCAAGCTCCACGTTGGTCATGCGGCCGTCGGCCTGCAGTTCCCGCAATATCTTTATGTCGATAACGTCAAGTTCAGCGCGAACCACGCCCAGGCCTTTCTTTAATTCCCCGTGGGCAGCTTCTATATAAAGCGGCGGAATACGCAAGAAAGTTTCAGTGAGATGACGGAATCTTGCACGGCGCCCGCATTTGCCTTGTTGGTAATGCAAGGCTGCCCTTGAATAAAAGCATTGGTCGTTCATAAATGGCGCAGGGATCGCGAAACGGCCTTATTCGCCTCTTAGCCGCCGCATCCTGCTATCGAAAGGAAATTCCATGTCTGCCCGCCATACCAAGGTGCTCATTATCGGTTCCGGACCTGCCGGCTATACGGCAGCGGTCTATGCCGCGCGCGCCATGCTGAAACCGGTTTTGATCGCCGGTCTGGAACAGGGCGGCCAGCTCATGATCACCACCGATGTCGAGAACTATCCGGGCTTTGCCGATCCTATTCAGGGTCCTTGGCTGATGGACCAGATGCTGCAGCAGGCTCAGCATGTCGGCGCCGAGATCGTCAACGACCTCGTGACTGAAGTCGACCTCAACCAGCGCCCCTTCGTTGCCCGCACCGATAGCGGCCAGGTCTGGACTGCCGATACGCTTGTTATTGCGACCGGCGCCAAGGCCAAGTGGCTCGGTATCGAGAGCGAGCAGCATTTCCAGGGCTTCGGCGTGTCTGCCTGCGCCACCTGCGACGGCTTCTTCTATCGCAACAAGGATGTGATCGTGGTCGGTGGCGGCAACAGCGCCGTCGAAGAGGCGCTTTATCTCTCCAATATCGCGAAGTCGGTCACCGTCGTGCACCGCCGCGACAGCTTCCGTGCGGAAAAAATCCTGCAGGAACGTCTCTTCTCCAAGGATAATGTCAAGATTCTCTGGAACACCGAGGTCGCCGAGATCACGGGCACGCCGGCAAAGCCCCCCATGCCGCCGTCCGTTTCCGGTGCTCGTCTGCGCGACACCCGCACCGGCGCCGTCGCCGACGTCGCCATTGACGGCGTGTTCGTGGCGATCGGTCACGCGCCGGCGACCGAACTTTTCAAGGGCAAGCTGAAGCTGAAGGATAATGGCTATCTCTGGACCGCACCGGATTCGACTGCGACCAGCCTGGAGGGAGTCTATGCCGCAGGCGATGTGACGGATGATACGTTCCGCCAGGCGGTTACCGCCGCAGGCATGGGATGCATGGCCGCCCTCGAGGCAGAGCGTTATCTGACGGGTCACATGCCCGTTGCCGTAGCAGCGGAGTAACAGTGGCATGAGGGGTGGGGGAATGCCGTTGGACTGGGACAAGCTGCGTATTTTCCACGCAGCTGCCGAAGCCGGATCGTTTACGCATGCGGCTGACAAGCTGCATCTGTCCCAGTCGGCCATCAGCCGTCAGGTGAGCGCGCTGGAGCAGGATGTGGGCACCAAGCTCTTCCACCGCCACGCACGCGGCCTGATCCTCACCGAACAGGGCGAGTTGCTTTACCGCACGGCCCATGACGTGCTGCTGAAGCTCGAAACCGTGAAGATGCAGCTGACCGAGACGACGGAAACGCCGTCCGGCAAGCTACGCGTCACCACGACGGTCGGCCTCGGCCAGGGCTGGCTGACTGACAAGATCCAGGAATTCCTGCAGCTCTATCCCGACGTCCAGATTCAGCTCATCCTCGACAACGAGGAAGTGGACGTGAACATGCGCCATGCCGATTGTGCCATCCGCCTTCGCCAGCCGCAGCAGTCGGACCTCATCCAGCGCAAGCTCTTCACCGTGCATATGCACGTCTACGCGGCCCCCTCCTACATCAACCGCCACGGCGAACCGCAGACGATCGAGGATCTCGACAACCACCGCATCATCACTTTCGGCGAACCGGCGCCGAACTATCTGCTCGACGTGAACTGGCTGGAAATCGCCGGCCGTTCGTCGGACAATAAGCGCATTCCGCATCTGCAGATTAACAGCCAGACCTCGATCAAGCGCGCCTGCCTGCTCGGCATCGGCATCGCCTGCCTGCCGGATTATATCGTCGGCCGCGACCCTGGTCTGATCCAGCTGGCGATCAATGCCGACGTCCCCTCCTTCGATACCTATTTCTGCTATCCGGACGAGATCAAGAACGCCGCCAAGCTGAAAGCCTTCCGCGATTTCATCGTCAGCAAGGCCCGCAACTGGAACTTCTGATTTCCACTTTTATGGAACGAATTTCAATTCATGCAACCCACGCATGACTGACATGCACAAAAAAGGGTTGTTGTTTGCTCATTAAAGCACCATATCGCACATAGCTGATGCACACGGTGGCTTTTCCTCCCAGTTCCACCGCATTAGCTGTTCCCCTCTGGAGGTTTTTGACCTTCACACTTATAAGGGCCCTGGTTTTCCGGTGGCCCTCTTTTTTTGCCCGATTTTTGCTTTTTGCCTGAATTTTTATCGGCAGATACCGCAGTGCGGAAAAATTTTGTGCAGCGCATAGCTGACATGCACAAAAGACTATTGAAAGCTGCACAAAGAACCACCATATCGCTCATAGCCGATGCATTTTGTGGCTTCTCTCCCAGTGCCACCGCGTTGGCTGTTCCCCTCTGGAGGTTTTTGACCTTCACACTTAAAAGGGCCCTGGTTTTCCGGTGGCCCTCTTTTTTTGCTTAAAATTTAAGCTGACCGGAAAAATCGTCAGCTCACGCCTCCGTGATTTGCATATCGAAAATCATCGATCCATATATCGAAAAAATCCGATTTATACTTCGATGAATGACGATGGACAAAGACGAGATTCTCAAGGCGCTGGCCAACCCTGCCCGGATGGACATCCTCAACTGGCTGAAGAACCCGGAAGAACACTTTCCGACGCAGGAGCACCCGTTTGAAATGGGCGTCTGCGCCAGCCAGTTCGAACGCTGCGGCCTTTCCCAGTCCACAGTTTCCGCCCATCTTGGTACCCTTCACCGCGCCGGGCTCGTTACCAGCAAGCGTGTCGGCCAGTGGATCTTCTACAAGCGCAATGAAGAAACGATCGCCGCCTTCCTCCAACAGTTAAAGCAGGATCTGTAACCATGCCCCTAGCCCTGCTCGTCCTTGCCTTGAGTTCATTTGCGATAGGCACCACCGAATTCGTCATCATGGGCCTCCTGCCCGAAGTCGCCGCCGATCTTTCTGTGACGATCCCCCAGGCTGGCTGGCTGGTGACGGGTTATGCGCTGGCCGTTGCGCTCGGTGCGCCGATCATGGCGGTCGCCACCGCCAAGCTGAAGCGACGCTCGACGCTCATCATGCTGATGGCTTTCTTCATCGCCGGTAACCTGCTCTGCGCCATCGCACCCAATTACTGGGTGCTGATGATCGCCCGTATCGTCACCGCACTCTGCCACGGCGCCTTCTTCGGCATCGGCTCGGTCGTTGCCGCCAATCTCGTCAGCGAAGACCGCAAGGCCCGCGCCGTCGCCCTGATGTTCACCGGTCTGACGCTCGCAAACGTGCTTGGCGTGCCGCTCGGCACCGCCATTGGCCAGGCTTTTGGCTGGCGCTCCACCTTCTGGGTCGTTACCGCCATCGGCGTCGTCACCATTGCCGGCCTGATCGCCATCCTGCCGCGCGACAAGCAGGAAACGCAGAGCAACATCCTGCGCGAGATCGCGGCATTGAAGAACGTCCGCCTCTGGATGGCGCTCTCAGTGACCATCTTCTTCGCGGCCTCGATGTTCACGCTCTTCACCTACATCGCCCCGCTGTTGCGTGATGTCACCGGCATCTCGCCGGAAGGCGTCACCTGGACGCTGTTCCTGATCGGCATCGGCCTGACAGTCGGCAATCTCATCGGCGGCAAGCTGGCCGATTGGCGGCTTGGAGCCACGCTCGCCAGCGTCTTTGCTGTGATCGCGCTCACCTCCGCAGTCTTTTTCTACACCAGCCGCTTCGTTATCCCGGCCGAGATAACGCTCTTCCTGTGGGCTGCCGCAACCTTCGCTGCGGTCCCTGCTCTGCAGGTCGGTGTCGTCGGCTTCGGCAAGGATGCGCCAAACCTCGTCTCGACCATCAATATCGGCGCCTTCAACACCGGCAATGCGCTGGGCGCCTGGGTCGGCGGCATGGTCATCAATGCCGGTCTCGACTTCGTCCATGTTCCCCTCGCCGCAGCTGCCATGGCCCTGATCGGCCTCGGAGCGACGGCGCTCACCTATCTCTCCGGCCGGGCACAGACTAACCCCGCTACCGCCGAGTGATCCCCCAAGCAGAAAGGACCTTCCATGGCCAAGCTTTTCCAGCCGACGCAGGTCGGCGATATTTCCCTCAAGAACCATATCGTCATGGCGCCGCTCACCCGTAACCGCTCGCCGGGCGCAGTCCCGAACGATCTCAACGTCGAATATTACCGCCAGCGCGCTACGGCCGGCCTCATCATCACCGAAGCGACCGCCATCACGCATCAGGGCCAAGGCTATGCTGACGTTCCCGGCCTCTACAGCAAGGAAGCCCTTGATGGCTGGAAACGTGTGACGGACGCCGTTCATGCCGAAGGCGGCAAGATCGTCGTGCAGATGTGGCATGTCGGCCGCATCTCCCACACCGCACTGCAGCCGAACGGCGGCAAGCCGGTCTCGTCGACCAACCGTGTCGCCAAGGCCAAGACCTACCTCGTCAACGCCGACGGCACCGGCGCCTTTACCGAAACCTCCGAGCCCCGCGCACTCGAAGCCTCTGAAATCCCCGGGATCATCGAGGATTATCGCAAGGCCGCCCGCGCGGCGATCGATGCCGGCTTCGACGGCGTCGAAATCCACGCCGCCAACGGCTATCTGCTCGACCAGTTCATGCGCGACGGCGTCAACGACCGCACCGACGAGTATGGCGGCTCGATCGAAAACCGCACACGTTTCACCTTCCAGGTCGTCGAAGCCGTGACCAAGGAAATCGGCGCCCGCCGCACCGCAATCCGCATTTCGCCGGTCACTCCGTCGGGCGAATCCTATGATTCCAACCCGCAGGTGCTCTTCACGCATGTCGTTGAAGGCCTTGCCAAATACGACTTCGCCTATATCCACGTGATCGAAGGCCAGACCGGTGGCGAGCGCGACTATCGCCAGGGCGACAACCCGTCCTTCGACTACATTGCGCTGCGCGCTGCCTATGAGAAGGCCGACGGCAAGGCTGCCTGGATGGTCAATAACGGCTACGTCAGAGATATGGCGATCGAAGCCGTCGAAACCGGCACGGCCGATCTCGTTGCCTTCGGCAAGCCTTTCATCGCCAATCCCGATCTCGTCGAGCGCCTGGAAAAGAACCTGCCGCTCAACACCCCGGACCAGGCCACCTTCTACGGCGGCAACGCAAAGGGCTACATCGATTATCCTTCGCTCGAAAAGGTCGCCTGATCGTCTTAGACAAACAGAAATCCCGCCAACCGGCGGGATTTCCTTTTCAGGCCATTGCCGCTAGCTTACGCTAATGTTTTCTCCCTATCTCGAACGCTGGTCGCTGACTGCTGACGGCGAACCCATCATCACCCATTCGAGCCGCCTCCTGCCAGTCATCTGGCGGAGCAAGCCTGCCATGCTGAAAGTCGCAACCGACAGCAGCGAGCGCGAAGGTGCGTTGCTGATGAAGTGGTGGGACGGCGATGGTGCAGCCCGTGTCTATGCCCAGGAAGATGATGCAGTTCTGCTGGAGCGCGCGACGGATAAACGCTCGCTGCTGCATATGGCAATGAACGGCGAGGATGACGAGGCAAGCCGCATCATGTTGCGCACGGCGGCAAAGCTGCATGCGCCCCGCCCCACCCCTCTCCATGACTCCACGCCGCTAAAGCGCTGGTTCCGCGATCTAGAGCCGGCCGCCCTCACCCATGGCGCCACGTTTGCCGACTGCTGGAAAACTGCAAGCGCTTTGCTGGCCGAGCCACAACAGCTCAGCATTCTTCACGGCGATATCCACCACCGCAATATCCTCGACTTCGGCGAACGGGGCTGGCTGGCGATCGATCCCAAGCGTCTCTGGGGCGAACGCGGCTTCGACTTTGCCAATATTTTTGCCAATGAAGACCTTCCGACGATAACGGACCCCGCTCGTCTGAAGCGCCAGGTTGCGATCGTCTCCGAGGAGGCCGATATCGAGCCGACCCGCCTGCTCAAATGGATAGCCGCCTATTCCGGCCTTTCCGCCGCCTGGTTCCTCGAAGATGATGACCACGTGTCGGCAGAAAAGCCTCTGACTGTCGCCCGCATCGCGCTTGCCGAACTGGCCTAACCCGCCTTCCCGACGCTGGAGAGAGGTACCGTCGTCGCGCCACGCGGTTCCGGCAGGGAACCCTGCGCGATGAGCGTTGCGCGCACCGCCTCCTCGATCGGCGTGTGCGGCTCGGTTCCGAGTTCGGCGACCAACTTGTCGTTCCTCATACGCACTGTCACCTTCCAGAGGTAACGCATCTCCTTCAGCTCATTCATGACCGTCATGAAGGGAGCGAGCAGCGGTACCACGAACCAGGGGAAACGACCGATCTTCGCCGCGCCGCCGGCAACACGCCGGACCGCCTCCGCCATCTGCCGGCCATCGCCATCCCAGAAACCGTTCATGTGATAGCAGGCGAAAGCCGGGAGGCGCTCGGCCCGCTCGACGAGCTGCACCATCGTCTCGGCGACATCGGGCAGATAGGCCCATTGGTGACCGATACCCGGCCTGGCCGGATTCTTGATCGTACCAACAGGCTTGCCCGGCGTGGCAAATGCAGCGGAGAACCAGCTATTGTCAGTAGCACCCGGCCCGAAGAAATCGCCGGCACGAACGATGATGACGTGGGTGCCAGTTTCGGAAGCAGCCTTCAGGCGCTTCTCTGTCTCAACGCGGATCTTGCCCTTCTTCGTCACCGGATGTTGCGGACTATCCTCCGTCACGAGCGGAAAGACATCCGGCCCGAAATTATAGACGTTCCCTGGCAGCAAGATGCGCGCACCAACGGCGCGAGCCGCGACAATCGTATTGTCCAGCATCGGCAAAACCAGCTTCTCCCAATCGCGGTAGCCGGGCGGATTGACGGCATGAACGATAAGATCAGCACCTTCCGCGGCCTTGCGAACATCGGCGGCATTCATCGCGTCACCCTGCACCCACTGAAAGCCCTGCCCGCTCGCCGACACCTTGGCGGCGTTGCGGTTGAGCGCCCTGACCGTCCAGCCACGCGCCTGCAGCTTGCGGGCGACCGCGCCGCCGATACCGCCGGTAGCACCCAGAACGAGCGCCAGTTTCTTGTCCTGATATCCGCTGCTCATGATCATCTCCTTGTTCGATGAGACGACTATGCCTCCAGCCGCAGATAAACAAAATTGACTAAATAAGTTCCGCAGATATACATAAATATATGGATATCGAACCCAGTTGGGATTTCTACCGCTCCTTTCTCACCGTGCTGCGCCACGGATCACTCTCGGCCGCCGCCCGGGAACTCGGCCTGACGCAGCCGACGATCGGCCGCCATATCGATGCGCTGGAAGAGGCCGTTGGCACTGAGCTTTTCATCCGCTCCTCGAATGGTCTGCTGCCGACCGATGTGGCACTCGACCTCCAGCCCTATGCCGAAACGTTGGCGACGACGACGGCCGCCTTCCTGCGCACCGCATCAAGCCAGCGCGACAAGGTGGAAGGTACCGTGCGCATCAGTGCTAGCGAGGTGATCGCCATTGAGGTACTGCCGCCGATCATTGCCGATCTGCAGGAAGCCTATCCCGGTCTGCAGGTGGAGCTGTCAGCATCCGATGCGCTGGAGGATCTCATGAACCGGGAGGCGGATATCGCAGTGCGCATGGCTGAGCCGCAGCAGGACGCGCTGGTGGTACGGCGCATCGGCGATATTCCGCTCGGCTTCCACGCGCATCGCCGTTATCTGGAACGACACGGCATGCCTCAGAGCATGTCCGAGCTTGCTGGCCACCGCCTGATCGGCTTCGACCGGCAGACTGCCTATATCCGCATGATGCGCAAACTCTATCCGTTGATGGACGAACTCACCTATGCCTTCCGCACCAGCAATCATCTCGCGCATCTGACCGCTATCCGCGCCGGCATAGGCATCGGCATCTGCCAGACGGGGCTTGCCCGCCCGAACCCCGATCTCGTCCATATTCTGGCAGATGAATTCGAAATCCCGCTCGGCACATGGGTCGCCATGCACGAGAGCCTCAAGACCTCGCCGCGCTGCCGCATTACCTTCGACGCGCTGGTCAGGGGTCTGCTGAACTATCTCAAGTCATGCAAGGAAACGCGCGCCTGACGACGCGCTGAAAGACTCAGAAAATCGGCTGGAGATCAGGGCTCTGGGGAAACCTCGGGCGGACGGCCCTTGGTAAAAGCGTCCACCACCTCGGTCTCGGGACGATCGCCACCCTCGGCATATTCCTCATGCCACTTGCCCTGCGCATCCTGCCAACTGATCTCGGCGGAGTCGCCGCCGACCTGCTGCTCGGCCGCAACGATGCGGGCTGCTTCGAGCGCCTCGGAGTGACTCGGAAATGCCTCGGAATAGACGTCTCCAAGCTTGTAGGCCCAGCCGCCGTCATGCGGTACGACTTCGTAGACCACCTTGACCATGCATGTGTCTCCTCTTCTTATCGTTGCGCATCCGTAGGCTCCCGGATCATGTCCGGTTCAGCGCGGGCCGCTTGAGAAGATTTCGAGGACGCCGCGATCTGGGTTCCGGCTGCCGTATGAAAAGCAGTATTTCATTAATCGTCACAGACTGCAAATTTCATCAGTGACGAGTCTGCTTGCATAGAAAAATCACCGGCTTAGATTCCCCGAGGGAATCAAAATCGGCGCTGGTGGTAGACATGGCATTGCATCTTAAGGAAGAAAAATTCCTGATCGTGGCAGTCATCGTCGCTGTTATCGCTTACTTGCTGGAACATTCGGTCATGGATGCCGGCCGGGGCATGGCGCTTCTCGCCGCCGCCGCGCTGATCGCCACCATCGTGCTCGCCTCCATGCGCGTCGCCCATCACGCGGAACTGCTGGCCATCAAGGTCGGCGATCCCTACGGCACGATGATCCTGACGCTCTCGGCCGTCGCTGTCGAGGTCATCATCCTCGGCATCATGATGAGCGGCGAGGAAACGTCGCCGACACTCGTTCGCGACACGATCTATTCGGCTCTCATGCTCGATATCAACGGCATCCTCGGCCTAGCCGCCCTGCTCGGCGGCCTCAAGCATGGCGAGCAGCCCTATAACGACAATTCCGGCAAGACCTACGGCGTGATGATCCTGACCGCGATGGGCATCTCGATGATCGTTCCGGAATTCGTGCCCGACGACAAGTGGCACTATTATTCAGGCTTCACCATTATCGCCATGATCGCGCTCTACGGCCTTTTCCTGCGCATGCAGGTCGGCCAGCACAGCTATTTCTTCTCCTACAGCTATCCGCGCTCGGAACGGCAGAAGGAACATCCTGAAGAACACCACGACGAAGGATCGGTCGCGACCTCGATTACCATCATCCTCATCGGCGTGGTCATCATCGGTGCGCTCGCGGAATTCATGTCGGGCTTCATGAACGAAGGCCTGCGGGATAGCGGTGCTCCTGTGGCCGTGACCGCGATCGTGGTTGCCGCCATCTCCGCTGCTCCTGAAATTTTGACGGCCCTGAGGGCCGCACTCCGCAACCACATGCAGGCAACCGTCAACATCGCCATGGGCGCATCCCTCTCGACGGTTATCCTCACCGTACCGGTCATGGAAGCGATCGCGCTCTATACGGGCCAGCCCTTCATCATGGCCATGTCGCCGGTGCAGACGGTGATGGTCATGGTCACGCTGATCGCCGCGGCTATCAACCTCAACGACGGCGAGACGAATGCCATCGAAGGTATGACGCATTTCATCCTCTTCGCCACGTTCATCATGCTGACAGCGATCGGACTTTGAATCTGATATCAGCGACTTAGCGCCAAAAGCGGAATCGCTTTCGAAGCACGCTGAATCAAAAAGTGAGACAAAGAAAAAGCCCGCCATCTCTGGCGGGCTTTTTTGATGGGGCTGATGCTACCGATTACTTGCAGGCGCCGCAGAAACGCTGGATGCGGCGGCAAGCTTCCTCAAGCAGTTCTTCCGACGTCGCATAGGAGATGCGGAAGTTCGGGCCGAGGCCGAAGGCCGAGCCATGAACGACGGCGACGCCTTCCGATTCCAGCAGTTCGGAAACGAAATCCTCGTCCGTCTCGATGACTTTGCCGGACGGGGCTGTCTTGCCGATGAGCCCGGCGCAGGACGGATAGACGTAGAAGGCGCCTTCCGGCACCGGGCAGACGATGCCCTTGGCCTGGTTCAGCATGGAAACAACGAGATCACGGCGACCTTCGAAGATCTTCTTGTTCTCTGGAATGAAGTCCTGCGTGCCGTTCAGCGCTTCGACGGCCGCCCACTGGGCGATCGAGGTTGCACCCGATGTCTGCTGCCCCTGGATCATGTCCATAGCCTTGATCAGCTGGATCGGACCTGCCGCATAACCAATACGCCAGCCGGTCATCGCATAGGCCTTGGAGACGCCGTTCATCGTCAGCGTGCGGTCGTAGAGCTTCGGCTCGACTTCGACGGGGGTGACGAATTTGAAGTCGCCATAGGTCAGGTGCTCGTACATGTCGTCCGTCAGCACCCAGACATGCGGATGCTTCATCAGCACATCGGTCAGCGCGTTCAGCTCGTCATGCGTATAGGCAGCGCCCGTCGGGTTGGACGGCGAGTTGAAGATGAACCACTTGGTCTTCGGCGTGATCGCCTTTTCGAGATCGGCGGGCTGGAGCTTGAAGTTATGCTCCTGGGTGGCCGAAACGAAAACCGGTGTGCCGCCGCAGAGCGCCACCATCTCGGGATAGGACACCCAGTAAGGCGCAGGGATCACGACTTCATCGCCGGGGTTCAGCGTCGCCATGAAGGCGTTGAACAGGATCTGCTTGCCGCCCGTGCCAACGATCGTCTGCTCCCAGGAATATTCCAGACCGTTCTCGCGCTTGAATTTGGCGGCAATCGCCTTGCGCAGCTCGGGGATACCGGAAACAGGCGTGTACTTCGTCTCGCCGCGATTGATCGCGTCGATGGCGGCCTTCTTGATATTCTCGGGCGTATCGAAATCGGGTTCGCCTGCACCGAGACCGATCACATCACGTCCTTTGGCTTTCAGTTCGCGCGCCTTCTGAGAAACGGCGATGGTGGCTGAAGGCTTCACGCGGGAAAGGGCATCGGCAAGGAAGGCCATGATATCGGTCCTACAAGGTTGAAACGGGCAGAAGGCCGAGACCGGAGTTCTGCGCTAAGCTCTATGTCCAATGTATGACAGCATTTCAAGCGCAAAGGCGTGATGGCGGCGATGATTCTTATTGATCAATTGCCGCATCTGCATCCGGAACCTTGAACCGAGCTTCGACGAGTGAGCACAGGCGGCAGGTCCGGCCTCACGAAAACTTGAATCAGTTTCTGAAGTCGGGTCCGTTTATTCGTTAAGAATCAAGGTTATCGCCCGTTTACCATTTGCCACGAATAAGCCGCAACAAATGCCGCGGCATGCCGCAATTCGGTCGTGAGAGCGCCGAGATCAAACCGGTATTCTATCACCATCCGACACTGGTTATTGAGGGCATACCATGTTTCTGGAAGACGAACGCGCGGCGGGACGCATGCGTGCAAGCCGGGTTTCCCTGTCACTGATGGTAGCGGTCATCGCTTTTGCGAGCTGCGTCGTGGTGACGCTCTGCCTCTTTTCGATTGCCGAAGCCGGACCGGCCCTGGCTTCCGGTTCCCTCCACGCTTCCTATGCCGACCAGAAGATTACGGATGGCGTAGCGGTGCTTTTCACCGCGTTCGTCGCCGCAAACGGGCTTGCCATCTGGCTGCGTCGCATCAAGGGCCTTGTCCTCTCGGGAGGTCAGCGCGATGCCCGCTAAGCCGCAACGTTCCGGCTGGACCGAGGAAGCCGATACGTTCGAGCCGCTGCCGACCTATTTGGAACTTGCCATGGCCGCAGCGTCTGCCCACGAGGCACCGCCCGCACCGCCGAGACCCCGTCTCCCCGGACTTTCGATCGTCGAGAAACTGGTCGCCGTCGGTATCGTTTGCCTCGCCTTCTACGGCATGGCGCTGATCGGCTGCGGGCTTTTCCTGAAAGCTGAAGCAAAGCGCACCGGCTTCATCACACAACGGATGATGAGCGCCGAACTGCAACAGGCTGATTTCGATCCCCGCTTCCCTGCCCGCGTAATCAACTGACCTGCTCTCATCAACCCGAGAACACAAAACCGTTATGGAGTGCCGATTACCGTTGAAGCGCCCCATCCCCCGCGCCACCTTCCCCTCAAACTGACGACGGGGATTATGATGGACGCCATTTCGACTTTCCGTTTTGCCGCGCTGCTCGCAGGGGCCGCTGCTTTTGCAGGTCCAGTCCTTGCCCAGACCGGGGACGTCGTCAGGACGCAGGAAGTTTCGGTTCGTGTCCAGAAGCTCGCCGATGGGCTGGAGCATCCCTGGGCGGTCGAGGTCCTGCCTGACGGTGGCTATATCGTCACGGAGCGGCCGGGGCGGCTGCGCATCATCCGCGACGGCAAGGTTTCCGATCCGATCGATGGCGTGCCAAAAGTGAGCGCCCGCGGACAGGGCGGCCTGATGGATGTCGCGCTTGCCCCTGATTTCGCCACCAGCCGAAAGCTCTATCTGACCGCTGCAACCGCCAGTGACCGGGGCTCCGGCACCGAGGCTTTCAGCGCCACGCTCTCCTCGGATGAAAAGAGCCTCAAAAACGTCACGCCCATTTTCACCATGCGGCACTTTACCCGCGGGAACATCCAGTACGGCTCCCGCATCGCGATCGCCCCCGACGGCTCGTTGTTCATCAGCGTCGGCGACCGCGGTGACCGCAACCGTTCGCAGGACTGGAAGGATGATGCCGGCTCCATCATCCACCTTAATGCCGATGGCAGCATTCCCGCCGACAATCCCTTCAAGAATAGCAGCAAAGCCCTACCGGAGATCTGGTCCAAGGGCCATCGCAACCCGCAGGGCATCACCTTCGATAGTGCCGACGGCAAGCTCTACACTGTCGAGCATGGCGCAAAGGGTGGTGACGAGATCAACAATCCCGAGCCCGGCAAGAATTACGGCTGGCCTGTTATCACCTATGGCCGCGACTATTCCGGCGCCAAGATCGGCGAAGGGACAGCAAAGGAAGGGCTCGAGCAGCCCCAGCACTATTGGGATCCGTCGATCGCTCCGGGCGCTCTCGTCGTCTATCGCGGCAAGATGTTTCCCGAATGGAACGGCAATTTCATCGTCGCCGCCCTGAAATTCCAGTTGCTGTCGCGCATGCAGCGGGATGCGAGCGGCGCCTTCACTGCCGAGGAGCGCATGTTCGAAGGCGATTACGGCCGCATCCGCGATGTGATCGTGGCCCCCGATGGCGCATTGCTGATGGTAACCGACGAGAATGATGGCGAATTGCTTCGGGTTTCCCGCGCCGCAGACCGGGCCGGCTAAAGCGAATTCCGCAATTCCTTGCGGATCATAAATTTCAGCCCCGACCATATATCGTCGATGGCGCAGACCTTGACGTCGACGAGACCTGTCGGCAACAGGATCTCTCTTAATGCATCCTCGGTAATACTGGTCGGCACCTTCGAACTCTTCTTCGGCCAGGATATCCAGACCATGCCATCCGGCCTGACGACGCGGATTAGCGCCCCCGCCATCTCTTCCAACGCCACACGACGTGTTTCGAAGACGTGGATATAATCGAATTGCCGGTCAGAGGCCGTCGGCAAGACCCGTTCGACCGCAGCAAAACCCTCGAACCCGCCGATCTCGGCCAGCCCATCGGGAACATTGATGAGCAAGGCCGCCTGTCCTGGTTTAAGCCCCAGCTTCCTTGTGAGCGGCGTGCCGGAATATCCTGCCGTCATTGGCGCTTCCACACGAGTGGCCATGTTGCCGGACCGCCATCAGCCCTGGCATCGCATTCCTCCTTGATGCGCACTTCCTCAAGAACAAGGAAATCCGTGTTATCAGGCTCGGCTACACGCCAGGTATAATAGCTGCCGCAATCGCCCATGCCACGTGCCTTCACGAAGGAGGTGAAATGCCTCTCCGTCGCATCGTAGCGGATGTTGAAAGCCGTATCGCCGGTCGTTTCTGAAAACTTCAGCGGAAAGACCGTTCGAGAAATCTGGCTGCCATAACCGCCGTAGATCGCGAAAGGCATGTTATAGGCACCAGCCGGGCCGCAGGGCACGATGATCAGTCTCTTCCCGGTCTCGTCGGTCACTTCGAGGGCGTCGCCATGGGCAAGCCGCTGCTCTTCGATGTGGCAGTCGCCATCATCAGGCTCGACATCCGCGCGCACCACATCGGGCAGATCGGCAAAGCGTACAATCGGCCGGACGGGTGATGAAGCCTCGGCCGAAGCGTCCCAAGGCCCTGCCAGAACAACTGCCGTAACGGCCGCAATCAATTGCCGCTTCATCCATGTCTCCGAACCATTTGAAGAATTCTCATCCTTGTCGAAAAGAGATGCGCCTGCTAACCCGGCAGCATACTCTTAAATGCTTCCCAAACATTGAGGGCGAGATGACGCGCGTTCAGGCGAACCTCCTTCTATTGCTCGCAGCCGCTATCTGGGGCGGCGGCTTCGTCGCGCAGTCGACGGCAATGAAGGCGATCGGCCCCTTCTGGTTCATCGGCCTGCGCTTCGCCATCGCCGCACTTGCCACCCTGCCTTTCACACTCATCGAAGCGCGCAAGGCGAAGGTCGCAACCAACCGCCGACATCTCGGCCTCTATTTGATGATCGGCCTTGCGCTCTTTGGCGGCGCGTCGACACAGCAGATCGGCCTGCAGACGACGACCGTCACCAATTCCAGCTTCATTACCGGGCTCTATGTAATCTTTGTGCCGCTGATCGCCGTCTTCTTTCTGCGCCGCTCGCCGCATTGGATCATCTGGCCGGGCGCCATCATGGCCGTGTCAGGCATTTACATGCTGTCGGGCGGCCAGCTTTCGGCCCTGACGGTGGGGGATCTGCTGACGGTCGTCTGCGCCATCTTCTGGTCTGTCCAGATCACGCTTGCCGGTACGACGGTCGGCGAAACGGGCCGACCGCTTGCGCTGTCCAGCGCCCAGTTTGCAATCACGGCAGTCTGTGCGCTGATCATCGCCGCCGTTTCCGAACCGGTCAGCCTGTCAGATATCCGCGCGGCTGCACCCGAAATCCTCTATGTCGGCATCTTCTCCTCGGGCGTCGCCTTCGTGCTGCAGGTCGTCGCCCAGCGCTACACCACGCCGTCGCAGGCCGCGA
Source organism: Rhizobium viscosum (assembly GCF_014873945.1). NCBI lineage: Bacteria > Pseudomonadati > Pseudomonadota > Alphaproteobacteria > Hyphomicrobiales > Rhizobiaceae > Rhizobium > Rhizobium viscosum. The sequence goes on along the minus strand of NZ_JADBEC010000001.1, from coordinate 3,247,894 downwards.
TCTTCCTCTCCGCCGAAGCGCTGTTTGGCGCGACGCTCGCCGCACTTCTTTTGGGCGAGAGCATGCCGCCACTCGGCTATATCGGTTGTGCGCTGATGTTTATCGCTATGCTTGTAGTCGAGCTCGTGCCCGAAATGACCCGCCGCCGCTCGCAGACGGCCTGAACACGCGTCCATTTATGGGGCGTTTAATGCCATCTGGAATTTTTTTTAAGCGAGCGACAAGACGCGCTATCGTTGCATTTTTGGTAAAATCTGCCCGGAACTTATATTGCAGACGATATAAAACGTTAATCATTTGCTCCCCGCGGCGGATTTTTTGCGTTTTTGCGAAAACAGGCCATATTTGCGGGTGTGTTCTTAGGGACACGTTAAAAAACTTTTGCTTGCCAAAATCCTTCAAACGCAGCACTCTTCGCGCGTTCGGGCATTTTGCGAGCATGGGAAGTCCTTAAGAATTTGCGAGCCGGAAACGCTAATATTCCGGTCAGCCGGTCCCAAAAAACAGCAGGCGTTAAGTCCTGTCTGGAACCGGCGGAGGTAGAGGGGACCTTTTTCTCACATTTCAAGATCTGCCTGCCAGCGTCTTCGCAAGAAGGCAATAGCGTAATGCTGCCCGTGTGGATGGCGGGCGGAGACAAAAGGACCTGAGGCATGGCCGAGACTGGCACTGTAAAATTCTTCAATACCGACAAGGGCTTCGGCTTTATCAAGCCGGACAAGGGCGGCGCCGATATCTTCGTTCACATTTCTGCCGTTCAGGCTTCCGGTCTGGCCGGTCTGACGGAAAATCAGAAAGTAAGCTTCGACACGGAGCCGGATCGTCGCGGCAAGGGCCCAAAGGCCGTCAATCTGCAGATTTCAGGCTGAACCCTCGTATAGGCGTGGAATTCGAGTTGAAGCCCGGCAGCCATGCCGGGTTTTGTCGTTCAGACTCCATTCAGCATGACGCCGCTAGTTTCGGAACCATTGAGAAGGGGCCGCTTCCGGTTCCCGATACTGGGATTTTATCGCCATGAACAGGCTTGCAAAGACCATTCTTCTGACGGCAACCGCCGCTGCCTTGACCCTCTCGGCCATCGGCGAAGCTTCAGCTGGCGACCGTTACTGGCGTCGTGGCCATGACCACGGCAACGATGCACTGGTCGGCGGTGCTGTCGGCCTTGCTACCGGCCTGATCGTCGGCTCTGCCATCGCCAATGCCAATAATGGCCCGGTCTATGAAGAGCGCCGCTACATCGACCCGCCGGTCTATGAGCCGGAATATGCTCCGCCCCCGGTTTACCGCGCGCGTCCGGTCTACTCCGAGCCGGTCTATGGCCGCCCTGTCTACGGTCGCTCGGTCGGCGCCATGGAACCCTGGAGCGCTCAGTGGCAGCGCTATTGCTCCTACCGCTATCGCAGCTTCGATCCGCAGAGCGGCACTTATGTCGGCAATGACGGTCGCGAGCACTTCTGCGTCGCAAGCTGATAGGCTGAAGATGTTTTGACGAAAAGCGCCGCCATAGTGCGGCGCTTTTCTTTTGGCCACACCTCAGCCCGCCTTCTTCTCCCAGGGCATGGGCCTGGCACCTCCGCCCTGTTCGAAATCGGTCGACTGGCTGACGACACGCCAGGTGCGATCGGCCTCCATTCGCGCCGCATCCGCCCTTTCCACCGCTGCGGCCGCATCGCTGCCAAGCAGCAATCGTAGCGGCGGCGTATCGAGCGAAGCGATATGCAGCACCGCGGCGGCCGCCCTGGCCGGATCGCCGGGCTGGCGGCCATTATAATTGCGCTGATATTCCGCCATGGCACCGACCGTTGCGGCATATTCCGGGCGGCCTTCGTAGATCGCCGTTGATGAACCGGCGAAATCCGTGCGGAAGCCACCGGGCTCGATAATCGTCACCTTGATGCCGAGTGGCCCGACCTCTTTGGATAGCACCTCGGAAAAGCCCTCGACACCCCATTTTGCCGCCGCATAGGGCGCTCGCCCCACCGGACCGATCCTGCCGCCGACGGAGGAGAACTGGATAATGTGCCCTGTCCCCTGCCCGCGCATGATCGGGATAGCCGCCTTGCTCATGATGATAGTGCCGAAGAGGTTGGTCTCGATCTGCGCCCGGAAATCTGCAAGGCTCGTATCCTCAATCGGTGCGACATTGCCGTAACCGGCATTGTTGACCAGCACATCAAGCCGGCCGAATGTTTCGACCGCGCTCTTCACAGCCGCGTCCCCCGCCGCCTCATCGGTCACATCGAGCGGCAGGGTCAGAACGTGTTCCCCATATGCTTCAACGAGATCGGCAAGCTGGCCCGGATCACGCGCCGTCGCAACCAGCTTGTCGCCGGCGTCAAGCACGGCATCCGCCAACGCCCGGCCAAGGCCGCGCGAACTTCCTGTAATCAACCAAACCTTCGACATGGGAAACCTCCTTTTCGGTTCCCGCTCCATTTAGGATCTGTTGTTTCCAATAGAAAGAAGGTACCTTGGAGATCTATACATACCTGAAAGTAACTACGATGAATGACGATATCTTCGATTTCTGCCGCAACATGAGCGACGAACAGGATGCGCGAGCCCGGCAGATGCTGGAACGCGCCGCTGCGAAATGGCCGCTGCGCGTCCTGCACGTGCTTTCCGAGGCCGATGGCCCCTTGCGGTTTTCAAGGGTGCTGGAGCGGGTGGAGGATATCAGCCAGAAGGTTCTGACGCAGACCCTGCGCACGCTCGAAAGCGACGGCCTCGTCATCCGCACCCTCTATCCGCAGGTGCCGCCGCGCGTGGAATACGAGCTGACGCCGCTCGGCCGCGAATTGCTGACGCAGGTCGTCTCGCTGTGGCGCTGGATTGTCATCCACCTGAATGAATTCGGCGCCCCCACATCTGCGTCCAGAAGCTAGGCTGGAATACGCACCGTCGCTCTCAGCCCGCCAAACGGACTGTCGCCAAGCGTGATATTGCCGCCGTGGCTGCGCGCGATATCCCTCACGATGGCAAGTCCGAGACCGGTGCCCGAAGCATCGAGATTGCGTGCGCTATCCAGCCGGAAGAATGGCTTGAACACATCCTCCCGGTACTTCTCCGGAATGCCGGGACCATTGTCATCGAAGACAATAGTCAGCCATTTCGCACCATGCTTGGCCTCGATATGGAGCGTGTCGGCATAGCGCCGTGCATTCGAGGCGAGATTGGTCACAAGTCGCAGGAAGGCATTGGGGCGCACCGAGATATGGTCCTCGCCCTCGATGGAATAGGTCAACTCCTTGCCGTGAAGCTCGAAATCGATCTCGAGCTTTTCGAAGATCTCGCTGAGCTTCAGCTCGCCGACATCCTCCTCCACCTCGCCCTTGGCAAAGGCCATATAGGCCTCCAGCATGGTCTGCATGTCGTTGACGTCTTCGTTGAGTCCGGCAAGATCAGGGTTGTCCCCGGCGAGCGCCAGCTGCAGCTTGAAACGCGTCAGGATGGTTCTAAGGTCGTGGCTGACGCCTGAGAGCATCGCGGTGCGCTGCTCCATCTGCCGTTCGATACGCTCACGCATGAGAATGAAAGCAAGGCCGGCCCGGCGAACTTCGTCAGCGCCGCGCGGATAGAAACTATCGGCCTTCTGTCCCTTGCCGAAGTTTTCCGCCGCCCGCGCCAGATTGAGGATCGGCCGGATCTGGCCGCGCAGGAACAGGATCGAGATGGCGATCAGCACAAGTGACGCGCCGACCATCCAGAGAATGAAAATATGCGTGTTCGATGCATAGGCCTGACTGCGTTTTGTGATGACGCGCAGGATGCGGTTGTCGAGCTTGATGCGGATCTCGATAAGATTGGAATTGCCGACCGTATCGATCCAGAACGGCCGGCGGATTTCATCGGTGATCTCGTCGCTCAGAATGCCGTCGAGAATCGAGAAGAACGGCTTTTCGCGCGGCGGCGGCAGATCTCCATCCGGCTCGATCGAAATCTGCAGGTTGAGCTGGTCGCGGGCAATGCGAGTTATATCGCTGTAATCGGCATCCTGCGGAAAGGTGTCGATAATCTCGATGATGGCGGCGATATCGCGGGTCACGGCGAGCGACAGCCGCTCCGTCACCATCTGCCAGTGACGCTCCATGAAGACCGCTGCGACGACCGACTGCAGAAGCACCATCGGAATGATGATGATGAGCAGCGAACGCGTATAGAGGCCCGTCGGCAATCGCCGGCGCAGCCAGCGCACAAACCAGCGCCAGCCGGGTGCAGGAGAGCGGTCTTCCCGCCGCAAGCTGTCGAATGTCACCATTTGCGCCGGTCCCGAACCCGTCGTTTCAGTCGATGCTCAGCCTGTATCCGATACCGCGCACTGTCTGCAGCCAGACCGGATTGGCGGGATCATCCTCAATCTTGCGGCGCAGACGGTTGATCTGCACGTCGATGGTACGTTCGCCGACTTCAGCATCATCTCCGATCAACTCGTGCCGCGGGATCGTGTCGCCGGCCCGACGGGCAAAAAGCAGCATAATCTCCTGCTCACGGTCCGTCAGGCGGATCACCTCCGCAGCCTTCTTCAGCTCCTTGCGCGTCAGCGAGAAGGTGTAAGGCCCGAACATGATCTGCTCGATCTTCGGCGTGTCGCCGCCGCTGTTGCGCCGCAGGATGTTGTTGACACGCAGGACGAGTTCGCGCGGATCGAAAGGCTTGGGAAGGTAATCGTCGGCGCCGGCTTCAAGCCCGGCAATACGGCTGTCGGATTCGGCAAGCGCCGTCAGCATGATGATCGGCACGTTCTTCACGGCCCTGAGCCCGCGTGTCACCTCGATGCCGGATTCGCCCGGCATCATCACGTCCATGATGATGAGGTCGAAATCGAGCCCCGCCAGCTTGCGCTGTGCCTCCGCCCCGTCAGAGGCAATGGTCACGCGAAAACCGTTTTCCGTCAGGTAACGGTTCAGCAACGCGCGGATACGGGTATCGTCGTCGACGACGAGAAGATGCGCCGCGTCATCGGAAATGCCTGTCTTAACCGCCATTCAATCCGCCTTCTGTCTGTCTCGCATGCCTCTGAGGAATGCCTTTACGCCCTCTCGCGCCTCCGGGGTAGCGCCCTCGAATGCCCGTTCAATACGGCGTGATTGGGGCTCGGCGAGCGCCAGTGCCAACTCCCTGCCCGATTTGGTGGGGTAGAGCTTGCGCTGTCGGCGATCCTCCGGGCCTGCCACCTGCCGAATATAGCCTGAATCGATCAGTTGTTTCAGCACTCTTGCAAGGCTCTGCTTGGTGATCTTCAGCGTATCGAGCAGATCGGCGACCGTCATGCCCGGATTTCGGTTGACGAAATGCACGACGCGGTGATGCGCCCGCCCAAAACCACTCTTTTCGAGAATGGCGTCGGGATCGGATACGAAGTCACGGTAAGCGAAGAAGAATAGCTCGATGATCTCGAAATCGATGATCCCGACATCCTCCATCGGCGTGGCCAGCGGTTCAGGTTTGCCTGCTTTCGAGCTGGTCTGTCGTGGCACTCGGCATTTCCTCTCTCTTGGCGCGAGCCTTGCGAAGTCTTCGCAAAATATGTCGGTTTTGGTGACGTATTTTTGCGTCGCCGCTAGCTTCCCCGAACGTTGCAGGCCCCGCGCGGACTGTTCTTTCCCTGAAAGCTAAAGCCCGCTCGGCAAATCTCCAACGCAACGCGCAATTTCCCCTTGCATCAGTGGATAGAACGTAATGGGGACAACAATCAACAGCCATGGCGCAAACGCGCCGGAGGCAGAGAGAATGGCTTCGTTTCTCGGAAGTTTACGTGCGGCCGATTGCATGACGCGGGGTGGTGAGGTGATGAACGCTTCCGCCTGGGCGAAAACGCATCAACGTGGTGATCGCCTTCGTCAATAATGGCGCCATTCACGCGCCAACCTGGATTGCTTCTTGAACGGCATCACCTGCCGAACCGTGATTGAGCTCGCCAAACGTCGCAGCATCGAAGTCGTCGAACGAGCACTCTTCCCGGAAGAGCTGAGCAGCTTCTCCGGACGCTGCCAGACCGGCTTGAAAGCGGAGGTTGCTGCCGCATCCAAAATCGGCCGGTATTGCTTCACGCCGGCGACGATCTCCGAAACGCTGGCGAACAACTACATGAAGGAAGTTTGTTCGACCGCTGCCATCGCCGCCGAACAAACCATCCAGCGATTATGCCGATCCGGCCAGGCGCGTGCGTCTGCCGAGCCGTTTCGTTGTCCAGCGTCCAGTCCGTCCGAACCTTCAGCGTGCCTTGGCCATGACCAGCCCGGCGACCGACGAAAGGATGCCGCCGCCAATCAGCCCGCCAATGCCGTCTGCGATCAGGCCGGTCATTGCTGCCTCACCGCCGACCATGCTGAGAAGCATGCCGCCCCCAATGCCGCCGATGGCGCCCGCAATCGTGCGCGCAACGACATTGATCGCCTGCTGTTTCAGCGCAGCACTTGCGACATTGCCGCCGACGGCCCCTGCAACCAGTTGTGTGATGAGCGGAAGTAGCGCTTCCATAATTTTCTCCTCTGGCGATCTCCCCGATCGCCGACTCATGCCATCACCGGATGGCATGTTAGAATATTATCATATTTACGAGGAGAAGTAGAGAATTCTGGCAACCAGTGCGAGAGCGCTGCGAATGGTCGCAGAAAGGACAAAGGCGGCAGCATGCCGCCTTTCCCATAGGCTTATTGGTAGACATAAACGATACGGCGCGTACCCGGATCGACCAGCACCGGCCGATCGTTGATGCGGACATAGCGATACTGGTAATCCGGAATCGTCTGGAATGTCACGTCGGCGGGCACTTCAGCACCGACGACCACATCACCGCCAAGCCGCACGGCCTGCCCCGGCGTTGTGTCGATATAGGTGCGAACTTCCTCCGGCGGCGTAATCGCCTCAACCGAGCCGACCGGACCGATCAGCTCATCACCGGGTGCAGGCATCGGCTGTGCCGGCACGACGCTGGAGGTCGTCTCATAGGTCACCACTGGCACGCCAAGATCGTCGCGATGCTGCTCGACGATGACTGGCGAGCCGCCCTGATCGACCTGCAGATATTCGGCATAGACCCAGCCGCGCACGCCGTTTACATCGACCCGGCACCAGCGGCTGCCTTCGATGCAGCCGTCGAGCACGGCAGTCGAGCCGCGGGTGGCAAGGCCGACGGTGGGATATTGCGGGCCGGGTCCGGAGCGGATGTTCAGGTCATTGATGGACGTCGCCACCATCTCCGCCTGAGCAAGGCCGGCACTCGCAGCCAGAAAGGCGCCGGCCAGCAAAAGGTTTCTCTTCAAGGTCATTATAAGGTCTCCTTGTTGCGATGGGCTGACAACGCACGGGTTGCGTGGTTGTTCCGCCGCGGTAGACGTGGCCGAAGAATGGCACAAAGAAGACCGCAGCAAGCATCTGAAATCCCTTCAAAAATCAACCCAGAAGCAGTGCCGCGCCGCTCTCCGTAAGCCGATAAATTCCTGTTGCAGCCTGTCGTTTTCGCGTGAGCCGGCCGAAAATTCCGGCTGCCTTCGGCGGCGTTTGCGCCTATAGAGACAGGCAATTGAAAGACACGAAGCGAGGCATTCATGGGCATGCTCCAGGCCGGCATCATTCCGGTGACACCCTTCCAGCAGAACTGCACCATTCTCTTCGACCCCGATACGAAGGAAGGCGTGGTCATCGATCCCGGCGGTGACGTGCCCGTTATTGCAAGCGTGATCGAAGAACATGGTCTCAAGATCAAGGAAATCTGGCTTACCCACGGCCATCTCGATCATGCCGGCGGCGCCAAGGAGCTGAAGGAAAAGCTCGGCGTCGATATCGTCGGCCCGCATGAGGACGACCTGCCGCTCCTGCAGCGCATCGAGACCCAAGCCGAGAAATATGGCGTCCAGGGCCTGCAGAACGTCACGCCTGACCGCTGGCTGAAGGACGGCGACAAGATCTCCTTCGGCTCCCACGAATTTGAGGTCTATCACACGCCGGGCCACGCGCCGGGCCACGTCATCTATTTCAACCGCGCCCAGAAATTCGCCCATCTCGGCGACGTGCTCTTCAACGGCTCGATCGGCCGCACAGATCTGCCCGGTGGCAATCATCGCCAGCTTCTCGATTCCATCCGGGACAAGGTGCTGCCGCTCGGTGACGATGTCGGCTTCATCTGCGGCCATGGACCGGGCAGCCGCATCGGTGACGAACGCCGTGAAAATCCCTTCCTGAAGGAGATCTGAGCGTGAAGCATATGAGCTGGCTGAACCCGCCACCCTTCTTCGAGGAGCGCGACGGTGCGCTCCATGTCCGCTCCGGCGAAAAGACCGATTTCTGGCAAGGCACCTATTATGGCTTCCACCGCGACGACGGCCACTTCCTGCATGAAAGCCGCAAGGGTGACTTCACCGCCGAGGTCACCTTCTCCGGCAACTACGAAGCGCTCTACGATCAGGCCGGCCTGATGATCCGCGCCGATGAGAAGCACTGGATGAAATGCGGCATCGAATATACCGATGGCGCCAGGCATTTCAGCACCGTGGTTACCAACGGCAATTCCGACTGGTCAGCCTTCCGTATCGGCCATGACTTCGATGCCATCTCGGTCCGCGCCACCCGCAACGGCGACGCGCTGTTCATTCAGTACAGTACTGACACCATGGATGAATGGCGCATGGCCCGCCTCGCCTGGTTCGATCCGGCTCTCGAGGACGTGCTGGTCGGCCCCGTCTTCTGTTCACCGCAGCGTGCCGGCTTCGAAGCCGTCTTTCACGATTTCACATTGAACGATCCGCTCTCACGCGACATTCACTGAGGCTGCTTGAATGATGCCGGTCGACGATAAGGAAGTGTGACGGCCTACATCAGCCTCTGGCCGTTCGGCACCGGCCGCTCGACAGCCGCAAGGACAATATCGCCCTTCTCATCGGCAAAACCGAGTGTCAGCACTTCCGAGCGGAACGGGCCAATCTGGCGCGGCGGAAAGTTGACGACTGCGGCCACTTGTCGTCCGACGAGCCGTTCCGGCGAATAATGAACCGTGATCTGCGCCGAAGATTTCTTGACGCCGATCTCGGAGCCGAAATCGATCAGAAGCTTGATCGCCGGCTTTCGTGCTTCCGGAAAGGGATTTGCCTCGATGATGGTCCCGATACGGATATCCACACGCTCGAAATCAGCAAAAGCGATCTCTTCAGCCATGACAGTCTTTCTCAGCCGGCGAGCTCTTCGGCACGCTTGCGCGCAGCCTCGAGCGCCTCGTCGAACAGCGGCTGCATGCCATCTTCAGCCATCAGTACGGAAAGTGCAGCAGCGGTTGTGCCGCCCGGCGAGGTGACGTTCTGGCGCAGGCGCGCAGCGTCGTCGGGGGACTGGTGCAGCAGCTCACCAGCCCCCGCGACAGTTTCCCGCGCAAGACGCATGGCAAGGTCCGCCTGCAGGCCAAGTTTACGGCCCGCTTCTGCCATACACTCGACGAGATAAAACACATAAGCAGGCCCGCTGCCCGATAGCGCCGTCACGGAATCGATATCGGATTCGGCGGGCACCCATTCGACAGGGCCGGACACACGAAGAAGAGCATTGACGCCGTCGCGCTGTTCCGCGCTGACACGTGCATTGGCAAAAGCGCCGGTCACGCCGCGCCCGACCATGGCAGGCGTGTTCGGCATCGCGCGCACCATGGCCGCCTCGCCGAGATGTTTTTCGAGGAAGGCGAGCGTCTTGCCGGCAGCGACCGAAACCACAACCGTCTGAGGCCCGACGAGACTTTTGACCGCCGGAAGCACGGCTTCCATTACCTGCGGCTTCACGGCAAGGAACAGAACCCCGGCCTTGAGATTGGCGGGAGCGGCCGTGACATGGGAGGCACCCGCATCGGCAATGGTCGCCAGCATCGCCGGCGATGGGCCGGGATCGACGACGATCACGGCAGAGCCCGGAACGCCGCTCTTCAGCCAGCCGGAGAGCATCGCTCCGCCCATATTGCCGGCACCGATGAGAACGACCGGATTGGCAGCGGAAAAGGCACTCGCAGGCATGTTTTACGCCTCACCGACGGTTTCAAACAGGACCGCTTCCATCGCCTTATTGGCTTCCATACCGGACCAGACGACGAACTGGAAAGCTTGATAGTAAGCTTCGCAGGTATCGAGCGCGCTGGAAAGCAGAACTTCCACCTGACGGTTGGTAGGCTCCGCACCGCCGGCAAGCAGCAGCGACTGGCGGAAGATGACGACATCTTCCTGGCGCCAAAGGTCGAAATGACCCATCAGCACCTGGCCGTTGATCGCCGAGAGCAGTTTCACGACCTCGTTGACCCTGATTTCGGGAACCTTGATGTCGAAGGCGCAACCGAGATGCAGCGCTTCGAATTCCTCCATCCACGAGAAGGAGACGTGATAGTCCGCCCAGCGACCTTCGACCGTCATCGCGATCTCGTCTTCGCCGGAGCGCTCGAATGCCCAGTCATTGTTTGAAGCCACGTACTCGATCATATCGACCGGGTTCGACTGGCGTTCGACTTCCAATTCCATAAGGCTCATGCAGCACCTTCTTGACCGGAATGAATGCGGCCTAACTTCGTGAAAAACACAAAACGAGACACACGCAATACCGGAAACAACCACTGGGGATGATCGCTGAACCGCTGCCAGACTAACGCAGTGAACCTGCCCGGAGCTTACCAATTCGCTTCGAATCATCATTTAAAATCAGTGTATAATGCCCCTTGCGACCTGCCAGCCCCCTTCACGGAAATTTGGCCGGACCTGCTGTGGAAAGCACTTATGGAATCAAATTCAGCGGGGGAGGTAAAAGACTCTGCCCATTGGCTTTTTTGGCAGTGTCCACAGGTGGAAATTACACCTGATTTTTTTCATCGGAGATGCGGCATGTTACATATGAGCCACGCCGCACCTTATACAGCATCTTATTTAAGCTGATATCACTTGCCCTTCGCGGCGAGCTTGGCTTCAAGCGCAGCGATGCGGGCTGCGAGCGCCTCGTTTTCGTCACGGGCCTTGATCGCCATTTCGCGCACAGCTTCGAACTCCTCGCGCTTGACAACATCCATGCTGTTCAGCCAGCGTTCGGCATGGGCATTGAAGGCTGTCTCGACCTCCTTGCGCACGCCCTGCGCGGCACCTGCCGCGTCGGTCATCAGCTTGGCGAATTCATCCATGATGCGGTTCGTTCCGGTCGTCATGGCGTATTTCTCCCTTCGCACGACGTGAATATCAGGCCTTGCAGCCACTGAAATGGAGGTAGGGCTTCGCCGTTGAGGATGCAAGCGCTTTGCACGGGATAAGCCCCTGCGCACGGGGCCGTGACGAACAATGCACTTGACCGTCAGAGATCGCGGAGCCATGTTCCGCGCATCTCAACGGGTAGGAAAACCTTGCCGATAGCTGCTGATCTTCTTGCTATAATGCCTTTCCCTAATATCGACCCGATCGCTTTTTCGATCGGCCCGCTGGCGATTCATTGGTATGGTCTGGCCTATGTCGCCGGCATTGTGCTCGGCTGGGTCTACGCCCGCCGCATTGCTGCAAACGATACACTCTGGCCGAACAATACCTCGCCCATAACAAGGGCCCAACTCGACGACTTCATCGTCTGGGCAGCCCTCGGCATCGTTCTCGGCGGTCGCATCGGCTACATTCTCTTTTACGATCTCGGCGCCATCATCGAAAATCCGATCCGCGCCATACAGATCTGGAACGGCGGCATGTCCTTCCATGGCGGCCTGACCGGCACGACGATCGCCATGATCCTCTTTGCCCGCCGCAACCGCATCCCGATCTGGAGCCTCTTCGATATCGTTGCGACGGTGGTGCCCTGTGGCCTGTTCTTCGGACGTATCGCTAATTTCATCAATGGCGAGCTCTGGGGCAGACTGACGGATGTGCCCTGGGCAGTCGTCTTCCCGACCGGCGGCCCCTTCGCCCGCCATCCGAGCCAGCTCTACGAAGCCGGCCTCGAAGGCGTCGTCCTGCTGCTCGTCCTTGCCGCGCTCGTCTACGGCGCCAAGGCCCTGAAGAGTCCCGGGCTCATCACCGGCGTTTTCGTCTGTGGTTACGCGCTCTCGCGCATCTTCGTGGAATTCTTCCGCGAGCCGGATGCGCAGCTCGGCTACCTGCTCGGCACCAGCTGGCTGACGATGGGCATAGTCCTGTCGCTCCCGATGATCCTGCTCGGCCTTTGGGCGATCTTCCGCGCCCGCCGCCAGGCTGCTGCCCTGCAGCACTGAAGCTCCGGAACGACCGCGATGACCACCGCATTAAGCGAAAAGATCAAGACGATCATCCAGGCAAACGGGCCGCTCAGCGTCACCGACTATTTTTCGCTTTGCCTAGCCGATCCCGAACACGGCTACTACCGCACCCGCGAGCCCTTCGGCCGTTCGGGCGATTTCGTCACGGCACCTGAAGTCAGCCAGCTCTTCGGCGAAATGATCGGCGTCTTCGTCGTCCACGCCTGGCAGCGTCATTCAACGCCGGCGGGTGTTCGGCTGGTCGAGATCGGTCCTGGTCGCGGAACGATGATGGCGGACATGCTGCGGGTGATTTCGCGTATCGCCCCGCCGCTCTTCGACAATATGACGGTCCATCTCGTTGAGACCAGCGAGCGCCTGCGCGATGTCCAAGGCCAGACACTGGAAGCCCATGAAGGCAAGATCAGCTGGCATGCCGGCTTCGACGAAGTGCCGCCGGGCTTCACCCTGATCGTCGCCAATGAACTCTTCGACGCCATCCCGATCCGCCAATTCATCCGCACCCCGACCGGCTTTCGTGAGCGCACTGTCGGCCTCGATGCCGATGGCGAACTGATGTTTGCGGCCGGCGTTGCCGGCATCGATCCGGCACTGTTGCCGGAGCCTGCGCAGAACGTGCCGGTTGGTACGCTGTTCGAGATCTCGCCCGCCCGCCAGGCGGTCATGAGCGCCATCTGCGAAAGGCTGCGGATCTTCAGCGGCACGGCGCTCGCCATCGACTACGGACATCTCGTCACCGGCTTCGGCGATACGCTCCAGGCGGTGCGAATGCACGAATTCGATCCGCCGCTTGCCCATCCCGGCGAAGCCGACCTCACAAGCCATGTCGATTTCCAGCAACTGGCGGAGACGGCAGCCGCTGCAGGCGTCCACATTAACGGCGCGCTGCACCAGGGTGACTTCCTGACCGGCCTCGGCATCCTCGAACGCGCCGCAGCCCTCGGCCGCGACCGCGAGCCGCATACGCAGCAGATCATCAAGAGCGCCGTCGATCGGCTCGCCGGTGCAGGTGAAGGCCGCATGGGCGAACTCTTCAAGGTGCTCGCTGTCTCCTACCCGGCGATCGACCTGATGCCGTTCCGTCCGGTGGATTGACAGGCAGCCTTGCGCTCGCCAACATCCGCCGCAAAATGACACCGCTTCGCCGGAAGAGATCCGGCCAGGATGACGTCGATCCCTCTCCAAAAACTGGAATATCACATGACAGACGCGGCCTCTCCAGCACCGATCGAAAGCGCGCTGCTGAATGAAGCGGCCGGCGGCTCGATCCGCCACGGCTATTTCACCCGCGCTGGCGGCATTTCACAGGGCATCTATCGCGGCCTCAATGTCGGCTTTGGCTCGCATGACGAGCGCGAAAACGTGCAGGAGAACCGCAGACGCGTCGCCGCCTGGTTCGATCTGCCGGTAGAACGGTTAGCAACCGTCCATCAGGTCCATTCGCCAGACGTCGTCACCATCGGGCCCGACTATAACGGCGACCGACCGCAGGCAGATGCCATGGTCACGGCTACGCCGGGCATCGTGCTTGGTGTGCTTGCAGCCGATTGCGGCCCGATCCTGTTCGCCGACCCTGAAAAACGCGTCATCGGCGCAGCCCATGCCGGCTGGAAGGGCGCACTGACCGGCGTGCTTGAAAACACCATCGATGCCATGGTGGCCCTTGGTGCTGACAGGGACAATATCGTCGCCTGCCTCGGCCCCTCGATCAGCCAGGCAAGTTATGAAGTCGGTCCGGAATTCGTCGAGCGCTTCCTCGCCTATGATCCGGCCTATGAGCGCTACTTCGTCCCCTCCCCTTCGGCGGGCCACGCGATGTTCGACCTGCCGGGACTGACCGTCGAGCGGCTGAAAAACGCCGGCGTGCGTGCCGAAAGCCTCGGTCTCTGCACTTATCCCGATAGCGAGCGCTTTTTTTCCTATCGGCGCACCACACATAAAAAGGAGCCGGATTACGGCCGCCAGATTTCGGCGATCAGCATCAGGGAGATGTAAGCAGCATGGCACTTCATTTCGAACGGGCTGAATTCGCAAGCCGGCTTGCCCGCCTGACGGACAAGATGAAAGAAGAAAAGCTCGACGCCCTGCTGCTTTTCGCGCAGGAGAGCATGTACTGGCTGACCGGCTACGACACGTTCGGCTACTGCTTCTTCCAGACGCTGGTCGTCAAGGCCGACGGCACCATGGCGCTGATTACCCGCTCGGCCGACCTGCGGCAGGCCCGGCACACCTCGGTTATCGAGGACATCCATGTCTGGGTCGACCGCGTCAATGCCGACCCGACGATGGATCTGAAGAACCTGCTGGTCGAAATGGACCTGCTCGGCACCCGTATCGGCGTCGAATATGACACGCATGGAATGACCGGCCGAATCTCCCGGTTGCTCGACTCGCAACTGACGACCTTCGGTCAGATCATCGACGCCTCCTACCTCGTCAGCAGCCTGCGCCTCGTCAAGAGCCCGACTGAGGTCGCCTATGTCGAGCATGCCGCCGTGCTGGCCGACGATGCGCTGGATGCAGCAATCCGCCTGACCAAGCCTGGTGCGGACGAGGCCGATATCCTCGCCGCCATGCAGGGCGCGATCTTCTCCGGCGGCGGCGACTATCCGGCCAACGAGTTCATTATCGGCTCGGGTGCCGACGCCCTGCTCTGCCGCTACAAGGCCGGCCGCCGCAAGCTCGACGCCAATGATCAGTTGACCCTCGAATGGGCCGGCGTTTACGCGCATTATCATGCCGCCATGATGCGCACGATCGTCATCGGCGAGCCGACGCACCGCCATCGAGAACTCTATAATGCCTGCCTCGAGACGATCCAGGCGATCGAGACCGTGCTGAAGCCTGGCCATACTTTCGGTGATGTCTTCGACATGCATGCCAGGATCATGGATGAGCGCGGCCTCGCTCGCCATCGGCTGAATGCCTGCGGTTACTCGCTCGGCGCGCGCTTCTCGCCGTCCTGGATGGAGCACCAGATGTTCCATGCCGGTAACCCGCAGCCGATCGAGCCGAGCATGTCGCTCTTCGTGCACATGATCATCGCCGATTCCGACACAGGCACAGCCATGACCCTCGGACAGACCTATCTGACGACCGGTGAAGCCCCGCGTGCACTTTCGCGCCATCCGCTGGATTTCATCGGGGTCTAACCTCCGCAATCACCGGCAAGAATCCGGAATTGACAGACAGGTCCCCCGACCCCCATAAATTCGCACGGGGCTGATGCTGACGTGGGAAGGACGAACCGAGGGATGACGCGAGTTGCGACTGCGCCCATGCTCCTGATCTGTCTTGCCTTGCTTTCTGCTTGCAACACGACCGATGCATTGACGCTCACGCCGCCGATGGAAATCGGCGACTCCTCGACGAGTCAGCGCTCATCCACACCGGTGACGCAGAGCGAAGCTGAGCGTATGGCCGGAGCGCCGCAACGGACCTTCCCGGCGGCACCCCGTCGGAACGACTATACGCCAGCCTACAGCGAGACCTATCCGACCCAGCCGAACTACCAGGCGCAGGCCTACCGGCCCGGCACCGGCGCTCCGCCGACGACCATGCAGGCCCAGGCCGATGCGCTTTCCCGTGATGGCTCTTCGCCCGCCGCCTCCGGACCGATCGCAGGCCAATCACTGGCGCCACCGTCCGCCGCCGAGCAACCGGCACCGCAGCAGCCGACGCAGACAGCGGCGCTTGATCCTTCGGTTTCGTCATCGACCTCGGTACGCGGCAATACAGTGCGTTTCCTGCCCATCATCGGTGCGCCCGTACAAGCCGTCACCCCGCTGTCCCGCCAGCTTGGCGCGGAGGCCCGCGCCCATGGCCTTGCCATCAAGAGCTCCAACGATACCAGCAGCGACTATATTCTAAAGGGCTACCTCTCCGCTTTCAGCGACGAGGGCAAGGTCACCGTGGTCTATGTATGGGATGTGCTCGACAATGCCGGCGCCCGGCTGCACCGCATTCAGGGACAGGAAAGTGTGCCGACGGCGGCGGCCGATCCCTGGGCCGGCGTGCCCGCCTCCGTGATGCAGCAGATCGCTTCAAAGACGATCACCGAGTTCACATCCTGGCGGCAAAGCCGGGGCGGTTAGTCACAAGCTTTTTATAAATATAAAAGTATGTGACGCCTTAGCCCTTGCATTCACCGGGAAGCTGGCTAAAAAGCGCGGCTATCAGCGCATAACAGGCGGACCAAGATGAAGGTTTTCGCAGGCAATTCGAACCGGCAACTCGCCGAAGCGATCTGCAACTATCTCAATGTTCCCTTAGGGAAAGCCAGTGTCCGAAGGTTTGCCGATCAGGAAATCTTCGTGGAGATCCAGGAAAATGTGCGCGGTGAGGACGTTTTCCTCGTGCAGCCGACCGCGTTTCCCGCCAACGACCACCTGATGGAGCTGCTGATCATGATCGACGCCATGCGTCGTTCGTCAGCCCGCCGCATCACCGCCGTCCTCCCCTATTTCGGTTATGCCCGCCAGGACCGCCGCGCCTCCGGCCGCACGCCGATCTCCGCCAAGCTGGTCGCAAATCTGATCACTGAAGCCGGCGCCGACCGTGTCATGACGCTCGATCTCCATGCCGGTCAGATCCAGGGCTTCTTCGATATACCCACAGACAACCTCTTCGCCCTACCCGTGCTGACGCGCGACATCAAGAGCCACTATGACCTCAGCAATGTCATGGTCGTCTCGCCTGACGTGGGCGGCGTGGTGCGCGCCCGCGCGCTCGCCAAGCGGCTGGACTGTCTTCTGGCCATCGTCGACAAGCGTCGCGATCGGCCCGGTGAATCCGAAGTCATGAACATCATCGGCGACGTCACCGGCAAGGACTGCCTGCTGATTGACGACATCGTCGATTCCGGCGGCACGCTCTGCAATGCGGCCGATGCGATGCTCGCCAAGGGTGCCTCCAGCGTCACCGCCTATATCACCCACGGCGTTCTCTCCGGCGGCGCGGTCACCCGCGTCACCTCCTCGAAGCTGCGCGAACTCGTGATCACGGATTCCATCCAGCCGACCACCGCCGTGCTTTCGGCCCACAATATCCGCGTCGTCACGACAGCTCCGCTGATCGGCGAAGCCATCAGCCGCACGGCCCAGGAAGAGTCCGTCTCCAGTCTCTTCGACTAAAAGAGCCGGCATTCGACCGGCTCTTTTGATCTTCGAACTGTAGTTCCCTGACCGCTGATCAGTGCTGTGCGGTCCTCAGAGATTGACCATTAACAGTCGCCGTGCCGTCCGCGCACCATTACCGTCCGAACTTTGGCGTCAGCAAAGCCTTTGGACATCATCACCCCAAGCCGACCTGGCTGAAATCAGGTGCCTTTCCTGTGACTTCCTGAACGGCAGCAATCGATTTGTCGACCAATGCGCCTGTGACACCAGACGCAAAAAGCCGGCACGAAGCCGGCTCTTTTCGTTTCAGGCTGCAGTTCAGAGCACTTATTGCGGCTGAACCTGCTCCGGTTCCTGCCCCTGCTCCTGGTCTGGCTCCAGCCCCTGATCTTGATCCTGATCCGGTTCCTCGGCATCCGGTCCCTTGATCTGCTGGCCGTTGATCGCCACGGAACCGTCGCCGGCAACGCTGATATCCCAGCGCGAGCGGCCATCCGGGTCCGTCTTGGCGAAGCCCTTGGCCATCATCATACCGAAGGAGACCTGCTGAAGGTTCGGGTCGCTCTTGGCAAGCTCCTGGATGGCTGCGATCGACTTGTCGAGATCCCGCGCCAGGACCGAAGCCTGAAGCGAATAATCCTTCTGCGTATCGACGCGGCCCTGCAGCTTGCCGGTGACGTCGATATCGTAGACATCCGAGACTGCTGTGAACTTCGGCAGGTCGACGACAACGACGCCGTCGTGGAAGAGCTTCTCGGCAGCCAGCTTGCCGCTTTCTTCCGAATTGTTGCCCGATGAGAAATCGATCTTCATGAACTCGTCGCCGAAAGCGGCGAAATCCATATCCGGCACGGCGATCTGCATATCGATGCTCTTCGGCAGGAAGGCATGGTAGCTCGCCGGCACGACCGGGCTGTCGAGCGTGACCTCCTCGGCATTCATCCCGAAGGCAAATCGAACTGCATCGCTCGGCCCGTCGACCGAGAAATTATAGCCGAAGGCCTTGGCGCCGCCACTTCCGGCAACGGTGCCGACCGCCAGATTATTAACCGTGATCGTTTCGTTGGCCGATGAGAACAGCGGAAAGGATGCCTTGAGGACGGACTTCAGCTTTTCGCCGTCTTCCTTGCTGAGCTCCTTCTCATCCGCATGATCAAGGACAAAGAAGACGATATCGCGAATTTCCTTCGCCGGCAGGCCGGCCACAGCGGCATTGAAGTCAATCGAATCCGCCTTGATGGTGACCGGCGGCGTCTGCGCGCTGGTAACTGTCTCCGACAGCGCCGTAAACGCGCCGCTCCCCTTGAAGTCCAGCCGGCCATTGCCGCCTGCGCTGTCGGTCGAATCGAGCCTGTAATTCATGCCGGCAAAGCTCGCATCGACCTGATCGGCCTCGGACTTCGACGTGAGGTGGATATCGCTGGCCTTGAAATCGCCGGAACGCAGATAGGCGATCGCCGGATCGAAGACGCCGTTATAGACCATCGAGGCAATGGAATAAGTGAAATCGGTGTTCTTGTCGTCCGGCCCCTTGACGTTGCCGGAGATGTTGAAGCTGTTGTTGCCTTCGAGATTCCAGAGCCCGCTGTCGAGCGGTGTGGCGAAGACCGACCAAGGCGTCAGCCCGTTTACCACGTACTTGGTCGTATCCACTTTTGAAAGCAGTTTGGCGAAATCGTAGATAACCTCATAGCGGGTACCCGCCGGGTTGACGGTCACGAAACCGCTCTTTGCGAAATCCTCGGGCAGGATGCCCGTCAGACTGTCGCGAAGCTTGTTCGCTCCATCCTGATTGATCTCAGCCCCTTGCGCTGCCCCGAACAGCGATAGGGCAACAAGGCTCGTTGTCGTGACAAGTTTGAGACGCATTCACATTCTCCTCAGCCGCTTTGAATGCGGCCATAGGAAGATCGGATATCTTCCGGTGTCAACCCAGCACGTTTGGACAAATGTTATTTTGCGATCACGGCCGAGAGTGAACATATCCTGCCCGGCGCTCCCGCACGCGAAGGCCCTCGATTCTAATCTCGCCCTGCGTCAGGCCGCAGTGTTGAGCGTAACCGATTGTTGTTCCATTCGCGCGGGGCGACCGAAATAGTAGCCTTGGGCCTCGTCACAGCCTTCGGATGTCAATAGTTCGAGCTGGCTCAGCGTTTCGACTCCTTCAGCAAGCACGGGGATCGACAGGCCGCGTCCCAGCGCTAGGATGGACCGAATGACCGCCTTTGCTTCCTGGCTGGTCTCGACTTCGTTCATGAAGCTGCGATCGAGCTTGATCTTGTCGAAGGGGAACGAGCGAAGGGTCTCGAGCGACGAATAGCCTGTTCCGAAATCGTCGATCGCGATCGCAACGCCCTGCTGCTTGAGCGCTCGCATAGCAACCAGCGCCTTGCTCTTGTCGACGATGATCGATGACTCGGTTATCTCAAGTTCGAGCCGCGATGCCGGTAGGCCAGTTTCCTGGAGGACGGTACGAACAAGCTCGGCTATGTTCGCATGGGCGATCTGAATGGGCGAAATATTAACGGCAATCTTGATGTCGTCCTTCCAACCGACCGCTTCCTTGCATGCCTCGCGAAGGACCCATTCTCCGATAGGCACGATCGCACCGCATTCCTCGGCAATCGGAATGAAATCGACGGGCGGGATGTTTCCGCGTTCAGGATGGTTCCATCTGAGCAGCACTTCGTATCCGGTCGTCTTGCCGGTCGCGACCGACTTCTGCACCTGATAGTGAAGGTACATCTGGTCGCGCTCGATCGCGACCCAGAGATCACGTGCCAGCCTTCTCCTGTCGCGCGACACTTCATCCATGGACTCTTCGTAGAAGCAGACATTGCGCCCGACCTCGTGTTTTGCGCGATACATGGCCAGATCTGCATTTGCGAGAAGCGTTTCGGCGTTTTCGCCGGCATCGGGGTAAAGTGCGACACCAACGCTTGCGCCGGGGACGATGTGATGCCCCTCGAAATCCATCTTCTCCATGAGCGTGGCTTCCAGCCGCGCAACGAAGTCGTCAAGCTCTGCCCCGTCATTGAAACGCTTCACAGCCGCAAACTCATCGCCGCCAAGCCGGGCGACGAGTTCCTCGTCACGCAGGATCCCGTTCAACCGCGCGGCCAATGTGCTCAACACGAAATCGCCTGCGACATGGCCCATCTGGTCATTGATTTCTTTGAATTTATCCAGGTCGATGCCAATCACCGCAACCTTGGTCGACAGCCTTTTGGCGATCGTCAGCTGATGTGAGAGGTAGTCGTTGAACGTGGGACGGTTCGGCAGACCGGTCAAAGCATCGTGCTTGGCCATGAAGGCGATTTTCTCTTCGCGCGCCAGCCGTTCGGTAATGTCTTCGAACGTTGTAACCCAGCCGCCATCCGCCAGAACATTGAACGTCGCAAGAATTGAGCGGCCGCTCGTCGTCTGATGCACCAGGGTCCTCTGGCCGGAGCGCATGGTCGCCATATGCCTGCGATAGTGATCGGTCGCCCTTGTATCTGCGGCATCACCGTCACCAAAAACGATCTGATAGCCACTGCGAACGATCTCGGAATAGGTAAGGCCCGGGCGAATGAAACTCTCAGGAAACCCGAAGAGCTGGCTATATCTGGCGTTTGCGAGGATCAGCCGCTCATTGCGGTCGAACATCGAGATGCCCTGGCTCATGTTCTCCAGCGCCAGATCGAGGTTCCTCGATACTTCCTTGATCCTATCCCCGTCGATTTTTGCCTGCGTGATGTCGCGGGTAATCTTCACGTACCCGATGAGATGGTGATTATCGTCATAGACGGGCTGGATGACGACATGTGCCCAGAACGAGGATCCATCCTTGCGAAAACGCAGCCCCTCCGCCTCAAACCTCCCATTGGCGAGAGCGGATTCGAGAGCTCTCTGCGGAAGACCATTCTGCTGATCCCCTGCGGAGTAGAACCGGGCGAAATTCTGGCCGACGATATCAGCGGCGCTATAGCCCTTGGCGCGTTCCGCCCCCGTATTCCAGTTCGTCACGACGCCTGAAGGATCGAGCATGTAGATTGCGTAATCCGTCACGCCCTGCAGGAGCAGCTCAAACCTGGTTTCGCTTGCGCTCGCCTGCTTGGCGGCGCGAAATGCAATGATCGATGCCGAAATGCCCGAGGCCAACATTGAGATCGATACGACGAGAATGGTCACCAGAAGAAACGGCTTGGAAAGCGCCTGCGGCTCGATCGCGTTTGCGCCCCCTTCGATGATCGTCAGAGCGCCCATCGCGGTGAAATGCATCAAAACGATGCCGAGCGACAGCGCAGACGCCGCAGCGAGAATGCTCCAGTTCGAACCCTTCCAGTTCTTCGTGAGTGTAAATCCCCAGGTCGCCATGGCAACCGATATGATCAGCGCAGCGATAACGAGATGCTTATCCCAGGCGATGCTCCCAGGAACCTGCAGGCCGGCCATGCCAACGAAATGCATGGCTGCGACGCCGACGCCAAAAACAAGGCCAGCAGCGATATTGGCCTGAGAAGGCGGAAGCGACACCGCGGCAAGGCCTGCCACAAAGGTAGAGGCAAAGGCCGCGCCGAGCGAAATAAGCGTCAGATCGCGATCATAACCGACGACGATGCCCGGATCATAGGCGAGCATGGCGACGAAATGCGTCGACCAGATGCCGAAGCCGCCTGCCGCTCCAGCCACGGAAAGCCAGATCCAGCGCGGCACGCCGTTTGACCTGCCAGCACTTCTCAGAAACAGGATCGTTCCGAGATTGGACACAAGGCATAGTACGGCAGCCAGAAGAACCAGCGTAAAGTCGTGTTGGTATGTTAGACAGTAAACGATCGCAAACATGAGAAAACCCATTCTTTTCAAGCCTGACATCGGTCTTGCCGCGTTAAAGAAGGGATAATCCGGCGCCTTCACCGGTAAAGTGGAACCTTCTGTTCGACTTTGTGATTAACGCCCGGACAACGAAGGCTTATCAGCGGTTTTTGGAACGGCTTGCAGAACACCAGGGATTGCATTTCCCGATCTTTCGGGTGTAGTGCCGATGAGGCGCGATCTTGGATACGGCCAACGGCATTGGTCCCCTCAAGAGGACCAGTTGCCGCCGCTTGCGTTTGCGCGACACTTATATTATAGGCCACGCGTCCGCGTAGACACCCTTGGAGGCAACGCGGATGAGGACGGGCCTGCCCGCCTCCGGTCCGACGGCACAAGGCTTCAAGCCCGCCGCGGGCTCTCCAAATAACCTCGAAAGGACTAGCCATGAGCCAAGAAACGTACGAGCTCAAGGCCGAGGCGCGCGAACGGGTTGGTAAGGGGTCCGCCCGTGAACTCCGCCGCAACGGCTTTATTCCCGCTGTCATCTATGGTGACAAGCAGGCCCCGATTTCCATCGCTATCAACACCAATGAGGTGACGAAGCGCATTCATGCCGGTGGCTTCATGACCACCGTTGCGACCATCGACGTCGACGGCAAGAAATACCAGGTTCTGCCGAAGGACTACCAGCTCGATCCGGTCCGCGACTTCACGATGCACGTCGATTTCCTGCGCGTATCCGGCAACACCCAGGTTACCGTTGAAATCCCGGTCCACTTTGTCAACGAAGAAAAGTCCCCTGGCCTCAAGGTCGGCGGCGTTCTGAACATCGTTCGTCACGAAGTTGAAGTTCACTGCCCGGCAAACGCGATCCCGGAATTCTTCACGGTCGACCTTTCCGGCCACAAGATCGGCGACAGCATCCATATTTCCGAAGTCACTCTGCCGAAGGGCGTGACCCCGGTTATCGCTGACCGCGACTTCACCATCGCAACGATCATTGCTCCGGCTGCCGGCATCGACGAAACCGCTGCCGAAGGCGAAGCAGAAGCCTGATCGCTTCTACCAATTTGTAAAGCATAAGGCCCGTTTTCCGTGAGGAACGCGGGCTTTTTCATTGCCGAAAAGGCCCATTTCAGCAACATTTAACACATTCATGGAAGCATGCTCCGGCTGGTCGCGAAGTTCCGCCCTGCTGCGTGACCGCAAAATATTCCGACCCCGTGGAGCAAACGGATCCATGAATAATTCCGTTGAGAACAGATTTTTTGCGATTGTTTGCGGCGCGCTGCTTGTTTTTGTAGCTCCCCTCTTTGTTCTTTTCCTTTTCCTTTCCTCCGAGCGCGCCGACAAGGAAATACGCGACCATATTTCCGTTCTTCTTGTGGCCAACGCCCAGGCGCTCGCCAAGCCGCTCTGGGATCTCGATGCTGACAGTGTAACCCAGATCAGCGCGACGGTTGTTTCACAGGGCGCAATCGTCAAGGTTGAGGTGCGCGACCAATCGGGCCAGCTCGACGTAAGCCAGTCGACCATTCCGCGCTCCTTCGATGGCAAGCTGGTTCAGGTTTCCCGCGCTATCATCTACAACACCGTCGACGGGCCGAAGAACCTCGGCAGCATTTCCGTCTTCTATCCGGCACTCGGCCTGTTTTCCGGCTTGAAGCAGGAAGAGGTCGTCTTCATCTCGATCTTCATTTTCGCGGTGCTGGCCGTTTTCGCGACAGCGCTCATCGGCAACCGTATCTTCGTTATCCAGCCTCTGATGCGCCTGACGGCTGCGATCGAGGCGACACGTCAACTCGGCTCCCGCCACCATGTCGACTGGCAGTCGAACGACGAAATGGGCCGCCTTGCCCAAAGCTTCAACGAAATGCAGACGAAGCTTGAAAACGAGGAAACCGAACTGAAGCTCGCACATCGCCGCGCCACCGACATCTATAACCTGACGCCCGCCATGCTCTTCTCCCTCGATGAAGAAGACCGCATCACCGCCGTCAGCGACTACTGGCTGTTTGCGACCGGCTATCACCGCGCCGCCGTCATCGGCCGGGATTTCTCCGATCTCGTCACGCCCACCACCCGCGACAAGTTCATCAAGCGCAAGAGCCAGCGTGAGAACGCCACCGGCGATGTCACCGTCAAGTTCGTCTGTATGGACGGCCGCATCATGGATGTGCTCATCATCGAATCCGCTCTCATGACTCACGGACAGGAAGGTCAGTCGCTCTCCGTCATGACCGACGTGACGGAACTGAAGGCCTCCGAAGATCGCAACCATCGCCAGGCGATCACGGACCATCTGACCGGTCTCCTGAACCGCCAGGGCTTTGAAGCCGTGCTCGATAGCAAGATCGCAGCCGCCGATGCCGCCGATCAGGAACTCGCCTGCCTCTTCGTCGACCTCGACCGCTTCAAGTGGATCAACGACAATATGGGCCACGCCGCAGGTGATGCTGCCCTTATTGAACTCGTGGAGCGGCTGAAGACGCTGCTTGCTCCCTCCGATGAAGCAGCCCGTCTTGGCGGCGATGAATTCGCCATCCTGTTACCGGCCAAGAATGCTGAAAAGCGCGCCCGCGCCATGTGCGACCAGATCGCTTCGATCTTCGAGACGCCCTTCGGTCCGGACATGCATCTCAGCGCTTCTATCGGTATCGCCATCTATCCTCGCCACGCTGCGACCGCCGCCGAACTGCTGCAGAAATCCGACATGGCCATGTACGCCAAGAAGCGCGACGGCAAGAACGGCGCACAGATCTTCGATAGCAGCATGCTCGACCACGCCCGCCGCCGCGCCGAGATCGAAGCGCATATCGAAGCCGGCCTCGCCGACGACTGGTTCGAGGCCTATCTGCAGCCGATCGTCAACCTGAACGGCCGCGGTATTGCCGGGTTCGAAGCGCTGATGCGCCTCAACCATCCACAGAAGGGTCTCATGCCGCCGGCCGAGATCATCAGCGTAGCCGAAGAGACTGCCAAGATCGTCCGCGTCGGCAACGTCATCATGGAAAAGGCAATCGCCAATCTGGCGAAGATTTCCCGCCTGCCCGGCATGCAGGGCACCTATCTCGCCATCAATTTCTCGCCGCTGCAGTTCGAACCGGCGCTCGCCGCCCGCCTTGCCGCCATTCTCGGCCGACATGGCATCCTGCCGGATCGTATCGTCGTCGAGATCACGGAAGCCGTGCTGATGCACGACAACCCGCAGATCCGCATGATCGTAACGGAACTGCGCCGTTTCGGCTGCCGTATCGCGCTGGACGATTTCGGTACCGGCTACTCGTCGCTGAGCTATCTCAACCGCTTCCCGGTCGACATCATCAAGATCGACCAATCCTTCACCCGCGCCATCAATGATGCTGACGATGACGTGCGCGAGAAGAGCCGCATGCTGATCGAAGGCATTACCACGCTGTCGCACAAGATGAACTGCACCGTCATCGCCGAAGGCGTCGAGACGGAGGAGGAGTGCGGCACGCTGCACCAGATGGGCCTCGATTATGGTCAGGGTTATCTGTTCCACCGTCCGCAGAATGCCGCCAGGCTGATCGAGGAATTGAGCAACTCACTCTCGGATGTGGCGCGCGCTTCATGAATTGACGAGATATGGGAGGTATCGCGATGAAAAAGCTGCTGCTTCTTGCACTTCTTACCCTGCCCTGTTTTGCCACGTCTGCCTCAGCCCAGACGATAGCCTTCGTGACCGAGGAATACGCCCCCTTCAATTACCGCGAGGGAAAGATGATCAAGGGCGCGACCGTCGAACAGGTCGAGAAGGTGATGGCCGATATCGGTGTCGGCTATACGCTCGACGTAATGCCCTGGGCCCGTGCCTTCAGCCTGGCCCGTTCGACGCCGATGACCTGTGTTTTCGCAACCGCACATAACGCCGCGCGCGACGGCCTGTTCAAATGGGTCGAGCCGCTCCTCGTCGACCGCAACATTCTGATCACCCGCAAGGGATCGGGTGTCTCGGCCGCAAATCTCGAAGACGCGAAGAAATACGTAATCGGCACGCAGCGCGACGACTACACGGAAGTGACGCTGAAGGAGAAGGGCTTTAACAAGCTCGACGTCGCCAGCGATTTCAACGCGACGCTGCGCAAGCTGCTTGGCGGCCGTATCGACATGATGCCGATCTCCGAACTCTATTTCGACAAACTGAAGGCCGATCAGCCGCTGGAAATGGTGACGATACTGTCCTCCCAGCCGATGGGAATTGCCTGCGAAAAGAATTTCCCGGACGATCTCCTGGCCCGCATGCAGGTCTCGCTGGACAGGCTGATCGCCAGCGGCGAACAGAAGCAGATCTTTCTGAAATACGGCCTGCATCTGCTGAAATGATCGGCCGCGTGCCGTTCACGCCCGCCTTTGCCACTTGACTTTGCCGCCGTTTCGCGGTGGTGAACGCCAACAGCTCTTGCAAGGAAGACAGGCCATGCTGATCATCGCAGGTCTCGGCAATCCCGGCGCGAAATATGCCGGCAACCGGCACAATATCGGTTTCATGGCGGTGGATGCGATCTATCGCCGCCACAGCTTTTCGCCCTGGTCGAGAAAGTTCAAGGCAGAGATTTCCGAAGGTGAGCTGGCGGGTGAGAAGGTGCTGTTGATCAAGCCGCAGACTTTCATGAACCTGTCGGGCGAAGCCGTTGGCGAAGCCATGCGCTTCTATAAGCTGCAGCCTTCCGATCTCGTGGCGATCTATGACGAACTCGATTTGCCGGCCGGCAAGGCGCGGCTGAAGACCGGCGGCGGTCATGGCGGCCACAACGGCATCAAGTCGCTCGACGCGCATTGCGGTAAGGAATACCGCCGACTGCGCCTCGGTATCGGCCATCCCGGCGTCAAGGAGCTGGTGCATAACCATGTGCTCGGCGATTTCGCCAAGGTCGACAGCGACTGGCTGGAACCGCTTCTCGACACGCTCGCCGACAATGCCGACATGCTGGTCCGCAATGAAGATTCCCAGCTGATGAACAAGATTGCGCTGGCGCTCGGCGGCAAGGCGGAAGAGGAAAAGCCGAAGCCGGAGAAGAAGCCAGCGGGAAAGTCCCACATTCACCAGGCCCGCAATCACGGCCAGCAGAAGCTTCCGGCGACAGGCCCTATGGCCGAGATGCTGAAAAAGATGTTCGGCAACAAGAGCGACTGAACGCGATGGCCGGTGGCGATTTCAGCATCCGGCCTGCGGCCGTCGGCGATCTGCAGGGCCTGACCACGCTCTACCAGCACCTCAGCCCGACCGATCCGGTCCTCGCTCCCGATGTGGCAATGGAACGCTTTTCCGCCATCCTGGCGCAGCCCGGCATGGCGGTCTTGATCGGCTTTGCCGGCGAGATCGCTGCCGCGACTGTCACGCTGATCATCGTCCCCAACCTGACGCGCAATGGCGCCTCCTATGCACTGATCGAAAACGTCGTCACCCACGCCGATCACCGCATGCAAGGTTATGCCGGCAAGCTCATCCGGCATGCGATCGCGCAAGCCTGGAATGCCGGCTGCTACAAGGTCATGCTGCTGACCGGATCGAAGAACCCGGCGACACTGCGTTTCTATGAAAACTGTGGTTTCACGCAGGACAAGACCGGCTACCAAATCCGCCGGCAGTCTTGAGACGCCGACTCTATTCCTCGGGCTCGGTGGTAAACATCAGTGGAAAGCCCATTTCCTTGGCAAGGTCGATGGCTTCCTTGGCCTTCGTCTCCGCAATATCCCTGGTACAGACCACGACTACGCAGGAGCCGAGCTTGTGTGCCGTCATCATCACGCGGTAGCCGGCCTCCTCGCTCATGCGGAAGACAACCTTCAGCACCACGATGACGAATTCGCGCGGCGTATAATCGTCATTGACGAGAATGACCTTGTAGAGCTTCGGCTTGTCCAGCTTGGGCTTCACCCTGGTCTTGGGTTTTAAGGCAATGTCGTTGTCAACCATCGGAAATCCGCCCGTTGATGACATGGGAAGGGGTTTCGATCTAACTAAACTTTTTTGATTGCAGAATTTCGACACCTGATGCCGGAAAAATCCCACGAGGTAAGAATAAGGCTGCCAAGCCCTGACGGCAAGGGAGCGGCGAGAAAAGCGCTCTAAGACTTGACCGCTCCCCTCCTTTATCCCATAGGCACGGCCAAGGAATTCTAGAGAACAGCAGGTTTCAGCCATGGGCTTCAAATGCGGTATCGTCGGCCTGCCGAATGTCGGCAAGTCGACCCTCTTCAACGCACTCACCAAGACGGCGGCCGCACAGGCGGCGAACTATCCTTTCTGCACGATCGAACCGAACACCGGCGAAGTGGCCGTTCCCGACGCGCGCATGCAGAAGCTTGCCAATGTCGCCAAGTCGAAGGAAATCATCCCGACCCGCATCAACTTCGTCGATATTGCCGGCCTCGTGCGTGGCGCCTCGAAGGGTGAAGGTCTCGGCAACCAGTTCCTCGCCAATATCCGCGAAGTCGATGCCATCGTGCATGTGTTGCGCTGCTTCGAAGACGGCGACATCACCCACGTGGAAGGCCGCATCGACCCGGTTGCCGATGCCGAGACGATCGAGACCGAACTGATGCTCGCCGATCTCGACAGCCTTGAGCGCCGCACGGAGCAGACCCGCAAGCGCGCCACCAGCAAGGACAAGGATTCCATGGCGATGCTGCCGATCATGGAAGCCTCGCTGGCGCTGCTGCAGGACGGCAAACCAGTTCGCACGCTGCTTTCGAAGCTCGATGCAGAAGAGACCAACATCCTGAAGGGCCTCAACCTTCTGACATCGCACCCGGTCCTCTACGTCTGCAACGTCGCCGAAGGCGATGCCGCAACCGGCAACAAATATACCGAGGCCGTCGCCGCTATGGCCAAGGCTCAGGGTGCCGAAACAGTCACCATCTCGGCTGCGATCGAATCTGAAGTCGCCCAGCTTCCGGACGAAGAGGCCAAGGAATTCCTCTCGGCACTCGGCCTCGATGAGGCAGGCCTCGACCGCCTGATCCGCGCCGGCTACAAGCTGCTTCACCTGATCACCTATTTCACGGTCGGACCGAAGGAAACGCGCGCCTGGACGATCGAACGTGGCACCAAGGCGCCGCAGGCCGCTGGCGTCATCCACTCCGATTTCGAACGTGGCTTCATCCGCGCCAATACGATCGCCTATGACGACTACATCCAGTTTGGCGGCGAAGTCGGCGCCAAGGAAGCCGGCAAGGCACGCGACGAAGGCAAGGAATATGTCGTTCAGGACGGCGACGTCATCCACTTCCGCTTCAACACCTGATTGACCAGAGCATGTCGCGCTTTGCGTCAGCGACATGAGGAAAAGCAAGACCTGAAACGCGGGAAGCGGATCTCAAAAGACCGTGACACGCTTCAGCTGCCGCTCAGCCGGGCGGCAGCCTTTCCACTACGCCTGAGGGCAAGGCGTGCAGCACCATGCGCCGAAGTGGCATCCATCCCGTACCGATGACGAGCACGATCACGCCGACAATGATCAGCGTCCCGAACACGTAAGTATCGACGGTCGCACTCCCCTGCTGGAATATCCCATAGATCGCCAAGCCCAGCGTCAGCAGGCCTGATGTCACGAAAGCGCGCCGGTCGATGATCAGGCCAATCAGCATCAGCAGCGCGACGATTACGACGACAACAGGCGTCTTGAAGGAGTTCGCATCCATGATATCCAGCCAGCCGCCGTCGAGTGAGAGCAATATCCGGATGCTGTAAAGCAGGGCGGGCGCGGCGACGAGATGAAGCCAGAAGGCGACATCCGATCGCGTCGTGCGGCGAAACCTGTCGCTGAGATCGAAGCCGAGCGCGGCGACGAACAGGCCGACCGCGCAGGCAAACAGGATGACCGACACGAGAGTCGGATGGTTGAGGATGAAGGCATCGTCGCCGCTCCCCCATTGCAGCAGGCGGAAGACAAGCGCGAGCACGAGGGCCAGCCCCGAGAAGATGGAGAGTGCGAGCGCAAGCGGCACACGGTAGCGCAGGTAGAAAAGCCCCATGATGACGGGAAATGCGACGATGAACCTATCGATGCCATCGCCTGTCAGCCACAGATCGGCATTGGAGGGATAGACCGACAGCATCATCCGGAAGGTCCAGAAAAAAACCGCCAGCGTCAGCACGACAGCCGGCAGCGCGAGGCGCTGGCGCTTCACGAGGATTTCCGCCAGCACCAGGATCGCCGGCAGCACCGTATAGAGCGAGGCAAGCCCCCAGAGGCCTGCAAGTGCGATGAGAATGCCGATAGTGATCAGTACGTCGTGGAACCCACGCACGAAACGCGGTGTCTCGGTATCAGACCAGGCAGGTTCTTGAGGCTCGGCCGCCCGCGCCTCGACGATCACGCCACGCGCTGCAAGGAACGGCGCCAGCCGCTCACCGGCCTCTGCGGTGATCAACCCCTCCCGCGCTGCCTCATCGAGTATCGACCTTAGTTCAGCCATTCTGGTTCGCCCCTATGGAATCATTGAGCCCGGGCGGATGCTATTGTAAGCAATGAGGCCTGCCTATGATGAGAGACCCTGATGCCTGCAGAAAAGCTCGCCCATGAGGATTTCCAGCCCGGCCGGCGCTTCCCGCTCGGCCCGAAGCCGGTAACGGCTGCCGAAATCATCGAATTCGCCGCGGAGTTCGACCCGCAGCCCATGCATCTGGACGAGACCGCGGGCCGTGCCAGCATCCTCGGCGGCCTCGCAGCATCCGGCTGGCACACCTCGGCAATGTTCATGCGCATGATGGCCGACAGCTATGTGTTGAATTCTCTCTGCGAAGGTGCACCCGGCGTCGATTTCATGGAGTGGCGCAAGCCGGTGCTGTCAGGCGATACGCTTTCCGGCCATTCGACGGTGCTGGAGGCGCGTGCCCTTCGCTCGCGTCCGGGCCTCGGCATCGTCAAGTTTCGCCACGAGGTGGAAAACCAGCGCGGCGAACTGGTCTGCCTATCAGAAAATTCTGTTATCTTCGGTATGCGTGGCAACCCGGAGGGCAGCGCATGAGAATGACCGAACTCTACGCCGCCGGTGAGAAGAGCGAGATCGGCACCTACGTCTTCACGGAGGAAAAGATCCTCAGCTTCGCCCGGAAATACGATCCGCAGCGCTTCCATACCGACAAGGATGCGGCCAAGGACAGCATGTTCGGCGGGCTCTGCGCCTCCGGATGGCATACGACGGCCGCATGGATGCAGTGTTTCCTCAAATACTGGATGGCGGAGATTGGCCGGCTGAAGAGGGAAGGCCTGGAGCCGCCGAACCTCGGCCCCTCACCCGGTTTCCAGAAGCTGCAATGGATGAAGCCGGTCTTTGTCGACGAGATGGTCAGCTATTCCGTGACCTTTCTCTCCGGCCGCCCGCTTGCGTCGCGGCCGGGCTGGCATGTCAACAGCATCCTCTGCGAAGGCGTCAATCAGGACGGTATTCCCGTCATCCGCTTCGAAAGCAGCGTGCTGGAATTCGAGTAATGCGGACAGAAGCAATTCCAGCAAACGCCTGTAACGGCTCTGCTGAAATTGACATGCTCAATGGCCGGCAAACTCGACGAGCGTGTGCACGTCGACACCGAGGTCTTCGAGCTTCTTGCGGCCGCCGAGATCCGGCAGGTCGATGACGAAGCAGGCGCCGACAACCTCCGCGCCGATCTGACGAAGAAGCTGTGTTGCGCCGACAGCCGTGCCGCCCGTCGCGATCAGATCGTCAACGAGGATCACCTTCTCTCCCGGCTGGACGGCATCACGGTGCATTTCCATCTCGTCCACGCCATACTCCAAGCTATAGGCGATGCGCACCGTGTCATGCGGCAGCTTGCCCTTCTTGCGGATCGGCACGAAGCCCGAGGAAAGCTGATGCGCAACCGCGCCGCCGAGGATGAAGCCCCGCGCTTCCATGCCGGCGATCTTGTCGACCTTCAGACCAGCGTAGGGCTGCACGAGTTCATCGACCGCGCGGCGGAAGGCACGGGGATTGCCGAGCAACGTGGTGATGTCGCGAAAGATGATGCCGGGCTTGGGGTAATCCGGAATGGAGCGGATGCTGGCCGCAAGCTCCGAAAGCGTATTGTTCATCGAAAATCCGTATCTGCGAGGAGCACAAAACGCCCGCACACTATCAACTGCGCCGGGTCAAACCAAATAAAAAAGGCGGCTAAAAAGCCGCCTTTCCCGATGAGATTGGATAATCTCAGTGGTCAGTGCGCGCGTAGACCGAACGTTTGGTCAGATAGATCAGCACAGTGAAGATCAGCAGGAAGACCATGACCATGAAGCCGGTACGCTTGCGTTCTTCGAGATGCGGCTCGGACGCCCACATCAGGAACGACGAGACATCCTTGGCGTACTGATCGACCGTCTGCGGCGAACCATCGTCATAGGTGACCTGGTCGTCGGAGAGCGGCTTCGGCATGGCGAAGGCAGCGGCAGCGTGGAAATACGGGTTGTAATGCGCGCCTGCCGGAACCTGGAAGCCAGCCGGCGGCTCTTCATAACCGGTCAGCAGCGAGTAGATATAGTCCGGGCCGCTTTCCTGATACTGGGTGAAGATATCGAAGACGAACTGCGGGAAACCGCGCTCGACTTCGCGTGCCTTCGCAAGCAGCGACATGTCGGGCGGAGCCGCACCATTATTGGCGGCAGCAGCTGCCTCCGCATTCGGATAGGGCGACGGGAAGTGGTCGGACGGAACTGCCTTGCGGGTGAACATTTCGCCGCTGGTGTCCGGACCGTCCTGGACTTCATAATTGGCAGCGAAGGTCTTCACCTGCGCATCCGAATAGCCGAGATCGCTCAGCGTGCGGAACGGTACGAGGTTCATCGAGTGGCAGGCGGCACAGACTTCCGTATAGACCTTCAGGCCGCGCTGGAGCTGGCCCTTGTCGTAATGGCCGAACGGACCCGCGAAGGTCCAGTCGATTTCCTTGGGCTCCTTCAACGGATAATGCGGCGTGGCGCTTTCCTCATGGTGAGCGGCCGGAGCCGCTGCTTCCTGAGCAAAAGCCACACCGGCGGCACCGGCTGTGACAGCGAGCGACAGAATGCTTGCAACAAGCTTTTTCATGTTTCTATTCCTTACCGTCGCTCGCTCAGGCCTTGGCCGCAGCAATCTTGTTGCGCTTTTCGAGCACCGCTTCAGTGATCGAGTTCGGAATGCGGCGCGGTGTTTCCACCAGACCGAGAACCGGCATCGCGACCAGGAAGAAGGCGAAATAGAGCAGTGTGCAGAACTGCGAGATCGCCGTGTAGATGCCTTCCGCCGGCTGCGAACCGAGCCAGCCGAGGATGATCGCGTTGATCACGAACAGCCAGTAGAACAGCTTGAACCACGGACGATAAACCGCCGAGCGCACCTTCGAAGTGTCGAGCCAGGGAAGGAAGAACAGCACGATAATGGCACCGAACATGACGAGAACGCCGCCGAGCTTGGAGTCGATCGGACCAACGTTGAAGGTGATCGAACGCAGCATCGCGTAGAACGGCAGGAAGTACCATTCCGGAACGATATGGGCTGGTGTCTTCAGCGGGTCGGCCGGAATGTAGTTGTCGGCATGGCCGAGATAGTTCGGCAGGTAGAAGACGAAGTATGCATAGACGATCAGGAAGACCGAGACGCCGAGCGCATCCTTGAGCGTTGCATAAGGCGTGAAACGAACCGTGTCCGTCTTGGTCTTGACCTCGACGCCAGTTGGGTTCGTCTGGCCGGTAACGTGCAGCGCCCAGATGTGCAGGACGACAACGCCTGCGATCATGAAGGGCAGCAGGTAGTGCAGCGAGAAGAAACGGTTCAGCGTCGGCTGGTCGACGGCAAAGCCGCCGAGCAGGAACTGCTGAACCCATTCGCCAACCAGAGGGAAAGCCGAGAAAAAGCCGGTGATGACGGTCGCGCCCCAGAAGGACATCTGGCCCCAGGGCAGAACGTAGCCCATGAAGCCGGTCGCCATCATCAGCAGGTAAATGACGACGCCGAGGATCCAGAGGATTTCGCGCGGTGCCTTGTAGGAGCCGTAGTAGAGGCCACGGGCGATGTGCAGGTAGACGGCAACGAAGAAGAAGGATGCGCCGTTGGCATGCAGGTAGCGCAGCAGCCAGCCGTGATTGACGTCACGCATGATCTTTTCAACGGAGTTGAAGGCGATCGTCGTGTCGGCGGCATAGTGCATGGCGAGCGTGACGCCCGTCAGGATCTGTACGATCAGCATGACGGCGAGCATGGCGCCAAAGGTGTAAGCATAGTTCAGGTTCCGCGGAACCGGATAGGCAATGAAGCTGTCATAGACCATGCGCGGCAGCGGAAGGCGCGCATCGACCCACTTTTCCAGGCCGGTTGATGGTTCGTAGCTGGAATGGCCACTCATTAATCAGTCTCCCCTCAACCGATCTTGATCTTTGTGTCGGACAAAAACGAAAAGGTCGGAATCGCCAGGTTCTCCGGCGCCGGACCTTTGCGGATGCGGCCGGCCGTGTCGTAGACCGAACCATGGCAGGGACAGAACCAACCATTGTATTCGCCGGCCTGACCGAGCGGAACGCAGCCGAGATGGGTGCAGGTGCCGATCATGACGATCCAGTTTTCCTTATCCTTGCCGCCCGAGCGGTCAGCGCCCGTTGCCGGAGCGTCGGGAGGAAGGTTTGCATTGCGGGCGATCGGGTCCTTGAGATCCGAAAGCTGGACGTCGGCCGCGGCCTTCACTTCTTCCGGCGTGCGGTTGCGGATGAAGATCGGCTTGCCGCGCCACTTGACCGTCAGCGACATGCCGGGCGTAAGGCTCGCGACATCGACTTCGATGGAAGCAAGCGCCAGCGTCGACGCATCCGGACGCATCTGGTCGATAAACGGCCAAGCAACCGCAACGGCGCCGACTGCACCTGCCATACCAGTGGTGAGATAAAGGAAATCACGGCGAGTGGGCTCTGAAGCCTCGCTTGTCGTTACGTGTTCGCTCACGGCTTAACCATCCTCTGCGCAATTGTCGCGGAATTCCGCCCTGCCCCTCCAGAGGCGGCGAATCTATCACAACATATTTCGGCCATAGATTCCCCACCAATCCGGCGCGTTCTATGCTTGATCGCAAATTATGTCCACCCTTGACAAGAGGATGGGGGCACAATGTCGCGGGAAATTTCAGTGAATTTTTTAAGGCAATCACTGGCTTGCAACTTTGCTGCGTTGCAACAAACTAGGGGGCGTGTTAGGCGCTGGTGAGTTTGCCATACGAATTTGGATTTGCGCCGATGAGGCATACTGTTTTCTGCGTATTGAGCGTCCTCATCACGATTGTCCTGGCCCTCGTTTCGCTCCGTTATTTTACCGATTTCTGGCT
Organism: Rhizobium viscosum; assembly: GCF_014873945.1. Lineage (NCBI taxonomy): Bacteria > Pseudomonadati > Pseudomonadota > Alphaproteobacteria > Hyphomicrobiales > Rhizobiaceae > Rhizobium > Rhizobium viscosum. Next base: position 3,212,442 of record NZ_JADBEC010000001.1, on the reverse strand, counting down.
GCTTTCGCTCGTTTACAGCTTCCAGGTTCATCTCAGCATCGTCTGCGCAGTCGGCGCAGTCATTGCCCTCTTTTTCAGGCGACACTGGTATGGCTTTCTGATGCTGGCGGTAGCAACCTTCCTGAATATCCACGGCGTCATCATGCTGCGCGAATTCGCCGGCAGGACGCCTCCGGAGGATGCCCCCCGCCTTTTCCGGCTCATGTCCTTCAATATCGAGAATGACAATTTTGAAAACGGTGGGCGGATTGCCGATGCCATCCTGGCTTCAGGCGCCGATGTGGTCGATATTATGGAGGCCGAGCCGGTCTTTGCGCAGCTGCCACGGCTTCAGCAGCTCTATCCCTACCGGATCGGCTGCGATGCGAGTGAAAAATGCGATACGCTTGTGCTGTCGAAACGTCCCTTTGTCCGGCAGGAGACCCGCGACATCGGCGAGCTTTGGAAACAGCGGCTCGTGTCGGTTTCGATCGACTTCGATGGAACGCCTGTCGATCTCCTGTTCCCCCATCTCTCCAAACCATATTTTGATGATTTTCAGGCCGACGAGCTTGAGGATCTCACGGCTTTTATGAAGCCTCATACAGGCGCGCTGGTGGTTGCCGGAGATTTCAATTCCTCGATCCTGGCACCGACTATTCAGCACTTTTTGCGCGGGACGGGACTAACGACGGATTTCCCTGAACCCACCACCTGGCCAGTCAGCGCCGGCTCCTTCGGCATCAGCATCGACCATATCTTCGCAAGACCACCGCTGCTCATCCGCGCGACGAGCCGGCTGGAAGACAGCTTCGGCTCGAACCACTACGGCCTAGTCAGCGATTTCGTCCGCGAATACTGAGCGCGTATTGTCATCGCCAGAAGCGAGAAAGCCGCCGGACTGGCGCGCCCAGAGATCGGCATAAAGCCCGCCCTGCCTCAGAAGCGCATCATGCGTGCCTTCTTCGATGATCTTGCCGCGGTCGATCACGACAAGCCTGTCGAGCGCGGCGATCGTCGAAAGCCGATGGGCAATCGCAAGCACCGTCTTGCCTTCCATCACGCGGTTCAGGTTTGACTGGATCGCCTCTTCCACTTCTGAATCAAGCGCCGACGTCGCCTCGTCGAGAACGAGGATCGGTGCATCCTTCAGCAACACACGCGCAATAGCGATACGCTGGCGCTGACCGCCAGAGAGCTTGACCCCGCGCTCGCCGACATGCGCGTCAAAACCCTTGCGGCCCTGTTGATCCCGCAGCCGCTCGATGAAATCGAGCGCTTCGGCGCGTCTGGCGGCCTCGACAAGGCGTTCCTCTCCGGCATCAGGCCGGCCGAAAAGGATGTTGTCACGCACGGAGCGATGCAGCAGCGACGTATCTTGGCTGACCATGCCGATCTGCATACGCAATGATTCCTGGGTGACGGCGGCGATATCCTGCCCATCGATCAAGATACGCCCGCCCTCGAGATCGTAGAGACGCAGGAGAATATTCACGAGCGTCGACTTGCCCGCACCGGAGCGGCCGATGATGCCGACCTTTTCGCCGGGACGGATCGTCAAGGAAAAATTGTCGATGACCGAATTCTCCTTGCCGTAGTGGAAGGAAACATTCTCGAAACGGATACCCGGCTGCTTGATGACGAGTTCCTTCGCATCGGGGCGGTTGACGAGATGCAGCGGCTGGGAAATCAGCTCCGCCGCGTTCTGAATGGTGCCGAGATTGCGCATGATGCCGTTGAACTGGGTCATCAACCGCCCGAGCAGAAAGTTCAACCGCAGAACCAGCGTCAGCGAAAAGGCGACCCCACCCGAGCTGATCAGCCCACGCAGCCACAGATCGACGCTGAGGCCGGCCATGGTGACGATCATCAGGCCTGAGAGCAGCGCCATAGACGCACGAACGCCGGTGATGAAGCGCGTGAACTTTAGCACCGTTTCCTGATAGGCGTTGAAGCCGTCAAGCATGTAGCGGTCGCTCTCCTCGTCGCGTGCGAAGAGCTTCAGCGTCTGGATATTGCTATAGGCATCGACGATGCGGCCATTGAGCAGCGAAGCTGCCTCCGCAGTTTCCCGCGAGTGATAGCGGATGCGCGGCACGAAATAGCGGGCGAGCACGCTGAAAGCCGCCAGCCAGAAGAGAACCACCGCCGCCAGCGAAAAATCGAGCTGCCCGACCAAAACCAGCGTCGTGACGGCATAGATGCCGACGAACCATACACTTTCCATCAGCGACGTCACGAGATCGCCTGTCGCCTGCCCCGCCGACCAGACCTTGGTAACGATACGGCCGGAAAAATCACTCTGGAAAAAGGCGAGAGACTGGCGCGACACATGCAGATAGGACTGCCAGCGCGCCAGATTATAAAATCCCGGTGTGATGACCTGCTGGTCGATCAGCGCAATCAGGAATGCGACGACGAAACGAACGATGCCGATCAGCGCCAGCATGCCGAAAATCTCGCTGCCATGAGCAGCCAGGAGCGTACTCCAGCCGTCTTCGGGCTTGATGGTACTGAGGATATCGACGAGGCGCCCCACGAACCAGAAAAGAGCTGCTTCGATCGCCGCCGACATGCCGCCGAGCACTAGCATGGCGATAAACGGCCACTTGGCCTGGCCGATATAGAACCAGATGAATCCGAATGTATTGCGCGGCGGTTGAAGATTGTCGCGAGCGCGGAAGGGATCTATCCAGGTTTCGAACAGGCGAAGGATCGGAGTGAGCAGCATCACCGCGATATAGGCCCGTTCAGAATTGCGGCAAAGAGAATATAAAGCGGACGCAACCTTATATTTTCGTAATGATCGGTAATATCGGCGTCATCTCCATTGATACGGGTGGAAGCAGCCACGATCTCGTGCCATGATCGCGTCTTACCGGAGACCGCAGATATGGAAACGAAAACGCTCAATGCGCATCTTCCGCTTTCCCTTGCGGAAAAGCTCGACGCCCTGGCGGACGCGCTGGATGTGCCGCGTGACAGCATCGTGACGGAAGCCATAGCAAACTGGATAGAACGGGAGGAACGGCTGCGGATTTTCACGCTTCAGTCGCTTGCCTCGAACTCGATCGTTGTCGTGGAGCATCATCGCGTCATCGACTGGGCCGACAGCCTCTGCGCCGACCGAGTCCGCACGCTCTAAGCGGAAAATTGATTTCCTCAACAGGACAAAAGAAAAGCCCTCCCCGCAGAAACGGGAAGGGCTTATTTTACTGGGCTGCGACTTCGGTCTCTTCCTCGTGATCGGCGAGGAAGCCGCCGGACTGGCGATTCCACAGATCGGCATAGATGCCGCCATGGCTGACCAGTTCGCCATGCGTGCCGCTTTCGATGATGCGGCCCTTGTCGAGCACGATCAGCCGGTCCATCTCGGTCAACGTCGACAGGCGGTGAGCGATCGCGATGACGGTCTTGCCTTCCATCAGCGCGAAGAGGTTTTCCTGGATCGCCGCTTCCACTTCGGAATCGAGCGCCGAGGTCGCCTCGTCGAGCACCAGGATCGGCGCGTCCTTCAGGAAGACGCGTGCGATCGCGATGCGCTGACGCTGGCCGCCGGAGAGTTTCACACCGCGCTCGCCGACCTGTGCATCAAGCCCCTTGCGGCCGTGCATATCGACAAGACTTTCAACGAACTCCCAGGCATTGGCCCGCCTTGCCGCCTCGATCACATCCTCATCGGTCGCGTCGGGGCGTCCATAAGCGATGTTATCGCGGATAGAGCGGTGCAGCAGCGACGTATCCTGCGTCACAACGCCGATCAACGCCCGAAGGCTATCCTGCGACACCTCGGAAATATCCTGGCCGTCGATGGTGATGCGCCCGGACTCCAGATCGTAGAAACGCAGGAGCAGGTTCATCAGGGTCGTCTTGCCCGCACCTGAGCGTCCGACGAGACCGACCTTCTCGCCTGCCTTGATATCGAGCGACAGATTGTCGATGACGCCCTTGCCCTTACCGTAGTGGAAGCCGATGCGCTCGTAATGGATCGCACCCTTCTTCGCGGTGAGCTTGGGCGCATCGGGCTTGTCGACGATATCGTGCTGCTTCGACATCATCTCCATGCCGTCATAGACGGTGCCGATGTTTTCGAAGAGCGCCGAGACTTCCCACATGATCCACTGCGACATGCCGTTGACGCGCATCGCAAGGCCGATGGCGATCGAAATCGCACCGACCGAGATCGTGCCGTTCAGCCACAGCCAGATGGACAGGCTGGAAATGATGAACAGTGAAATGCAGTTGTTCAGGTAGACGCTCATATGGAAGAGCGTCACCTTGCGCATCTGCCTGTGTACCGTGTCCAGGAAGCCCTCCATGCTCTCCTTGGCATAGACCTCTTCTCGGCCTGCATGGGAAAACAGTTTCACGGTGGCAATGTTCGTATAGCTATCCACTACGCGGCCGGTCATCAGCGAGCGCGCATCTGCCTGCTGCGCCGCAATCTTGCGAAGCCGCGGCACGAAATAGGCGACGATGCCTATATAGACGCCGAGCCAGGCGAGGATCGGCAGCATCAGCCGCCAGTCGGCAGCCGCGATGATGACGATCATCGACAGAAAGTAGGTCACGACATAGACGAAGACGTCGAGGATCTTCATGACCGTTTCGCGCACGGCAAGCGACGTCTGCATGACCTTTGTGGCAACGCGCCCGGCAAACTCGTTGGCAAAGAAGGTCATGCTGTGGCGCAGCAGGAAGCGGTGCATCTGCCAGCGCGCGATCATCGGATAATTGCCGAGCATCATCTGATGCATGATGAGCGAATCGAGACCGGCAACGAGCGGCAGTCCGATCAGCACCAGCGCACCCATCCAGATCAGTTTGTGACCCTCATTCTGTAGGAAGGTCGCCTTATCGGCATTCGTCAACCAGTCGACGATATCGCCAAGGAACTGGAAGAGCGCCACTTCGCCGACTGCGATCAACGCCGTCAGGAAGGCCATGAGCGCAAGCCATCCCGCCGCCGGCTTGCTGTAGTGCCAGCAGAAGGCAAAAAGACCCTTCGGGGGAGCGACCGGCTCCTCGCTCGGATAGGGATTAAGTCGCCGTTCGAACCAGTCAAACATGAAATCGCTCCAGAACTTCCGCGTTCCGGCCCCGGCTTTGCGCTCTTGCGGCGCACGAAAGCACATATGGGAACCGGAGGCTCAAGGGGCGAGGCCGTAATGGCCGCGCAATTATTCAAAATGGGCAATTAGGGGAAAGAAAAGCGCCTTATATGCGCCAGGTCACCAACAGTGGCATCACGGGCGGGAGACGCATCAGCACAAATGTATCCATGTCGGCGCTCCCTGTTGGCGATTGAAGATATGCACCGATAGCGCGAAAATGCCTAAATTTCCAGCCCCGCCAGCTTGGAAAGTGACCATCGAAAGGTCAAAAAGCGTTCTGTTGCCTCAAAATCACAGTTCGGATAGGCCAATTGCGTATCATCTCAACGGACAATTTCCCATGGCAGACCTTAGACTGGCGCTCTATCAACCCGATATACCGGGCAATACCGGAACGATCCTGCGCCTTGCTGCCTGCCTGGGCTTTGCGGTTGACATCATCGAGCCCGCCGGTTTCGACATTTCCGATCGAAACCTGAAGCGGGCGGGCATGGACTATCTGGCAGCCGCGGCGCTCACGCGCCATGTCAATTGGGAACGCTTCGAGGAATGGCGCGCAGCCACCGGCCGCCGCCTGATCCTCGCCACGACGAAAGCATCGCAGCGCTACACGGATTTCGCCTTCCGCCCTGATGATATCCTGCTCTTCGGCCGTGAAAGCGCCGGCGTACCCGATCATGTGCATGAACGTGCCGATGGGCGCGTCCTGATCCCGATGGTGGAAGGCCAGCGTTCGATCAACCTTGCCGTCTCCGCCGCGATGATCACAGGAGAGGCAATGCGGCAGACCGTCTGGTCGTGAACCTGCAGACATGCCGATCTTTGGCGGCCTTCATGTCGCAAACATCGCTTTGAATCGACGCAAAAAGCCCTATATTAATTAGCCAGGCAATCAATAAATCTGCACAAGCAGTGAGATTCCAATGATTTACTCGACTACGGAAACGTAGAATCGAGAAAACCTTCTCAAGAAGAAGAAAAAAACCAGGACCATGGAATCCACAATCGTCATGATCAATCTGTTCGGCGCAATTGCGCTGCTGCTCTTCGGCCTTGCGCAGGTCAAGGACGGCGTCACGCGCGCCTTCGGCGCACGCCTGAGGACCGGGCTTGCGACGGGCACGGCGAACGGGCCGCGCTCGATCCTGTCAGGTTTCCTGGCAACCATCGCCCTGCAAAGTTCGACCGCAACGGCCTTGATGACGGCCTCCTTTGTGGAACGCGACCTCATCAAGCCGCGCATGGCCCAGATCGTACTGCTCGGCGCCAATGTCGGGACTGCCGTGACCGCCTGGATAGTCGCTACCGGCATCGAATGGGTTTCGCCGCTGCTCATTCTTGGCGGGATCGTGCTCTATCGCGGAAAGTCCAGCGCCCGCCACGGCGGCGGCGCGGCCATGATCGGCATCGGCCTTATGCTGCTCTCCCTGCATCTGCTGAGCAATGCGACGGAGCCCATGCGCACGTCGCCGGCACTGGCTGCCTTCATCGGCCTGCTCGGCGATGCCTGGCCCGTTGCTCTGGTTTTTTCCGCAGCACTCGCCTTCATTTCGTCGTCGAGCCTTGCGGTGGTCGTCCTGATCCTGTCGCTCGCGTCAACGGGGATCGTGTCCCCGGAACTGATCATCGTTCTCGTCCTCGGTGCCAATCTCGGCGGCGCGATTCCGCCCGTTGTCGCAACCCTCTCCGGCCCTGCCTCGGCGAGACGCGTCACGCTCGGCAATCTCATCGTCCGCAGTGCGGGTTGCCTGATCGCGCTGCCGCTCGTCGGCTATGCCGCACCACTCCTGCAGATGCTGCCTTTCGGTCCGGCCAAGCTGCCGGTCGATGCGCACTTGATCTTCAACATTCTGCTCGCAGGGCTCGCTTGGCCTTTCTCCAGGGCAGTATCCACCTTCACCGCCCGGCTCGTGCCCGACGACGCTCAGCCGGATCAGGGGCCGAAATTCCTCGACATACAGGAACTATCGACCCCCGTTGTGGCGCTTGCCAGCGCGACGCGCGAAGTGCTTGGCGTCGGCGATCTTATCGAACGCATGCTGCTGCGCACCTCGGAGGCTTTCGAACACGACGACATGTCCAAGCTCGCCGAGATCCCAGCGCTCGAAAAGCGCGTCGACCTGCTGCAGCAGGAGGTGAAGGTCTATCTCTCCAAGCTCGGCCGCGGCGGTCTCAGCGACGAGAATGCCCGCCGCTCTATCGTTATCATCGACTACGCGATCAATCTCGAGCATATCGGCGACATCATCGAGAAAGGCTTGCTGGAGCAGGTCGGCAAGAAAGTCTCGCTCGGCCTGAAATTCTCTGAAGACGGCTACAAGGAATTGCGCAAGCTCTTTGATCTGACGATCGACAACCTGCGCGTCGCCCAGACCATCTTCGTCACCCGCGACTTCAATCTCGCTCGGCAGATGATGGAAGTGAAGGTCGAGGTTCGCCGAATGGAAAAGCAATCGGCCGAGCGGCATCTCGAGCGGCTGCGCGACGGGCGTGCCGACAGCCTCCAGACGAGTTCACTTCATCTCGATATGCTGCGTGACCTGAAGCGTATCAATGCGCACATCGTCTCAGTGGCGCATCCGATCCTCGACGAAAGCGGCCTTCTGATCGAAAGCCGCCTGCGTAAAGCAGCCGAATAAGTTCAATCGGCGGATGGCAAGCGGCGCATGGTGAATTCGATCTGGTCGCCCTCCAGCTGACGCCAGCTTTCCACTTCGGTCCAATAGGCGGCTTTCGGATATTCGTCGAACCATTCGCGCGCCTTCGCGCGGGCTTCCAGAAGCCCCATTCGGTATGTTTCGCGGACAAAGTGATCTCGCTCACGGGCGGACGCCTCTGCCCGATGCTTTGCTATCCTGCGCTTCAAGCCTTCGAAGGGCGGAGGCCCCGGAATTTTCGCCATAAACCTACCTCTGAATGAAAAGTAGTATCGAAATCCGCCCTTTGCGAGTCGAATCTTGCAGGGGCCTTCCACCGCTGGCAGGCTTCTGCTGCACCTGCTAAACCGGGATTGTAATCAACAAAGAGCGAATCGTATGGAAAGACCGGAACTGCCGATCGGCCTGCCCGAAGACATCGAGGACAAAAAGACTGCCGCCCGTACATGGTTTGAGGGGCTGCGGGACACGATCTGCGCTTCCTTCGAAGCGCTCGAAGATGAACTCGAAGGTCCCCTCTCCGACCAGGAGCCAGGCCGTTTCGTCGCCAAGGACTGGTCGCGCGAAAACGGTGCCGGCGGCGGTGGCCGCATGTCGATGATGGAAGGCCGCGTCTTCGAAAAGGTCGGCGTGCATACCTCCACCGTCTATGGCGAGTTCGCGCCCGACTTCCGGGCCCAGATACCGGGCGCCGCCGAAGATCCGCGCTTCTGGGCATCGGGCATTTCGCTGATCGCCCATCCGGTCAATCCCAATGTGCCGGCGGTTCACATGAACACCCGCATGGTCGTCACCACAAGCCGCTGGTTCGGCGGCGGCGCCGACCTGACCCCGGTTCTCGGTCGCCGTCGCACCCAGGAAGATGAAGACACCCAGCTCTTCCACAAGGCCATGGAAATCACCTGCCGCAACCATGCGGTCGCCGATTACGAGGCCTACAAGAAATGGTGTGACGAATATTTCTTCCTCAAGCACCGCAACGAGGCGCGCGGCGTCGGCGGCATCTTCTACGACTGGCTGCATTCCAGCGCGGAAGCCGGCGGCTGGAATGCCGATTTCGCCTTCACGCGGGATGTCGGCCGGGCCTTCGCCATGGTTTACCCCAAGATCGTCCGTTCAAATTTCAACAAGGACTGGACGGAGGCCGACCGTGACGAACAATTGATTCGCCGTGGCCGCTATGTCGAGTTTAATCTCCTCTACGACCGGGGGACGATCTTCGGCCTGAAAACCGGCGGCAATGTCGAATCCATTCTCTCTTCGCTGCCGCCCGTCGTGCGCTGGCCATAAGCCAGCGCCAAGCGTGCTGGCAAAGACCGGCATGCTGATAAATTTGAAATACAATTCCGGTAAAATCGCGTTGAAAGGCCTTCATCAGAACTGAGTGCGTCCTAAATTAGCTTCTGTGCGTTACAATCGGAGGAGGATTGTCATGACGGTACAAAGCAACTCTCCTGCTTCTGCAGGTGTTCAGGAAACGTCCCGCGCAATCGAAGCGCCCGAGTTTCTAACGCGCATCGCCGAAGACTTGAGAGCGAAAAGCGGCTCCGACCTGCCGCTCTCCTGCTTTGTCGAGCAGGTGAAATTGCAGCTCGCAGGCGGCAAGACCCCGGAAGAACTTCAAGAGCAGGCAACAGGTGCTGCCAACAGCAACAAGCCCGCACACCTTTCGGATACTTACATGGCCTGGGCAATGCCCCACCAATAACAGAGCCTTTCGGCCGACTTCCAGGTCGGCCGGAGCTTTCCTCCGCCGGAACCTTCTCCATTGCCGCACATTCCTCAGTCGCGCGAAAGCGCGATGGTTCTGCATTTCAGAGACAGGAGAAGACCATGCGACTTTTCGAATGCGGTACGCTCGTTCCCGGATGCGATTGGCACACAAGGGCCGACAATGATGCTGAAGTTGTTCGCCGCGCCGTCGAACATATGAGAACCGCCCACGGCGAAACGACCATTCGCGAAAACATGGTGGACAATATCAAGGCCCGCATCCGCGACGAAGCGAACGCGGCCTGATCTCAACCTGCAATCTCCGAAAGCCGGGCGAGCAATGCCGCCCGGTCGGAAACGAAATTCTCTTCTACCCACTGGTTTTCCAAGGTCGACAGGATTTCACCGACCTTAGGGCCGGCCTGTATGCCCATGGCCATCACATCTGCGCCATTCAGCGGAAACTGCGGCTTCTTCCAGATGCGTGCATGATCAAGAAGCTTCGAAAGCCGCGCCGAACGGCTCATTTCATCAAAACTACCATTCTCTGCCTTGCCGCGAGCAACGCCAAGCGCCAGTTTTAGCCGCACGATGATGCCGTCCACGCCGTTTCCGTAGAGCAGCTTCTCGAAGGCGGCAGCGGAAATCTCATCATTGACTGGAGCGGCCTTTGCCCAAGCCCTGAAATAGGCGGCTTCTGCATTCGAAAATTTCAGCCGCGCTGCCAGTTCCTCCAGCCGCGCCGGATCAGGCGGAATAATCGAGGCAAGCCGAAGCAAGGGATCGCGTGCCCAGCCGAGCGCCTTCTCGGTCGAGACGAGCGCCGGAATGGCATCGATACCCCATTTTTCCGTTTCCGGCAGGATTTCCGAGAGAACCGCAACCTGCCGCATCCAGAGAAGCGCCCGGCCGGGATCTTCCGCCGACAGGAGCTTTCTGAGCTCCGACCAGACACGTTCGGCCGACAGCGTTTTCAGCTTCGAACGCGCAGCGGATGACGCTCTCAGCCCCTCCGCATCGGGCCGTCCGGAACCGTACCAGGCGAAGAAACGGAAGAAACGCAGGATGCGCAGATAATCCTCGGCGATCCGCGTCGCTGCATTGCCGATGAAGCGGATATTGCGCTTCTCGATATCATCGAGCCCACCGACGAGATCGATCACTTCGCCCGCAGCATTGGCGTATAACGCGTTGATGGTGAGGTCGCGTCGTTCCGCATCCGATTGCCAGTCCGCGCTGAAGGCCACCTTGGCGCGACGGCCATCCGTTTCCACATCGGTACGCAGCGTCGTCACTTCGAAGGGGCGGCCATCGATGACGAGCGTCACCGTCCCGTGGTCAATGCCGGTCGGCACCGCCTTGATGCCGGCAGCAGCGGCCCGCTCCAGGACGGCTTCCGGCAGCAGCGTGGTTGCGATATCGATATCGGCGACCGCAAGCCCCATCAGGCTGTTGCGCACGGCACCGCCGACCACACGCCCTTCCCCGCCATCGGCGTTGAGCAGCGCAAAGACGCGACCGAGCGCCGGATCCTGAAACCATGCCTGGTCGGCCACTGAGGTCATGCATAGAGCCTTTCATAGAGCGTGCGGACAATGCCGGCGGTGATGCCCCAGATCATTCGCGTTTCATAGGGCATGCGGTAGAAATGCCGGTCGATGCCGTCAACCACGCGCTTGTCCCTGTTGTGATTGGCAGGATTCATCAGGAAGGAGAGCGGCACCTCGAAAACATCGTCCACTTCGATCGGATTGAGTTGCAGCGAGAAACCGCGCTGCACCACGCCGAGGACGGGCGTGATGCGGAACCCGGTGGATGACAGATAGTTCGGCAGCCGCCCGACCGTTTCGACGAAGCCGCCGCCAAGGCCGATCTCCTCCTCGGTTTCGCGGATCGCGGCCATCTCGGGCGAGACATCGTCTGGATCGATCGAACCGCCTGGAAAGGCGATCTGGCCGGAATGCTTGCGCAGCGTCGATGTCCGCTTGGTGAAGATCACCTTCGCCTCATCGCCATCGTCGACGACGGGCACCAGTACGGCCGCATCACGGAGCTTCAGGGTCTCGGCCAGCGCAACGATATCGGGATTGAGCACATGGTCGCCATGGTCGCGCCAGGCGTGATCAATGGGTGCACCGATCTGGTTGAGCGCACGGCGACGGAACTCGGCAGCCGAAAACGGGGGATAGGTCCTGCTGATCGCTTCGCTCATCGGGAGGCTGCTTCCAATTCATCCGCCGGCATGATTGGAAAAATCTCGCCGCCGGAGCGAAGGACGAACATCTTCCGGCCGGCGACCTCGGCCACTTCGCCGAGGTCGACCATTTCATACATCACGGCGCGCGACACGAGCGCTTCGAGCCGTCCCCGCACCTGCAGGTAGGGCTTCAGTTCACTGTCTTTCCCGCGCGCTGGCCCATCTCCCGGCCCATGTCCTGGAAAGCGCAGAGGATGATCCTTGCCAGCCTCGATGACATCGCCGACATTGGTGCGGAAGGTCAGAATCTGCTGTCCATCCTTCTCGCTCGCGTTCATCTCGACGGCAACGAAGGGCGCATCGACGACCCTGATCCCGACCTTTTCCACAGGAGTTACGAGGTAGGTCCTGCTGTCTTCATCCTTCCTCAAAACGGTGGAAAAGAGCTGAACCAGCGGCTGCCGGCCGATCGGCGTGCCCATGTAGAACCATGTGCCATCCGCCCTGATTTCCATGTCGATATCGCCGCAAAAGGGCGGATTCCATTTCTCGACAGGCGGCAATCCGCGCTTCTTGCCGGATTTTGCTTCGGAAGCGCGCGAAATCAGCGCGGCAAGCCCCGCTGCATCCGCCATCTGCTTCATTTCCTCGGCTGCCATTCTTCCGTCCCGGTTTGCTTTTAACGAAATAAGTCACGAGATAGTCATTTGAAACAAACTTGTCAGCCCGCAACAACTTCATAACTGTATCGGGTATGAGGCACGCCTATTAAAGTCAGACGATTCGCAGCCGAATGATTTCAGCCGTTGGAGATGCCCGTGGGTATGATCAAGACCGAAGCCAGCCTCGATGAACAGGCGATTGTCGCCGCCGCAGAAAGAGCGCTATCCGATATCGCCGCCATCCGCACGGAAGTCTCCAAGGTCATCTTCGGTCAGGAAAGCGTGGTTGAAAACACGCTTCTCGCCGTTCTCTCGGGTGGCCACGCCCTTCTCGTCGGCGTTCCCGGCCTTGCCAAGACGAGGCTCGTGACGACGCTCGGCGAGGTATTGGGTCTTGCCGCAAACCGCATTCAGTTCACCCCCGACCTGATGCCCTCGGATATCCTCGGCTCCGAAGTCATGGACCAGGATGAGAGCGGCCGCCGCTCCTTCCGTTTCGTCAAAGGTCCGGTCTTCGCCCAGCTTCTGATGGCCGACGAGATTAACCGCGCCTCGCCGCGCACCCAGTCGGCACTTCTGCAGGCGATGCAGGAATATCATATCACGATTGCCGGCCAGCGTTATGACCTGCCCTCGCCCTTCCACGTTCTGGCAACGCAGAACCCACTGGAGCAGGAAGGCACCTATCCGCTTCCCGAAGCCCAGCTCGACCGCTTCCTGCTGCAAGTCGATGTCCACTATCCCGAGCTTGCGGCCGAACGCCAGATTCTGCTGGAAACCACCGGCCTCACCGAAGCCAAGCCCGAACCGGTCATCAACGCCGCGCGTCTCATAGAAATCCAGACGCTCGTGCGCCAGATGCCGGTCAGCGACACGGTCGTCGATGCTATCCTCTCGCTGGTTCGCTCCGCCCGTCCGGGTCAGGGCAATGCTTCCACCGACAAGCATGTCGCCTGGGGCCCCGGCCCGCGCGCCGGCCAGGCGATGATGCTCTGCGCCCGCGCCCGCGCGCTCTACGAAGGCCGTCTGGCCCCCTCACTCGACGATATCTATGCTTTGGCCGAGCCCGTTCTCGAGCACCGTATGGCGCTGACCTTCGCCGCCCGTGCCGAGGGCATGTCGGTGCGCGACGTCATCGCCGGACTGGTCAAGCAGGCAAAGGGATAAGGAAGCGCAGCGCGTGGCATCCATCGGACAGATCGTCAACCCGACGTCAGGCAACGATGCCCTTTCCCGCGCAAGGCAGCGGGCTGCCCTCGTGCCGGATTGCCTGGTCGAAGCCAAGCGCATCGCCAACACCGTGATTGCCGGCTGGCATGGCCGCCGCAAGCGTGGCATCGGCGAGAATTTCTGGCAGTTCCGTCCCTATAGCGAAGGCGAAAGCCTGTCGCGCATCGACTGGCGCCGCTCCGCCCGTGACGATCACACCTATGTGCGCGACCGCGAATGGGAAGCCGCTCACACGATCTGGCTCTGGGCCGACATGTCGCCCTCGATGATGTACAAGTCGAGCTACGGCAGCGTATCCAAGGAAAGCCGGGCGCTGGTCATCATGCTGGCGCTTGCCGAAATCCTCGCCCGATCCGGCGAGCGCATCGGCTGCCCCGGCGTGATGGAGCCTATCTCAGCCCGCAATGCAGCCGAGAGGCTCGCAGCCGCGCTGATGCACACGCCGCTGACCGGCGGCCTGCCCGAAACCGTGATGGTGCGCGGCTGGAGCGATCTCATCCTCATCGGTGATTTTCTCGATGACGCGCCCGCCATCATGGCCCGCCTCGGTCCGCTTGCCCGCCGCGGTCTTCGCGGTCATGTGGTGGAAATTGCCGATCCGGCCGAGGAAATCTTCCCCTATAACGGCCGCACCGAATTCACCGATCCGGAGACCGGCGAACGGCTGACCTCCGGGCGGGCGGAGAGCCTACGGGAAGACTATCGCAACGCCTATCTCGCCCGACGCGAAAATCTTGGTCAGTCGCTGCGCCATCTCGGCTGGACTTTCGTCAGCCACCGCACAGATCACCTGGCGTCCGAAGCGCTGGTCGCTGTCCACATGTATCTTTCCGGCATGCCGGCAAAGGCAACGCATGGAGGACAGCTTTGAGCGCGCTTCCTTTCGCCTTCGCCTATCCCGCCATCCTCGGCGCGCTGATTGCCCTTCCCGTCATCTGGTGGCTGCTGCGGCTCACCCCGCCACGCCCACAGGCGGAAGTGTTCCCACCGCTGAAAATCCTTGCGACTGTGCTGAAACGCGAGGAGACGCCGGCGCAAAGTCCCTGGTGGCTGACGCTGCTGCGCATGCTTCTGGCCGCCGCCATCATTTTCGCCATCGCTGATCCGGTCTTCAATCCGCGCACCAGCTCACTCGCATCGGGTGGTCCGCTCGTCCTTTTCGTCGACAATAGCTGGGCTTCGGCACCCGACTGGGAGCGCCGCATCCAGACGGCCGACGCGCTGATCGACGATGCCGAGTCTGCCGGCGCTGTCGTCTCCATCGCCTTCACTGCCGATCCGACCAATGACGCAACACCAGGCACCGCCGCCACCGCCCGCGAAAAGCTGCGTGCCGCTGAGCCGAAGCCACTCGTGCCGGATCGCCAGCGCGCATTCGAGGCTCTGCGCTCGGCTCTCAACGGCGTACATCCGGGTACGCTTGCCTTCCTCACCGACGGTGCGGCAAGCAGCGACAACGATGCTACCGTCCGTCAGCTCTCCGATCTTCAACCTGCCGAACTGCGTGTGATCGAAGGCGATGCCGCCCAGACGGTAGCAATCTCCGGCGCCGGCAACACGGCCGATGCAATGACGGTCAAGGTGACTCGGCTCAGCCCCGCTGGCGCGGTCTCCGTCCCGCTCAACGCGCAGGATGCGCAGGGCCGCGTAATCGCCACCGGCAGGGCTGACTTCGCCCCCGGCCAGACCACCGTCAATGCCGGCATTTCCGCCCCCTTCGAGATGCGCAATGATTTTGCCCGCGTCAGCATCAATACCGGCGCCACCGCAGGCGCGGTGCATCTGCTCGACGATGCCTTCAAGCGCCGCAGGGTCGTGCTTCTCTCAGGCGAAAGCGGTGATGAATTCCAGCCGCTGCTGTCCCCGCTCTACTATATCCAGAGAGCGCTTGAGCCCTATGCGGACCTCGTGCGGCCGACCGATGCCAATCTTTCCGTCGCGATCCCGAAGCTGCTCGCCAATAATCCCTCGATCATCATCATGGCCGACATCGGCCGCCTTCCGGAGGATACCTACGCGCCCCTGCAGCGCTGGATATCGAATGGCGGCATGCTGCTGCGCTTTGCCGGCCCGCGCCTTGCTGCGGCACCTGCCGAAGATCCCTTGATCCCGGTCACCCTGCGGCAGGGCGAACGGGCACTTGGCGGCAGCTTGTCCTGGAGCGAGCCGCAGGCGCTCGCCGAATTCCCCGGATTCAGCCCGTTTGCCGGCATACCGCGTCCGACCGACGTGACGGTCAACCGCCAGGTGCTGGCAGAGCCGACACCCGATCTTGCCGAACGCACATGGGCAAGCCTTGCCGATGGTACACCGCTCGTGACCATGAACAAGATGAATGCCGGCCAGATCGTGCTCTTCCATGTGAGTGCCGAAGCGACCTGGTCGAACCTGCCGATTTCTGGCACCTTCGTCGAAATGCTGCGCCACCTCATCCAGATCTCGCGCTCCGGCGGGGTAACCTCGGAATCATCTGGCAGTGCGCGCGTTGCCGAAACCCTGCCGCCCTTCCGCATGCTGACCGCCAAGGGCATCCTGGTCACCGAAACCGGCAATGCCCGTCCGCTGATCCCGAATGCCAAGGCAGCACCCGTTGCCAATTTTGACAATCCACCCGGCCTCTATGGCTCCGAAGATGGCTTCACGGCGCTGAACGTGCTGCCCGACAATGCAGAGCTGAAACCGCTCGATATCAGTGGCTTCAATGTCGTCCGCGCCGGCCTCGTCGGCGGCGAAAGCTGGTCGGCGAAGCCCTTGCTCTTCTTCATCGCCTTCCTGCTGCTTCTCACCGACAGCCTGATCGTGCTCTTCATGAATGGCGCCTTCTCCCGCCTGCGACCCCGCGCCCGCGCAGCGGCAACGATCGCCGTGGCACTTGCGGCTGGTCTCATGCTGCGGCCGGACCTCCTGCATGCCAATGACACCCAGCCGGGCGATGACATCATCATGCAGCGGCTCGACAATACTCATCTCGCCTATGTCGTGACCGGCGAGCAGGATGTGGACAATATTTCCGAAGAGGGGCTCAATGGCCTCACGAGATTCCTGACTTACCGCACCACGCTGGAGCCGTCCCCGCCCGTTGGCATTGACCTGAATAAGGACGAGCTATCCTTCTACCCGATCATCTACTGGCCCATTTCGGCGACCGCGCCGATGCCGTCTAACGCCGCCATCAGCCGTATCGACGCCTATATGCGAAATGGCGGAACGGTGCTTTTCGACACACGCGACCAGATCGACTCTCTCGAAGGGAGCAGCGACACGACCGCCAACGGCCAGCGCCTGCAGCAGATCCTCGCCAATCTGGATATTCCGCCGCTTGAACCCGTTCCGCACGACCACGTGCTGACCAAGTCCTTCTATCTGCTGTCCAGCTTCCCCGGCCGCTACGCCGGCAGTCCGCTCTGGATCGAGGCGCGGCAGGGTGGCCAGAACCAGAACAACGCCAACAGGCCGGCAGCTGCCGCAGACGGCGTCTCGCCGATCCTGATAACCGCAAACGATTTTGCCGGCGCATGGGCCGTTGACGACAATGACACGCCGCTGCTGCCAACTGTGCCGCCGGATGAGACGCAGCGCGAATACGCGTTTCGCGCCGGCGTCAACATCATGATGTACATGCTGACCGGCAACTACAAGACAGACCAGGTTCACGTGCCCGACCTGCTCGAACGGCTGGGGCAGTGATATGACACTCGATTATTCGCCCTTCCTGCCCTGGCCTTTTTTAGCGGTACTGACTGGCATCGTCCTCCTGATCGCCGTATTCGCGATCTGGCGCGGCATACGCGGCGCATGGATCCGCACACTCGCGGCCCTCGCCCTGCTGGCAGCACTTGCCAACCCGGTACTGCTGCAGGAAGACCGTGATCCGCTTTCGACCATTGTCCCCGTTATCGTCGACCGCAGCCAGAGCCAGCAGACGGCCGACCGCATGAAGATGACGGATGATGCGCTGGCGTCGTTGAAAACCCAGCTCGCCCGCTTTCCGCAGATCGAGCCCCGCTTCGTCGACGTGAACGAGGACCGCAATTCCGACGTGCCCTCGACGCGCCTCTTCGAGGCCCTGTCAGCTTCGATCGCCGATGTGCCGCCCTCGCGCGTGGGTGGCGCGATCATGCTGACGGATGGCGAAGTGCATGATGTGCCCGGCGTCAATCAGGCGCTCGGCTTCGATGCGCCGATCCATGGCCTCATCACCGGCAAGCCAAACGAGTTCGACCGCCGCATCGAGGTTATCAAGGCGCCCCGCTTCGGCATCGTCAACGAGGAGCAACAACTCGTTATGCGCGTCTTCGACGACGGTCCGAGCCCCGGCGGTACGGCGAATGTGACGGTGCGCCTCAACGGCGACGAGATCGCCACCCTGCAGGCGACGCCCGGTCAGGATACGCCCTTCTCCTTCAAGGTGACCCGCGGCGGCCCGAATGTGCTGGAATTCTCGGTCGCCAGCATTCCCGGCGAGGTGACGGATGCCAATAACCGTGCCGTGCACATCATCGATGGCATCCGCCAGAACCTGCGCGTTCTCCTGGTCTCGGGCGAACCGCATGCCGGCGAGCGCGCCTGGCGCAATCTCCTGAAGTCCGACGCGTCAGTCGATCTCGTGCATTTCACCATCCTGCGCCCACCGGAAAAGCAGGACGGCACGCCGATCAACGAGCTGTCGCTGATTGCATTCCCGACCCGAGAGCTCTTCGTCGACAAGATCAAGGACTTCGATCTGATCATCTTCGACCGCTATCAGGATCGCGCCAATGTGCTGCCGATGCTCTATTACGACAACATCGCGCAATATGTGGAGAATGGCGGCGCATTGCTGATTGCCGCCGGTCCTGAGCACGCAAGCCCGGAGTCGATCGCGATGACACCGCTTGCCTCCGTGCTGCCGGCAGAGCCGACCGGACGGATGATCGAGCAAGCCTTCTATCCCCGTCTTTCCGAACAAGGCCGCAAGCATCCCGTCACGCGTGGGCTTGACGGTTCCGGCGATGAGCCGCCGCATTGGGGCCGCTGGTTCCGCAGCGTCGATGTCGAGCGGCCACAGGGACAGACCGTCATGGTCGGCGCCGACAACCATCCGCTGCTGGTTCTTAACCGTGCCGGCCAGGGCCGCGTCGCCATGCTGCTTTCCGATCAGGGCTGGCTCTGGGCGCGCGGCTTCGAAGGCGGCGGCCCGCATGTCTCGCTCTATCGCCGCATCGCCCACTGGCTGATGAAGGAACCGGCACTGGAGGAAGAGGCCCTGACGGCACGCACCTCCGGCCGCACGCTGGAAATCACCCGCCAGACGATTGGCGATGCCCCCGGAGACGCGGTCGTGCGCTACCCCTCGGGCAAGACCGAGAACCTGCCGCTGACGCAGACGGAGCCCGGCCTCTACAAGGCTGAAAGGCGCATGGACGAAATTGGCCTTTTCGAAATCCGCAATGGCGATCTGACCACGCTCGCCCATGTCGGCGCCGTCGATGCGCCGGAATTCAAGGCGATGATTTCGACAACCGCTGCGCTGAAACCAATCACCGATAAGAGCCGCGGTCTCGTCACACGCGTCGTCAACAATGCCGGCACCATCACTGTCCCGCCGATCCTGCCGGTGCGCGGCCAAGTGCGCGTGGCAGACAATGATCGCATGGCGATCCGCATGACCAATGAGACCGTGCTGAAGGGCATCAATACCTTGCCGCTCTTTGCGGGTTTTGCAGGTGTTGGAATTCTGCTTCTCGCCTTTGGCGCCATGTGGTGGCGTGAAGGACGATAACGATGCCGGAATTCGAGCTCACCGCCGCCCCTTCACCGGAAGAGCTCGCCGTCATCACTGATGGCCTTTCGGCCTTCAATACCGAGGATGTAGGTCCGTCCGAACGGCAGACGCTTGCCGTTTTCATCCGGGATACCGATGGCAAAGTCTCGGGCGGCCTGTCCGGCTACACCGCCTGGGGCTGGCTCTTCGTCCAGATGCTCTACATCCCCGATACACTGCGCGGCAGTGGCATGGCCGGCAAGATTCTTGCGAAGGCTGAAGAGGAAGCCGTCGCCCGGGGCTGCCGAGGCGCCTGGATCGATACGTTCAACCCGCACGCGCTCGGCGCATACCAGCGCCAGGGCTATGAGATCTTTGGCGAACTGCCGGATTTTCCCGAGGGCAGGACGCGGACGTTTCTCAAGAAGATGCTCTAACTATGCCGCCAGGCGATCGTACCCTTCAGCCGCGCATGCGTGTCTTCAGCGATCGGGACGACGAGCACACGGCTCGGATCGACGGGACCGGGAAAAGTCAATGCGCCATAGGCGACCTTCTCGAAGCCGAGCGGGCCGTAATACGGCGGATCACCGACGAGGATGATGGCTTCCGAACCCCTGCGTTTGGCGGCCTCGACTGCGATGCGTACCAGTTCCCGGCCGATACCCTTGCTCTTGTGCGACGGCCGCACGGCAAGCGGTCCCAAGAGATGGCCTTTCACCGTTCCGGCCAGAACCGGCGTCATCCGCACCGAAGCAATCGTCTCGCCGTCATCGGCGCAGATGAAGGAGAGCGACAGGTCATGAGGTCCCTGCTCGCGAATACGGGCAGCAGCGCGTGTGTGCCGGCCGGGGCCGAAGGCTTCTTCGTTGATGAGTTCGATAGCGGCGTCGTGAGACGCGTCCTCAGTGAGGTAGACGAGATCGTGCTTGTACATGAGCATGGGAACAGAGACCGGATAGACGCAGATATATGGGTTCGCGAACACGCCCTCAGGCGTTCGGGAGCATCAGCGTCGTCGCAGGCCTCTGAGAATAGACATCAAGCAGGATTCCAAAATTTGTGAGGAAGGCGGATAGCAGGAAAAATTTCTGTCGTCCATTGCAAAAATTCGGTCAAGAATTGGGTGACCAAGACGCAGTGTTCAATCTTTGCCGACCTGCAAAAAGCAGCGCACCGCAATATCTATGCTGCAACAACCAATTTCAGAGGTAGAAAACATGGGCATGCTGGTGGACGGCGTCTGGCATGACGTCTGGTACGACACGAAGGAAACGAAGGGCCATTTCAAGCGTCAGCCCTCGCAGTTCCGCAACTGGATCACCGCCGATGGAGAGGCCGGCCCCAGCGGCAAAGGCGGCTTCAAGGCAGAAGCGGGTCGCTATCATCTCTATGTTTCCCTCGCCTGTCCCTGGGCGCATCGCACGCTGATCTTCCGCAAGCTCAAGAAGCTCGAAGACCTGATTTCCGTTTCGGTCGTCGATCCGCTGATGGTGGAAAATGGCTGGGAGTTCAAAGTCGGCAATGGCGCCACCGGCGACCACCTTTTCGGCTCCAAGGCGCTCTGGGAAATCTACGTGAAGGCCGATCCGCACTATTCCGGCCGCGTCACTGTCCCTGTTCTCTGGGACAAGCAAACCGGCACGATCGTCAACAACGAGTCGGCCGAAATCATCCGCATGTTCAACAGCGCCTTCAATCACCTGACGGACTCAACAGCGGATTATTACCCGGAAGACCTGCGGGCAGATATCGATGCGCTGAACGACGTAGTCTATGACACCGTCAATAACGGCGTCTACAAGTCAGGCTTTGCCACCACACAAGCAGCTTACGAGGAAAATGTCGTCAAACTCTTCGAAACGCTGGACAAGCTCGATGAGCGCCTTGGCAAGGGCCGTTACCTTTTCGGCGATCGCCAGACCGAGGCCGACTGGCGCCTCTTCACGACGCTCGTGCGTTTCGATCCCGTTTATGTCGGCCACTTCAAATGCAATATCCGCCGCGTCGAGGACTACCGCAACCTGCCGGGCTATCTGCGTGACCTCTATCAGACCCCCGGTGTCGCCGAGACGGTAAACCTGCGCCACATCAAGGAGCACTATTACCGGAGCCACAAGACCATCAACCCGACCGGCATCGTGCCATCAGGTCCGGCGCTCGATCTCGACCGGCCGCATGGCCGCGACAAGCTCGCAGCCGCAGCCTGAGCTTCACCAGTAATGCGCCGGCTCCGCCTCGCCGCGGAGTTCGGCAAGCCTCCTATACGTCGCTTCAGTCGTCTCCGCCGGCAGCTTGTCGATTTCGAAAAAGCCGCTCTCGGCAATTTCCCAGTCCGGCAGTCGCGGCGCGGTCTGTTCCACGGTAGCTCGGTAGAAGACCACATGATCGCGCCGGGTGATATTGGTGTTGAAATAGACGTGGAAGAGCTGCGGCTTGCCCACGATCCTGAGGTTGCCTTCCTCCCGCAACTCCTTGATGAGCGCCTCTTCTGCCGTCTCGTTTCGTTCCAGCCCGCCGCCTGGCATATGCCATCCGCCTGTATAGCCGTGACGAACGAGAAAGAGGCGCCCCTGCTCGTCGAAACAGGCTGCACGCACCCCCATCGTCATGCCGCGCGCGACGGAAAAATACACGTGCAGCAATCGCACCAACACTTTCATGTGAAGGGGCCATGTTTGTTTGTCTGCCATGGGCTCTTTCATATTCTCATCGCGGGGATGTGTTTGAATTGTAAATAAGCTGGTCTATGTGTCGTTGCATGTTCAAGCTCGCGCATATCTCCGACGTCCATCTCGGACCCCTGCCCCGCCTTTCCATTCACGAACTTTTCTCAAAACGTATTACGGGCTTTGTGAACTGGCACCGCAACCGGCGCAAGCATCTTTTCGGCAGCACGCTCGATCTGCTGCTGGACGATATCCGCTCCCACAAGGCAGACCATCTGGCAGTGACCGGCGACCTCGTCAACCTCGCAAGCGGTATCGAGATCCGGAGCGCGGCAGCCTGGCTGCGCGAACTCGGCGATCCCGCCGCAACATCGGTCGTCCCTGGTAACCACGATGCCTATGTGCCGGGCGCCTATGAGAAGTCGATGCGCGCCTGGTACGACTATGTGCGCGGCGACCTCGCTCCGCCGCAATGGGAAGAAGACCGGCACATATTCCCTTACCTTCGCATCCGCGACAAGGTGGCGATCGTCGGCTGCTCGACCGCCGTCGCAACTCCGCCCTTCGCGGCCTCCGGCTTTTTCGGCGCGCGCCAGGCGCGCGATACGGTCAACATGCTGCGCGCTGCCGGCGAGGCCGGTCTGTTCCGTGTGGTCATGATCCACCATCCGCCGATCCGCGGCGCGACCTCTTTCTACAAGCGCATGATCGGCATCCGCCGTTTTGCCGCCGTCGTTTCCACCGGCGGCGCAGAGCTCGTGCTGCACGGCCATACCCATCTCAACACGCTTTACTGGCTGCGCGGACAGACAGGCCCGGTACCTGTCGTCGGCATAGCGTCGGCCTCGCAGGGACCGGGCGGCATCAAGCCGCGCGCCGCCTATAATCTCTTCTCCATTTCCGGCTCCCCGGGCGCCTGGGAGGTGAAGGGCGAGCGCTTCAGCATCAACGATACGGCCGATGGCATGATGCCGGAAAGTGCAGATATTTTCGCACTTTAAAGGCGATTGCGGAATCGATTCCGGCAGCTGTTGAACCAACCTGTGAAGATCGGTCACCAATGTCGCAGCATAGGCAATAAAGACCGCCGGGGCTCTTGGTATTTTTAAGCGTCGGCGTACAATTCAACAACCGCAGCGCTTCAAAACGGAGTACGCCCGATGACTGCTTCTCTTCATCGCCTGTGCAGACTTTCGCTTGTTTCCGTCTTTGCTTTCGGTCTCGCCACATCCGCCTTTGCGGTCGGTGGCGGGAACGATGACACCTCGCCGCCGCAGAAGACCCAAACGACCAAGACCTGCACCAAGGGCAAGGTGTGGGATGCCAAGAAGAAGGAATGCGTTGATCCGAAGAAGCAGAGCTTCAACGATGACGACCTCTACAACTTTGCCCGGGAATTTGCCTATACCGGCCAGTACGAGAACGCTATCACGGTGCTGAACCTCGCGCAGAACCAGAACGATCCGCGCATCCTGAATTATCTCGGCTATGCCAACCGCAAGGCTGGCCGCATGGAGCTCGGCATGTCCTACTACAAGAAGGCGCTGCAACAGGATGAGAATTACATCCTCGCCCGCTCCTACATGGGTATGGCGCTTGCCGAACAGGGCGACCTCCAGGGCGCCCGCGTGCAGCTCGTCGAGATCCGTGATCGCGGCGGCGAAAATACCTGGGCCTATCGCGCTCTGCTGCAGAGCCTGAACGGCTACAGGACATATTGAGGCAAGCTCCGCGGGGTATGGTGCGGAAATCTCTTGGGATGGGATGGATGAATTCACCCCCGCGCTTGCGAAATACAGGCGACTTGTTTCATAAAGCCGCCTGCATGGCCGGGGTAGATACGATGGCTTCGCGCCCGCCGGGCAAGGCCCGTACGCGAAGCCGGCCCGAATGCAAAGCCAGTTGAATGCCGGCCGATGTGAATGCTTCTTGGAAAGACAATGCGCCAACCCGCCACCACCACCGATATCCGGCGTGATCTCGTCGGCCTTCTGCCCCGCCTTCGCCGCTTTGCCATCACGCTCGCGGGAGAGACGGCTGCGGCCGATGAGCTGGTCCAGGCGGTCTGTCTGCGCGCAATTTCCAAAGGGCATCAGTGGAATGGCGAAGGCCGGCTGGAAAGCTGGATCTATACACTTGCCCGCCAGCAATGGGCCGATGACAGCCGCAAGCGCAAACCGCGTCCGGTCGCACGGGGCAATGTAACCGATATCCGCGATGCCATTCGCGACCGTACAGCCGCCGTCGATACTGACGCCCTGCACCGCATGCTCGCGGAAATGCCGGAGGGCGTGGCCAGCATTTTCGTGCTGATCGACGTGGAAGGCCACAGCTATCAGCAGGCAGCCGAAATCATGGGCATTGCAATCGGCAGCATTGCCGGCCAGCTTGCGACCGCACGACTCCATTTCGCCGCATTGTCCGGTCACAATCCGCCCGTTCATAGGTACTGACTGATTTGCTCGATTTCAAAAAACAGCCGCTTGAAGCCCAGCTCGCCGCCCTCCTCGACGGCGAAACCACACCGGAACAGAAGCTGGAGCTGGAAAGCAGGCTGGCAACAGATGAAAACGCCCGCAAAATCTACGACAAGCTCCGCCACGGCGTCGATTTCGGCCGTCGCAAGCTGGACGACATGCTGAAGGAACCTGTCCCGCTGGCGCTTGTTCGCTCGATCAAGAGCACGCAGCCACCGAAGACGCCGATCGCCCAGCGCAACACGCGCCCGCAGCTGAAGCTCGCGCCGAACGGCCGCCAGGCACTTGCCGCAGCCCTCATTCTCTTCGTCGTCGGCGGTGGCATCGGCTATTTCATCGGCAATACGCCTGATACGGATGACGCCACTCCGGTCGCAGCCGCTCAGATCAACACCAATGACTGGCTGGGCGACGTCACCGCCTTTCAGCGGCTTCTCGTTCGCCAGCCGCGTCACCTCGTCGAGGTGCCGGCCTCGCAGTCCGAGGAAATTTCCTCCTGGCTGACGACTGCAATCGGCGTGCCGTTCCGCGTGCCGGATCTATCGGCCGAATCCTGGACCTTTCAGGGCGCGCGCGTGATCCTTGGAGACAACCGCCCTGTCGGCCAGCTCGTCTATTCCAACACCGATGGCGATATCATCTCGATCTGCTTCCGCAAGGATGCGCAGCCGCCAGAAACGGAAGATTTCAAGGAAACGATCCGCGACGAGATCGGCCTTGTGACCTGGCACAATGCGGGCACTTCCTACGTATTGGCAGGCCCCTCCGCTGAAGCCACGCTCGGCCAGCTCGCCATGGAAATCGCCGCCGCCATCTGACGGTCAAGGTACCAGCACGATCTTTCCGCTGACCCGGCGCTCTTCGAGCATACGATGCGCCTCAGCCGCTTCATCAAGCGAAAAACGGCCGCCGTGCACGACCTTCAGCGCTTCGGTTGCGGCAAGATCGAAGAGGAGAGCGAGATCGCCCTTCCATTTGTTGGAGGCAATCAACGGCAAGAGCGAAAAGCCCTTTAATGACTGGTTTGCATCCAGCATGGAGCGGATTTCGGAAAGCTCCAGCGAGAACCGCCCCATGGCTGCCAGCAGCATTTCTCCAGCGGGAGCAAGTGCAGCCAGAGACGCCCTCGCGATATCGCCGCCGACCGTCTCGTAGATGACATCAGCGCCCTGCCCTCCGGTCGCTGCCTTGACGGGATCAGCCCAATCTTTAGCAGTGTAATCGACGGCCAGATCAGCGCCGAGCGAAAGTGCGATCTTCCTCTTGGCCTCGCTGCCTGCTGCGGCAATAACCATGATCGCTCCTTCGAGCCTGGTAAGCTGCAGCAACAGAGACCCGACTCCGCCGCCGGCGGCGTTGACGAGCACCACCTTTCCCTTCGGCGGGCTACGACGCGCCATGTGCAGAGCCGTCAGCCCCTGCACCATCAACGCCGCCGCATCTGCAAAGGAAAGACTGTCCGGCAAACGCACCACCACTCCAGCATCCACAGCCACATATTCGGCATAACCGCCGAAGCCACGTCCGATTGCAAAGAGCGGCACAGCGACACGCGCGCCAAGCATCGACGGATCGGCATCCGCCCCAATGTCTTCGACGATGCCTGCCACTTCCACACCGGGAAAGACAGGCAGCAGCGGCGTGACGGCATATCGATCCGCCCGCATCAGAACCTCGAAGAAATTGACGCCGGCAGCATGGACACGCACCAGCACCTCGCCGCCTCTGGGCTTCGGGATCGGCAATTCGACAGTTTCGAGAACCTCGGGCGGGCCGAAGCGGGTGAATTGAACGGCTTTCATGGCAGACCTCGCGCTTTGATGGCATGAGGCAGCCTGTAGCACTCGATTTACGGTTCAAAATACACACATATCAGTGCCGTACACACCAGGAGGTGACCATGGCCGAGCCAATGAAAAGATTGCCGAAACTGCCTGTGGAACGGGCTTTGAAGGTCATTTCCGGGCGATGGAAACCCGTCATCCTCTATCATGTCTTCTCAGGGCCGAAACGGCTTTCAGAGCTCAAGCGCATGATGCCCGAGATCACCCAGAAGGTGCTGATCCACCAGCTGCGGGAGATGGAGGAACACGGCCTTGTACGCCGGGAAGTCTTTGCCGAGGTGCCAGCGCGGGTGGAATATACGGCGACCAAGCTCGGCCTCGGGCTGGAGCCCATTCTCCTTGCCCTCTGCCAATGGGGACAGAACCATGCGGAAGCGCAGGGCGAGCTCGATGAGCTCGCCGATTGCATCGTCAGGCCGCGTCATCCTGAGGTGATCGCGGCCTGATCAGAATGCTTAGGCCTTGCCGGCCTTCACATCGAGCACGCGGTTGGCAGCCGACACGATCGCTTCGAGCGATGCCGCCACGATATTGGTGTTGATGCCGGCACCAAAGAGCTTGCCACCCGGATAGGACGTCTCGACATAGGAGATGGCAGCGGCGTTCGAGCCATGCTGCAGCGAATGCTCCGAATAATCCTCGACCGACATCTCGATACCGAGATAATGCGACAGCGCATTGATGAAGCCGTCGATCGGGCCGTTGCCACGGCCTTCGATGCGCTTGATCTCGCCATTGTCGGTGATTTCGGCCGCCACGACCCTCTGTCCCTTGCGCTCGGTGTCGGGGTAGGTGTGATGATCGATGAACCTGAGACGGGCATCAGGCTGGGTCACGTAGCGCTCGATGAAGCGGTCGTGGATACGCTTCGACGGAAGCTCCTTACCCTCTTCATCGGTAATGCGCTGGATGTCTTCGCGGAATTCGACCTGCAGGTTGCGCGGCAGGTTCAGACCGTAATCCTGCTGCAGGATATAGGCGATGCCGCCTTTACCCGACTGCGAATTGATGCGGATGATCGCTTCGTAGGAGCGCCCGACATCACGCGGATCGATCGGCAGGTAAGGCACTTCCCAGACCGGATGGTTGGCAACCTGCGCCGCCTTCATGCCCTTGTTGATCGCATCCTGATGCGAGCCGGAGAAGGCCGTGTAAACCAGTTCGCCGACATAGGGGTGACGTTCGGTGATCGCCATCTGGTTCGAATATTCGAACACTTCCTTGATGCGCTCGATATTGGAGCAATCGATCTGCGGATCGACACCCTGCGTGAACATGTTGAGCGCCATGGTGACGACATCGACATTGCCGGTGCGCTCGCCATTGCCGAAGAGCGTGCCCTCGACGCGGTCGGCGCCAGCCAGCAGCGCCAACTCGGCCGCAGCAATGCCGGTGCCGCGGTCGTTATGTGGATGCAGCGAGATGATCAGGTTTTCGCGGTTGTCGAGATTGCGGCACATCCATTCGATCTGGTCGGCATAGACGTTCGGCGTCGCCATTTCGACAGTCGACGGCAGGTTGATGATGAGCTTGTTGTCAGGCGTCGGCTTCATCACCTCGATGACGGCGTTGCAGATTTCCAGCGCCACATCCAGCTCGGTGCCGGTGAAGCTCTCAGGCGAATATTCGAAACGATAGCCACCACCAGCCTTGGCAGCCATGTCTGTGATCATCTTGGCGGCATCGACGGCGATCTGCTTGATGCCCTGCACATCCTTTGCGAACACCACGCGGCGTTGCAACTCACTGGTAGAATTATAGAAGTGTACGATCGGCCGGTTAGCGCCTTCCAGCGCCTCGAAGGTGCGCGTAATCAGTTCGGGGCGGCACTGAACCAGCACCTGCAGCGACACATCGTCGGGCACATTCCCTTCTTCGATGCACCAGCGGGCAAAATCGAAATCGGTCTGCGAAGCGGAGGGGAAACCAATCTCGATTTCCTTGAACCCCATTTCCAGCAGCAGATGGAACATGCGCGCCTTGCGGTCATGCCCCATCGGATCGACAAGCGCCTGGTTGCCGTCTCGCAGGTCGACGGAGCACCAGATCGGTGCCTTGGTAATGGTCTTGGTCGGCCAGGTGCGGTCGGGAATGTTTACTTGCGGATAAGGCCGGTACTTCACGGCAGCGTCGGGCATGCCCTTGGCGGAAGCAGCGCTTGCGGAGGATCGGCTGGTGTTCGTGTCCATTGTCTTGTCTCCTCGTCCCGGCATTTGCCCCGCGTCTTAGCCGATCATATCAGGCTTGGCGACTGCAAATGCGGACCTTTACTCGGTCGTTTGGTCAATTTTGAAAGTGAGTCGCGAGGAGCGATGGCCGGGCGGGCTTTCGGCCGCCGGGCGCTCCTCAAAGGACCCGGCAACCGCGCGTAAGGCCGAGGAGAAGAAGCGAGGTCAGGGCGCGCGTATTGTCACGCAGGGCCGTGCGGCCGCGTGCAATCGTGTCGGAAATCCGTGCGCTTGTGCTCTTCATGACCGCGCTTATAGCCTTCGCCGCAAATTCCGGCAACCCCTCGCCTATTTTTTCCGCGCCTGCACGATGCGGGACAGCGCCAGCATCAGCCCGCCCGCGATCAGCCCCCAGAAGGCACCGGATATGCCACCGAAGGAAACGCCGGAAGCCGTGACAAGAAAGGTGATAGCCGCCGCCTCACGCGATTCCTGTGCCTGAAAAGCCGCCATGGCTGAACTGGAGAAGGCGCCGACAAGGGCCAAACCGGCCACCGCCTCGATCAGGATCGGTGGCGCCAGCGCGACAAAGGCGGTCACTGCTCCCGCAAGCAGGCCGAAAATGACATAGCCGACGCCCGAGATCAGTGCCGCCCAATACCGCCGTGAAGGATCGGCATGCGCGTCCTGCCCGGCGCACATCGCTGCGGTGATCGCCGCCAGGTTGACCGCATGGCCGCCAAAAGGCGCCGCCAGAAGCGAGAAGACGCCGGTAACGGCAAAGAGCGGCCCCGGCATCGGATCATAGTGATTGACCTTCAGCACCGCGATCCCCGGAATATTCTGCGACGCCATGGTTACGACGAAGAGCGGCAGGGCGATGGACACGAAGCCTGCCAGGTTGAAGACCGGGTGAACGATATCGATGACAGGCACCAGCGACTGCTTGAGCGACGACAGAGCGCCCACGGGAATATCGACGCCGAAGGCCAGCACCAGCGCGAAAGCCACGAGCGCCGCCGGTACCGCCCAAAGGCGCTTGAAGGCGCCGACCACGATCCAGGTCAGAATGATTGGCAGACCGAGCAGCGGATTGAAAGCAACGGCCTTGACAGGCGCAAAACACAGGCCGAGCAGCACGCCCGACAGCATTGCATTGGCAAGCGGCGCAGGAATGGCGGCAACCGCCCGTCCGAGCGGCTTGAACAGCCCGGCAACGACGATCAGTACGCCGCAAAGAACGAAGGCGCCGACCGCTGCATTGAAGCCCCCGTCAATCGTTCCGATGCTTGCAAGAAGCGCAGCCCCAGGGGTCGACCAGGCGATACTGACCGGCAGACGCGTGACGGCGCTGAGCATGACGGCGCAAAGCCCCATCGAGATCGACAACGCCATCAGCCCCGAAGCCGCCTGCGCATCCGTCGCGCCCACCGCCTGAAGCCCGTGCAACACGACGGCAAAGGAACTGGTAAACCCGACGAAGGCTGTCAGAAGCCCCATGAACAGGCTCTGTACGGAGAAATCTTTGAGCATGACGCGACTCCGGCTGCGAAGATTGCGCATGGAGCAGCATAAGAGAATTGCACGCAAGCCGGATTGTCGCCGGAAATGTTCGTCTGAGCGGCAATCCCCGAGATTACATGTCGCTATGTCGACGGACATGGAAACGCCCCGCCTGCGGCTGGCAGACGGGGCGTCAATTCAAGGCAGTATCAGCGAAAGATCAGATTTCGCTCTGCGAGGTCACGATGCGAGCGACAAGACCATAGGCAACGGCGTCTTCGGCGGAGAGCCAGTAATCGCGGTCGATATCCTTGGCGATCTTTTCTTCCGCCTGACCGGTGGCGTTCGAGAAGATCTTGATAAGGCGCTCGTTCATCTTGATGATTTCGCGTGCCTGAATCTCGATATCCGAAGCCATGCCGCGCGTGCCGCCGGACGGCTGGTGCAGCAGGAAGCGGGTGTTCGGCAGGCAGATGCGGCGCTCCTTCGGAGCCGCGGCATAGATGAGCGCGCCAGCCGAGGCGACCCAGCCTGTACCGATCATCCAGACCTTCGGCTTGATGAACTTGATCATGTCATGGATGGAATCGCCGGATTCAACGTGGCCGCCGGGCGAATTCACGTAGATACGAATGTCTTCGTCATTGGCGGCAGCGAGTGCGACGAGCTGGGTGCAGACCTTCTGCGCCAGTTCCTGCGTGATCGGCCCGTAGATGAAGATCGAACGCGACTTGAAAAGGTTCGCCTCCGTTTCCTTGCCGAGCGGCAGTTCCTTCGTCTTGTCGTCCTGTTCTTCTTCGTCGTTCATTCGAACCTCTCTCGTCCAATGCGGTTCCTCGCACATAGTGCGACTCAATGCGTAAAACAATGCGGGAAAAAGAGGAAGCAGGAAGCGGTGAAGATATTCTTATGACAAACGGACGATATCGTCGCATTCTCTGAAAAGCCCGGGAGAAACATAAAATGGCCTCCTCCTTCCTGCGTGCCGCCATCAGCAACAATGCATTCTGGTGCGATGCCATCTGCAAGGCGCTGGGCTCGCCCGGCGAGTTCACGGCCACGCTCTGGTTTCACCGCCGAGGCACACCGCCCTTCTATCCCGATGCCGTAACGCTGACGGAGACAGAAGGTGAGCAAACGGAGACAATCGCGACGCTGATCAATAGTGAGAAACGGGACTGGGCGATCAAGGACAGCTATGCGGCCCTCGATCTTGCGCCGCTCGGCTTCAAGCTCCTGTTCGAAGCCGAATGGATCGGCATGCGCACGCCGGTCTCGGCGCAGTCTCCGACCACTTGGCGGCGCATGGAAAGCGCTGCCGATCTTGCGCAATGGGAGGCGGAATGGAGCAAAGCGAACGGTCCGGTAACCCAGAAGATCTTTACCGAACCACTGCTGAACGATCCCGAAATTGCCTTTCTGCTCGGCTTCGAACACGGCAAGCCGATCGGCGGCGGCATCCTCAATCACCACGCCGGCGTCGTCGGCCATTCGAACCTGTTTGCCGAGGGCCGGCACCGTGAAACCGTCCGCCGCGGGCTGATTGCGCAGGCGGTCGAACTCTATCCGCGAGAACCGCTTGTCGGCTACGAACGCGGCGACAATTTGGACGAAGCGCTGCGCGCGGGCTTCGAACTTCTCGGGCCGCTGCGCGTCTGGCTAAAGGAGGCCTGAGCTTACTGAAATGTAAGTTGCCAAGGCTTTGAAATGCCCTAATCGCTTCCTAACTCAGCCTTAGCGGCTTCTCGCCGAACCTTAAGCCGCAGAACTTTAGAGGAGACAGAATATGTCACCGGAAGAACGCCAATTGCTGACCGCCCTTTTCGATCGCGTGCGTACCGCCTCCGCCACGCCGCGCGATCCGGAAGCCGAGACGCTGATATCGGAAGCAACCCGTGCGCAACCCTCCGCCACCTATTATCTGGCGCAGGCCGTCATCGTGCAGGAAAAGGGCCTGGAAGCCGCCGCCAACCACATCAAGGAGCTCGAAGAGCGCGTCCGCCAGCTCGAAGCCGGCGCCGGTGATCACCGCCAGGCTGAACAGGGCGGTTTCCTGAGTTCGATCTTCGGCAGCACCCAGACTCAGCAGCCGGCCCCCGCTCCCGGTCCCTGGGGTGGCGCGCCGAGGGACAGCTACGAACAGCCGCAGCGTGGCTACGACAATAGCCGCCAGATGCCGCAGCAGCCGACTGGCCCCTGGAGCCAGCAGGCCTATGCACCGTCCGCCGGCGGCAGCTTCCTGCGCGGTGCTCTCGGTACAGCGGCCGGCGTGGCCGGCGGCATGCTGCTTGCCAATTCGCTCAGTGGCATTTTCGGCAACCACATGTCGTCGCTCGGCTGGGGCTCGCCCTTTGGCGGCGCCAATCCCTTCGGCAACGCCAGTGCGCCCACCGAGGAAACCGTTATCAACAACTACTACGGCAACGACGATAATCGCCAGGCCGACGATAACGACAATATCCAGCAGGCCGATTACACCGACAACGATGACGACTATGCCGACGATTCCGGCGATGACACGACGGATGTTTGAAATTTGGTGGCCAAAGATGGGCGGCAATTAGGTTGTAATTACCGCACCGTATCCCGGCCCTTCGCTTAGGCTCAGGGGGTTTGTCGCTGCAATCGATTCACTGAATCGATTGCTCGGGCCGCGCCCGACCACGGCTCACCCACGCCCACGATAGGTCGCAACGCCCTGATCCGGCAGCCATACACCTTCCGGCGGCTTGCCGGTCTGCCAGAAGACGTCGATAGGAATGCCGCCGCGCGGATACCAGTAGGCACCAATGCGCAGCCACTTTGGATCCAGAAGCTCGACGATGCGCTTGGCGATATAGATCGAGCAATCCTCATGGAAGGCGCCGTGATTGCGGAAGGAATGCAGGAAGAGCTTCAGCGACTTCGATTCCACCAGAAATTCATTGGGAATGTAGTCGATAACGATATGAGCGAAATCCGGCTGTCCGGTCATTGGGCAGAGCGACGTGAATTCCGGCGCGGTGAAGCGCACGACATAGTCGGTTCCGGCATGATTGGACGGCACTTTTTCCAGAACCGCCTCTTCCGGGTTCTTGGCGGTTTCCGTCTGCTGGCCCAGCATTGAAAGGCTGGAAACGTCTGTCTTCGGCATTACGCCTCCTTGATCACTTTGACGCGGATGCCATGGGCCTTCTCGCCCTCCGGCTCCACGTGAATGGCAATTGTCGAGCCCGAATGCACGGCCCGAATGGCATCTTCAAGGCGATCGCAAATATCATGCGCTTCCCGCACAGTCATCTTGGCGGGCACGACGAGATGGAAATCGACGAAGGTCACCGACCCGGCGCGCCGCGTCTTCAGGTCATGCACGCCGATCGAGCCCGCCGCATGCGTGGCGATTGCCTGCTTGATCGCCTCCTCCTCCTGCGGTTCGACCGCCTGGTCCATCAACCCGCCGATCGACTGCGAGATCACTTTCCAGCCCTGATAGAGGATGTTGAGCGCGACGAGAATGGCGAGAATGGGGTCGAAGATCGCATAGCCGGTCGCAAGTGCCAGAAGCAGGCCGGCGAGAACGCCGACGGAAGTGACCACATCCGACATGATGTGCTGCCCGTCCGCCGCCAGTGCCGCTGAGCGATGCTTGCGGCCCGTGCGGATCAAAAGCCGCGCCCAGACGGCATTGATGACACCAGCGGCAAAATTGATCGAAAGACCGAGCACCGGTGCCTCGAGCATACGCGGATCTGCGAGATGGTTCACGGCCTCCTGCACGATCAGCAGCGCGGCGACGACGATCATCACCCCTTCGGTGACGGCGGACAGATATTCCGCCTTGTGGTGGCCGAAGGGATGATCGTGGTCGGCAGGCTTCTGCGCGTAGCGGATTACGAAAAAGGCGATGAAGGCCGCCACCACATTGACGAAGGATTCCAGCCCGTCCGAGAGCAGCGCCACGGAGCCCGTCACCCACCAGGCGACCATCTTCAGCCCTAGAACGCCGAGCGACAGGGGAATGCCCCAGAACGCCAGTTTCCGAACCGTAAGATTGCCCTCGTCGTTCATATCGTCCCCCTGCGGATGCGAATGAATTGCAGCAGTTAAGCCATTGAAACGCAAAACCGCCCACGCGTGAATCGCGCAGGCGGTCAATGCGGGTGATATGGGCAAGCAGACCCAAAATGTCAAAGGTTTTGACAGGTGAACCCACCTATTCGAAGGTCGTCCCAATCCGTTCCGCATCGGGAGAGACAAGGATCAATACAGCCTGACCCGAAATATCCTTCGCCGGAACGAAGCCGTTTTCGCCCAACTGGTCCGGAAAGCGGCTGTCGACGGAATTGTGCCTGTTGTCTCCCAGCACGAAATAATGGCCGACCGGGACCTCGAAGGGACCGGCATCGTCCTGCCCTTTAACCGGTCGATCATTCATTGCGATCGCATAATGCCGCCCCTCCGGCATTACTTCATCGAGAATTCTCGATTCATTGCCCATAATATCCATCATGGTGCGATCAGTGGATGAGGTCGCAAAGGCCTTGCCATCGACAAAGATGGTACCACCGCGCAGTTCCACCTTGTCACCCGGCAGGCCGATCAGTCGCTTGACGTAGAGCTCGGCATTTCCGGACAGCGCAGAGCGATTGTTGAAGACTAGAATGTCACCCCGTTTCGGTTCAGCGCCGGCATAAGGCCTTGCGACGAAAAGCTCTTGCTCTTTGATACTTGGTTCCATCGAGGTTGCCGGCATTGTCCATAGATGCATGCCGCAGAGATTGCGCCTGAAGCCGTCGCCGTCGCAATTCTGCGGCGCCACGACCGCAAGCCCTTTCGCTGCGGCGTCTGCCAGCGATTGCATTTTAGCAGGATCGATGCTCCACAGACCGGCCTTCGCCAGAAACAGCGGATAGGCCAGTTTGAGGAAATTGGCGAAATCCTGTTCACGTCCGTCGTCTGCACACACTTCACCTCCAGCGCTAGCGGCAACGAATGTCGCCAGTACCAGAGCCCTGCCCGCCTTGTTCAACCTCATCCGCCTTCGTCTCCACATGTTGGACCTTCATACCCGTCCGTGAGTTTGGGCGGCTCAAAGGAAAGGCAAGTCCTCGCCCGAGGGACATATCGAATAGGAAGGCATGATTGACGCCAATTGCATAAGCGTTTATATAACTGGTTATATAAATTGAGTTGAGGAACCTGCCTTGGTCGAGGATGTCGTGAAATCCCTGGGTTTCCTATGCCTCGGCAGCCGCTTCCGCCGTATCGGCGAGCGCTTGCAGGCTGACACGCAAGAAGTAATCGAAGAACTGGGCGTCTCCATACAGCCTGCGCAATATCCATTCATAGGCGCTATCGATCGGCTCGGCCCATTGACAATAGGGGAGTTGGCGCAGGCAGTGGGTATCACCCAACCTGGCGCCACACGCACGGTTTCCCAACTCATCGAAGCCGGCTTTCTCGATATGCAGCCCTCATCGGAAGACCAGCGACGCAGGGTCGTCTCGCTGACGACAGAGGGCCAAGAACTCGTCGACTATTCGAAACAAAAGGTCTGGCCGCGCGTTGCGGCAGCCGTTGCCGATCTCTGCGGAGATCTTGACGGCCCACTGCTTGAACAGCTTGCTGCGATTGAGGATGGGCTCGCCGAGGCATCGCTCATCCGCCGTGCCATCGCCGCACGGGAGAAAACACCATGAGCCATATCCTTGACCGGCCGATCTGGAATGCGCTCCAGACGACGCATGCCGAACTCGCCGAAGGCGACGAACACGCGATGCGTTACCCGCCATCGATCGTTCCTTTCGCCGCCGCCGCCGACGGCACGCGTGAAAGCCTCGAAGCGCTCGAAAATCTGCCGGCTGCAGATGAAGTCATGGCGATCGTCGAAGCCGGACCCGTCACCATCCCGCAGGGCCTGACGGTCGTCTCCGAAGGAAAGCTGGTGCAGATGATCGCCGTGCGACCTTACGAGCGCATTTTCGACAGCCGGCTGCAGCCGCTGACCGTTGATGATGCGGAGGAAATGCTGGCCTTGGCGATGCTGACCAAGCCCGGTCCCTTCACATCAGGCGCCCAAAAACTCGGAACCTTCTGGGGTGTGAAGATCGACGGCCGTCTCGTCGCCATGGCTGGACAGCGCCTGCGCCACCCGGGATTTGGCGAGCTCAGCGGCCTTTGCACCCATCCTGATTTTCAGGGACGCGGCCTCGGCACCCTGCTCTTCCGCTACGTCGCGGGGGAAATCTCCGCCAGGGGCGACACCGTCTTCCTGCATGCCTATTACACCAACACGCCGGCCATCACGCTCTACAAGACGCTCGGCTTCAAACTGCGGTCCGAAATGAACCTGCGCGTCGTCAAGCGTCACGCATGATCGGCAAAAACGCCGCGGGCTCATGCTTTTGCCATTTGCGCCATGATAGCGACCCAATTGCATGATGTTGACGGCTCGGCAGTCAATTGGGGACCGCGTAAGATATGCATTGGATCAATCGCTACATCGACCAACCGTTGCTCGACGGTGCGGCCAGTTCCCTGCGGGCCTGGCATATTCGCACAGGCCTGTCGCCTGAACGGCTGGAGCCGCTCTGGAATATTGCAGTGACAGGCATCCTGCTCTTTGCTGCCGGGCATTTCCTCTCGGGGCCGGCGCTGCTTCTATGTTACGGCGGCCTCATCATGTTGACGCTCCCCTCCGCCTGGATGCTCTTTACATCCAGCCGCCACGTGGGCGGCTACAACGTCGCCGCCTACAAGAGGCTCAGGACCAGAGCCTTCATGAAACGCGAGGGGGAATGGGCCGTGCGGCTCGCCATCCTCTTCACCGCCATCTGCCTTCCCTTCGTCTCACGCTCGGATGATCCGACCGCGGCCTATTTCATGATCGGCGCCAGCCTCTGGTTCGTGCTGACCGGCCCGGCGAGATCCTATCTGGCAGCAGCAGAACCGCCCATGCCGCGCGATGGAGACCGGTCCTTCAATACCGATCTGCAATTCGGCTGAGCAGATTTAAATCAGCACACAATTCAATTGTCGCAGCGACAATGGAACGAACGGCTCACGCTTCCGTTATATTGCCAGCAACCGACAAAGGAGATCGCGATGCTGTATTATGCTCTGGTATTTCTCGTCGTAGCCCTGATTGCAGGCGTCCTTGGATTTGGCGGCATTGCCGGCGCATCCGCTTCGATCGCCCAGGTCCTGTTCTTCATCTTCCTGGTGCTGTTCGTCGTATCCATCGTCGCCCGGCTTATGCGGCGCGTATAGACGGACAAACCAATGCACATAAAAAACCCGCCATTCCGGCGGGTTTTTTATTGCTTATGCCTTTGGTATCAGGCCGCCTTGGTTTTGGCCCTGCGGGCAAGATGCGCCACCACATTCTCGATCATCCGCATACCCGCATCGCCGCCGAGCGTCATGATCGATTCCGGATGGAACTGCACGGCCGCGATCGGCTCCTTGGCATGCTCGATGCCCATGATCGTGCCATCCTCGCTCTCGGCGGTGATGATGAACTCCCGCGGCAGCGTCGACGGATCGGCAAAGATCGAATGATAGCGTCCGACCGTCACTTCCTTGGCAAGGCCGGAGAAGACGATACCCGGTTCCAGCACGCGGATGCGCGACGGCTTGCCATGCATCGGCAGCGCCAGATGACGAAGCTCGCCGCCATAAGCCTCCGCAAGCGCCTGCAGGCCTAGGCAGACGCCGAAGATCGGCAGATTGCGTGCCCTCGCCTTCTTGATCGTCGCCTTGCAGTCGAAATCCTTGGGATTGCCGGGACCAGGCGACAGCACGACGAGGTCAGGGTTCAGCCGATCGAAGACTTCTTCG
Source organism: Rhizobium viscosum (assembly GCF_014873945.1). Lineage (NCBI taxonomy): Bacteria > Pseudomonadati > Pseudomonadota > Alphaproteobacteria > Hyphomicrobiales > Rhizobiaceae > Rhizobium > Rhizobium viscosum. Next base: position 3,174,668 of record NZ_JADBEC010000001.1, on the reverse strand, counting down.
GGCACCGGCGTACGAACGGTCGAGACCGTGGCACCGGTCTGGCGAAAGTAGTTCGCCAGCGTGTGCACGAAACTGTCTTCATGGTCGATCAGCAGGATGTTGACGCCCTTGCCGACGGAGGCGACATCGCGCTGGGTCTTGCCGGAATTGCCCGTCTTGGCATCGCGGATTGCGGAAAGCATGGCGGAGGCCTTCAGTTCGGTTTCGGCTTCTTCTTCCTCGGGAATGGAATCGTTGAGCAGCGTCGCACCGGCGCGCACTTCGGCAATGCCGTCCTTGATGCGCACGGTGCGCAGCGTCAGGCCGGTATTCATGTCGCCATTGAAGCCGACCATGCCGATCGCCCCACCATACCATGCGCGCGGGCTCTTCTCATGAGATTCGATGAAACGCATGGCCCAGAGCTTCGGCGCACCGGTAACGGTGACGGCCCACGCATGGCTGAGAAAGCCGTCAAAGGCGTCCATATCATCCCGCAGACGGCCTTCGATATGGTCGACCGTGTGGATCAGCCGTGAATACATCTCGATCTGCCGGCGGCCGATCACCTTGACCGAACCCGGCTCGCAGACGCGGCTCTTGTCGTTGCGGTCGACATCCGAGCACATGGTGAGTTCGGACTCGTCCTTCTTGGAGTTCAGGAGCTTGAGAATCTGCTCGCTGTCGGCGATCGGATCGTCACCGCGCTTGATAGTGCCCGAGATCGGGCAGGTCTCGATGCGGCGGCCGGAAACACGCACGAACATCTCAGGCGAAGCGCCGACCAGATATTCCTGGTTTCCGAGATTGATGAAAAAGGAATAGGGCGACGGATTGATCGCCTTCAGCCGCTTGGAAATGTCGGAAGGCTTGCTTTCGCAGCGCTCCATGAACTTCTGTCCGGGCACCACTTCGAAGAGATCGCCCTTGCGGAAGCTCTCCTTCGCCTTGACGACGAGCTCGGCATATTCACCCGGCCGGTGATCGCTTTTCGGCGGGATGGCGTCGGTGCGAATGAACGGCTCGGCGGCGATATCATCGGCCTTGCCTTCCGTCGTCTTGCCATCCTTGGCGAAGTCGTAACGGTCGACCCACGCCTTTGCGGCATAGTTGTCGACGACGAGGATTTCGTCCGGCAGATAGAGCACCATGTCCCGCTGGTCGGAAGGACGCTCCAGCTTCAGGTTGATCGCGTCGAACTGGAAAGCGAGATCGTAGCCGAAAGCGCCATAGAAGCCGATGCTGGCATCGGCCTGCGAATAGAAGAGATCGGTGATGGCGCGAAGCACGGTAAAGACTGTCGGCATCTTCGAGCGCTCTTCTTCGGTGAAGACGCGGTCGGGCATCTTCACCGTCAGATCGAGCCTGCGCGCGGTCAATGCGCCGAGTTCAAGCTCGTTGACCGTCTTCAGCCGCTCGACGATGAAATCAAGGATGACTTCGCCGCGTTCGTTATAGGCTTCGATCCAGACATTGCGGCCGAAGGAGGAAACGCCGAGCGGCGGATCGACGACAGCCGTATCCCAACGCGTATAACGGCCCGGATATTCGTAGTTCGAGGAGAAGACGGCGCCGCGGCGCTCGTCGAGCTTGTCGACATAGGACGAGACTGCATCGGCATAGGGAATTGCCCGCCGCTGCCGGGTGACGGTGATGCCGCCCTTGGTCTCGTAGATTTCCGCACCATCATCCCGCAGGATCGTTACCATAGTTCCACTCCGTTATCGGACCCGGACGAAAGGCGACCTTTGAAACAAAAAAGCCGCCTCGAAGTTTCGGGCGGCTCGTTCGTCGTCTTTGGACACGATTGGTCGAGGCCGCCTCAGCGAGCCCACCACCAAACTGCAATGTTCAAGGACTTCTTCATGGGCGAAATTGTTAGCCTGAGATGAAGCCAAGCGCAAGGGGCCATTCGCGCACGAAAAAGGGCGACCCGAAAGCCGCCCCTACCCCAGCCTTGAAAGGCTGATTTGCAGTTAGAAAGTCTTGGTGACCGAGATCTTGAAGGTACGTCCCGGCTCCGTGTACCACTCCTTCGGCTGTGACGCCGTCGGTGAACTCAAATTAACGTCACGAACTGCCAGCGCGCTGTAATATTCCTGATCGAAGATGTTATAGACACCGCCCTGGATGCGCAGACCCTTGACCTGCTCAGGCGTCCACCATGCCGTCAGATCGACGATGCCATAACCAGGTGCATCGAAAGACGTCTCCGCATTATCGTTGCCGGTCATCTGCGACGAGAGTGTCGAGGAGAGGTCGAAACCGTATTCGTCGTTGCTCCAGCCACCGCCGATAATGGCCTTGAACGGTGCAACAGAGCGCAGCCGCTCCTGCGTATCGTCATTCCGACCATAGGTATAAGCAAGCGAGGTATGAAGATTGATGCCGTTGTCGAAGGTCTTGATCACATTCGCTTCGAGGCCCGAAATCGAGGCCGACGAGACGTTCACGTAATTGAATTCCGTGAAGTTGGCTACGGGGTTATAGTTCTGCTGCGTCTCAATGAAGTTCTGATAACGGGTGTGGAAAGCAGCCACTCGCCCCTGCATGCCGCCCGTGTCGAAATTGGCGCCGATCTCGATGCCACGGCCGATTTCCGGCTCAAGATCGGGATTGCCAAGCTGCGCATAGCGGCCGTTGGGATTGTAGAAGCGGCTATAGAGTTCGTCTACAGTCGGAGCGCGGAAGCCAACGGCAAACTGAGCGTAAAGCTGGACGTCGGGCGTCAGGTCGTATGTCGCAAGCAGCTTCGGCGACATGGCAGCTTCCGTCCGATCACGAAGATCGCCGAAGCGCGCGAGGCCGGTGTTGGTTGCGAAGCCGCCACCAGTCGACGGATTGTAATTGAACCAGTCAAAACGGAAGCCCGGCGTCAGCGCGAAGCCGGTATTGCCGATCTCGATCTTGTCTTCGAAAGTCAGGGCAAGGTTCTGACTGTCGACATTGGGCACTTCCGCCTGATTGTTCAGCGATGGGCACGTGGTCGGTGTCGGGCAAAGGGCCGAGCTAAACTGCGTCCACTGCGACACGCCGACGTCAAGACCGATACGAACGGAGTGGTTGAGGCCGGAATATTCGAAATCCTTGGTCGCGGTGCCACTGAAGCCCCAGGTTTCGTTTTCGATCTCATTGTTACGGCCGTAGGCAACATTAGCGGCCGTTCGGCCCTGGCTGCCGGCTTCCTTCTTCAAATCAAGCCAATAGAGCGTCGCCCGAGCACTACTGAAGAAGGCATCGGAAGACTGCGCTTCATAATCATAATCGAGCGAGACACGATCGCGGTCGCGCAATTCACGGCCGTCGAAATTGTTGATCATGTATGTGCGGCCAAAGCCTTGCTGTTCCCGAAGATCGGTCTTCAGATCGCGCCGGAAACGCTCAGCCGTCAGGCCGATGCGATGGCCGCCTTCGAGGTCCTGGCGCAGCTTGAAGAGCAGATTGTTCTGATCGAAATCAGCCGGATCCGCCTCGGTGCGCAAGCGGCCATAGCTGTCGTTATCGCCCGTGTTGTCGCGCTCGTGGCCCTTGCGATAAGAACCCTGGAAAAGGATCGACGTGTTGCCGACCTTTTTAGCAGCGGCAGCGGAGCCGGAAATGCTGCGATCTTCGCTGTCATAGGTCGACTTGACGATCGCGCCCCAGTCGCGGTCTTCCGGAATAAGGTCTTCCGGTTCCAGCGTATTGAGAACGAAGGCACCACCCAGCATGCCCGAACCGCCCTTGCTCGAATCCGCGCCGCGCACGATGTCGAGCGAGGACAGCGAGTCGAAATCGAACGTATCGCCGCCGCCATTGGCGTTGCTGGTCGCAAAAGCGCCCTGACGAGAGCTATTGGAAACATACGGGATCGGGATGCCGTCGATTGTCGTCAGGATACGCGGGCCGGAAAGGCCGCGCAGGTTGAAGCCCGCGTCTGCACGCGAATAGTTCACGGTTGCATCGACGCTGCGGCCGATATCGTCGTAATTCGTGACCTGCTTCTTTTCCAGTTCTTTCTTGTCGATCTGGGTTGCAAGTGGCGTGTCGGCAACACTGCCGGGGGCGGCACGGTTTCCCTTGACGACGATTTTCTGAAGGACGGTTGCGCCTTCGGCATTCGTGGCGGGCGTAGTCGCCGGAGCGCTCTGAGCGAAAGACTGTGAAACGGGAAGAACAAGTGCGGCTGCTGTGCAGACCATTAGAACCGAGCGCCAATGCCGGACGATCATAACCTACCCTCAAATGAAAATTACCGGGCTGGCTGTCGTGGCGCGTCAGACGCTCGAGGGGCTGGCTAGGCTTGCGGACGACGGCGGAGATTTCCGCCTTCTTTTTGCCGCATAAAAAACATGAGTTTTATTGTCAATATATTTCGCCGACTTATCTTGAATAATATCATCAAGTTTTAAGGATCTCAGGAAACGTTGCGCAATTGCAACGAATTCGCCGTTCTTGCGTTTCCCCTCCGCTCGATCAACGGGAAACGACGTGTGAGAGAATTTCGGAAGATGGCGGTCATTCTGGCCGCACTCGCCCTGCTCCCCGGCGCAAGACTGCCGCGAACCGGCCCGGTGCCTCAGGCAAAGCCAGAAGCAGCAACCGAAGCGCCTGCAGTCCCTCAGCCAGAAAAGAAACCGGAAGAAGAGCAGGTTCCCAAGCCTCAGCCCGCGCCTGCGCAAAACCCCGAAACACCGCCGGCGGCCTCCGAGGTTCCGACACCGCAGCCCAAACCGAGCGAGATCCCGGCCGCGCCAGCCGTCGAAAAATTTGGTCCCCCCTCTCCCGCACCGGAAGACCTGACACCGAAGCCCCCGGCTGAGCAGACGCTCGAAGAGCAGCATCTGACCATCGAACCGGAAAGCGATGCGGACCATGCCGAATGCACTACAGAATTGCAGAGCCTCGGCGTCGTCTTCCGTGAGACACCCCGCATCGACGACAACAACGGCTGCGGCATCGACAAGCCGATCATCGTCTCCCAAGCGCTGCCCGGCATCGCACTGAAGCCCGAAGCAACACTACGCTGCCCGACGGCACTGGCGCTCGCACGATGGATGAAGGGAAGCGTCATTCCCGCAGCCTCGGTCGCCTTGCCGGAAAGCGGCGATATCACCACCATCAATCAGGCCTCCGCCTACATTTGCCGCCTGCGCAACGGCGCCGATACCGGCAAAATCTCCGAACATGCCCGCGGCAATGCCATCGATATCGCAAGCTTCAGCTTCAAGAAGGGCGAGGATGTTGCCGTCCGCTCGCGCCGCGATGATTCGACGCTGACAGGGGCATTCCAGCGCACCGTCAGCGCCGCAGGCTGCCTCTATTTCACGACAGTGCTCGATCCCGAGAGTGATGCCGCGCATGAAACCCACTTCCATCTCGACGTGATCAAGAGAAAGGGTGACTTTCGCTACTGCCATTAATCATTTCAGGCGCTTGAGATAGCGGCTTGACTCAGCTCCTCAAATTCCCAAATCAAAGTCTGAGGATAACGAAGGCGAGGTTAGGAGAGCGAATGAAGGCTATCGCAGCCTGCATAATTTTCGGGCTGCTCTTAGCTGCCATAGGTTTGCTGTTCACAGGCCACGTTCTCTGGCTCATCCCTATAGGGATATTGCTAAGCGGCAGCCTTGAGAGGCTCTTCATTTGGCTGTTCATCGACCCTGAATTTGGGAAACGCCAAGCTCATCGGCTGATCAGAGGCGTGAAAGCTGCCCGGGATCAGAACAACCCTTCGATATAACCCTGGTCATTCAGGTAAATCCGCTCCGCCGACGGCGACTTCGGCAGGCCGGGCATGGTCATGATCTCGCCGGTGATGACCACCACGAAACCGGCGCCGGCCGACAGGCGCACCTCGCGCACCGATACGATATGCCCCTCGGGCGCACCGCGCAGATTTGGATCCGTAGAGAAGGAATATTGCGTCTTCGCCATGCAGACCGGCAGCTTGCCGTAGCCCTGTTCCTCCCAGGCTGCGAGTTGGTCGCGTACAGCCTTGTCAGCCGTCACCTCGCCGGCGTGATAGATCTTCGAGGCGACGATCTCGATCTTTTCGAGCAGCGGCAGGTCGTCGCCATAAAGCGGCTCGAACTTCGCCTGTCCGGATTCGGCAAGCTCCACAACCTTATAGGCGAGGTCCTCGATGCCTTCGGACCCTTCCGCCCAGTGACGGCAGAGGATGGCTTCCGCGCCGTGACGCGCGACGAAATCTTTGACGGCAGCGATTTCCGCATCTGTATCAGACGTGAAATGATTGATCGCGACCACAACGGGCACGCCGAACCGGCGTACATTGGCAATGTGGCGGCCGAGATTGGAACAGCCGCGCACCAGCGCCTGAACATTCTCAACGCCGAGATCGTCCTTTTTCACGCCGCCATTCATCTTCAGCGCCCGGACGGTCGCGACGATCACGGCAGCACTCGGCTTCAATCCCGCCTTGCGGCACTTGATGTCGAAGAATTTCTCGGCCCCGAGATCTGCCCCGAAGCCCGCTTCCGTCACGACATATTCGCCGAGTTTCAGCGCTGTCTTCGTCGCAATCACCGAATTGCAGCCATGGGCGATATTGGCGAAAGGCCCTCCATGCACGAAGGCCGGATTGTTTTCCAGCGTCTGCACGAGGTTCGGCTGCATGGCATCCTTCAGGAGCACGGCCATGGCCCCATCGGCCTTGAGGTCGCGGGCATAGACCGGCGTCTTGTCGAAGCGGTAGCCGATGATGATATCGCCGAGCCGACGTTCCAGATCCTTGAGGTCGGTCGCCAGGCAGAGGATCGCCATGACTTCGGACGCGACGGTAATATCGAAGCCGTTCTGCCGCGGGAACCCGTTGGATACGCCGCCGAGCGAGGACACCATGCTGCGCAGCGCCCGGTCGTTCATGTCCATTACGCGCCGCCAGGTAATGCGGCGCAGGTCGATATTCTCTTCGTTGCCCCAATAGATGTGGTTGTCGATCATCGCCGCGAGCAGATTATGCGCCGAGGTGATCGCGTGGAAATCGCCCGTGAAATGCAGGTTAATGTCTTCCATCGGCACGACCTGCGCATATCCGCCGCCCGCCGCCCCGCCCTTCACGCCGAAGCAGGGACCGAGCGAAGCCTCGCGTATGCAGACGATCGCCTTCTTGCCGATGCGGTTCAGCCCATCGCCTAGACCGACGGTGGTCGTCGTCTTGCCCTCGCCCGCCGGCGTCGGGTTGATGGCGGTAACAAGGATCAACTTGCCGTCCTTCTTGCCCTCTTGGGCGGCGATGAACTCGGCACTGATCTTCGCCTTGTCATGTCCATAGGGGACGAGTTGTTCCGGGGGAATGCCAAGCTTGCCGCCGATTTTGAAAATCGGCTTCTTCGTCGCCGCGCGTGCGATTTCTATATCGGATTTGATGGCAGTCATGGATCCTGTCCTCATTCTCTCAGCGCAACGGACTCGGCGTTTATTTCAATCGGATAGCGAAATATCCCGAACCTGTGAATAGTACTGCGTCTTGCGGTGGGCTTCTTCCCTTGTTTATTAGTCACCAGCGATTCTGAGTTTTACGGGGATAGACTATGAAATCACTGGAGCTTCTGGTCGAGCGCATCATTCTGTCCAGCCGCTGGCTACTGGTTGCCTTCTACATCGGCCTCGTTCTGGCACTCGCCGTCTATGCCGTATCCTTCGCCTTCAAATTCCTGAAGGTCGCAGGAAGCGTATTCGAGCTCGGCGAGGCGGAAATGATCCTCGCCATGCTCGGGCTTATCGATGCGGCACTCGTCGCAAGCCTCATCGTCATGGTGATGATTTCAGGCTATGAAAACTTCGTCAGCCGCTTCGATGAGGCTGAGAAGGAAGGCGAAGTCTCCTTCCTCGGCAAGCTCGATTCCGGCAGCCTGAAGATCAAGGTCGCCTCCTCGATCGTCGCCATCTCCTCCATCCACCTGCTTCAGGTCTTCCTCAACGTCGATCAATATACCGATGGCAAGATCATGTGGCTGACCCTCATGCATCTGGCCTTCGTCGTTTCCGCTGTCATGCTCGGCTTCCTCGAGAAGCTGATGAGCGTGACCTCGAAGAATGATCTGAAGGACAAGGCGTAAGGCGGCGTCAAGCCGGATACAACTGGCGAACGATCGCAGTGCGAAGCAAAAGCGCCGAGCCGTTACAGCGTCCCTTCTCGCATCCCGGCATCAGTTAACCGATGCCGCAGCAGGTACGATTGCCGCCTCGGATTTTCTGGGGCACCGGACACTTTCCTTCGCATTCGGTCCACAGAAATGAGAGCCAGGCTCTTCATCGTCAGGGATCGCGCCATCGATAATGTCGAGCCCGATCGCTTGGGAATAAAGGATATCCCCCCTGCCATTCGGCGGTGTGATCATCATTGTGTCGAATGCATCAGGGCTGACGCCCATTTCCTTGAAATAGCTGTAAAATTCTTCACGATCAGTGTCTGTAAGCTTGTCCATCGGCCGGCTAAGGCCAAGCGCCGAATTTCCCACAAGCCGCAACTCTCCGCCCATGAGAGCAAGAGTGCAGCTCGAAAAACAATATGCACCGCCGGCAAAGACCTCGCCCTCGGTCGGGCCGCTTTTGGCCATGCCAGCCTCACAGCGCGGATCCATCATCGGACAATTCGGCAATCTCGTCCTGCCAATTGATGTATCGAGACCTGCAGCACGGATCATGCGCCCCATCACGAAAGCGGCATCCCTGTCGCCACCATAGGACTGAAAGACAACGGGCAGCTTTTTTCCTCCGAGCGTCTTCAAGATCGCGTCCAGCTGAGCCGGCGTATCCGGCGTAATGTCCCCATCCGCAGAAATCCACTGCGTACACTCGTCCTGGCAATTGCCATGGTACATCACGAGAAAGTCCATAGGATGGGTTTTAGGCAGACCGCCGCTTGTGTATACGGTCGTACGCTTCACCGGTGCCTCCGCCACAGGCGCCGGCGCTACAGCCACCTCGGCCACAGGCTGGCGATAGCAGACGGCGCTCGCCGCGGCGTCTTTAGGACAGAGCGGCATACCGGGCCACTCACTGAATGTCAGTACGTCCGTGAGAAGACCCATTCGAACTGCGTCTTCAGGCGGTATGACTGCGATGCTTGCAGGGGTGGTAGCCATCATCACATCGACCAGATCACCACTGACGCCCATTTCCTTCAAATAGCCCGTAAGGGCAGCTGTGGCTTTCTTGCCCAGCTTGGTGGAGCTGCGCTGCCCAGCTGGCTTTCGTCCGACCTCCTTGCGGGAGACTTCGGTCTTCTTGCCGTTCACCATCTTGTATTCGATCCGGTAAGAGATACGCACCTTCTGATAGATGGTCGTGATCTGGTGGACGCCGATATAGGCCCATTGCGACGAGGCACGCGACGTGCCGCCGGCCAACACCAGAGGACACGCGGAATAACAGAACGCACCGTCCGAATAGGTGTCCCCGACTGAAGTGCCATCCTTTGCGATAGCCGCAGCGCAGCGCCTATCGTCATCGGGGCAATCCTTCAGCTGCGTGCCGCCGACTGCCGTTTCAAGACCAGCCTTGCGGATCATCCGGCCCATTGCATAGGCGGCATCGACTTCGCCACCCTCCGAGCGAAGGACGATAGGCACTTTCCGGTCCCCGATCTTTTTGAGAAATTTTCGCAACCGCGCTGGCGTATCGGACGTTATGCGCCCCTCCGCCGAGATCCATTCAGGACAGTCGTCCAGACAGGAGAGGCTGCGCACAAGAATGAAATCCATCGGGGGCTGCCCCGCCTGTTTCTGCTTGGCGGCTTCGGAGACACTGGCTCCGATCGGCAAGTTTAAAAGAAACAAAATAAGTAACGATCGGAAGGATAGGCACTTCACCAAAAAAGAAATTGCAAAGCGCACGATTAGATTGCCTCAGCTGCACCTGATCATACGCTTAGCAATTGGCTTGAACGGCAGCAAGCTGGATTCCGAGAGCCTTCTGCCGCCCTGTTACTTTATTCGCCCATTGCAATCAGGCTGGCATTGCCGCCCGCTGCCGCCGTGTTCACCGAGATAACCTGTTCCAAGGCAAAACGTAGCAGGTAGGCCGGCCCACCCGCCTTGAATCCGGTGCCAGAGAGCCCAGAGCCGCCGAAGGGTTGAGTGCCGACGACGGCGCCGATCATGTTGCGGTTTACATAGACATTGCCGGTATCGAGCGCATCGGTGACGGTGCGGATCGTGGATTCGATGCGGCTGTGGATGCCGAGCGTCAGGCCGTAGCCGGAAGCCTGAATGTCCTGCAGGACCTTCGGCAACTCCTTCGCCTTCCATCTGACGATGTGCAATACCGGCCCGAAGACTTCCTTGGTCAGCGCTGCCGGCTTGTCGAGTTCGACAATATGCGGCGCGAAGAAGCTGCCGTCACCAGGCGCCTTGCCGGCATAACGCACCTTCTGCGTCTTCTGCATCTCGGCTATATGCGCTTCCAGCATCGCCTTCTGCTTCTCGTCGATGATTGGGCCAACATCGGTGGTTTCCAATGCTGGATCACCGAGCTGCAGCTCACGCGCAGCACCCTCGATCATCTGCGTCATGTGCTCGGCGATGTCTTCCTGCAGGAAGAGCAGACGCAGCGCCGAGCAGCGCTGACCGGCCGAGCGGAAGGCCGAAAGAACCACATCGTCGGCCACTTGCTCGCCAAGCGCTGTCGCATCGACCACCATGGCGTTGAGACCACCGGTTTCGGCAATCAGCGGCACGATCGGCCCATCCTTGGCCGCCAGCGCCCGGTTGATCGCCCATGCCGTCCTCGTCGAGCCGGTAAAGGCGACACCGGCAAGCGCCGCATGCGCGGTGATGGCAGCACCGACATCGGGACCGCCAGGCACGAAAAGCAGCGCATCAACGGGCACGCCAGCCTTGTGGAACAGCTTCACTGCTTCATAGGCGATCAGCGGCGTCTGCGGCGCTGGCTTTGCGAGCACGGCGTTGCCGGAAACGAGCGCGGCCGAAACCTGCCCGAGGAAGATCGCCAGCGGGAAGTTCCAGGGCGAGATGCAGGCAAAAACCCCGCGCCCGCGCCAGAGGTAGCGATTGTCCTCTCCGGTCGGCCCGGGCATCTTCGTCGCGGTGCCGAAGAGCCGGCGCGCCTCACCAGCATAGTAGCGGCAGAAATCCACGGCCTCGCGGATCTCCGCAATGCCGTCATCGAGCGTCTTGCCGGCTTCTGCGGCCAGAAGCATAAGCAGCCTGTCGCGGTTTTCTTCCATGAGATCGGCCATGCGCTCCAGGACCGATGCGCGCTCCTCGACCGAGCGGCGCGACCATGTCTTGAAGCCTTTGGCTGCAACGGCAAAAGCCTTGTCGATATCGGCAGCGGTGGCGTTGCGAACCGAACCGACGGTCTTCGAACGATCGGATGGCGAAACGACAGGCACATCCGAACCGCTGGCAGCCACACCGGGGACGAGAGGCGTCGCAGCGATGGCGGGAAGCCCCCTCCGGATCGCACCCATCAGCTTTTCAAGCGTCGCGCGATGACCGAATTCCAGTCCGGCGCTGTTCTTGCGCTTACCGTAAAGCTGCAGCGGCATCGGGATCTTGCTGTTGCGCGCACTCGCGCCGACATCGAATTGCAGCTTTTCGGCAGGGCGCTCCAGCAATGCCTTGACCGGCACGTTCTTGTCACCAGCCATGGCGACGAAAGAGGAGTTGGCGCCGTTTTCCAGAAGGCGCCGGACGAGATAGGCAAGCAGATCGCGATAACCTCCAACCGGTGCATAGATTCGGCAGGCGATCCGGTCGTTGGTGTCCAGCAGATGGTCGTAGAGGCTCTCGCCCATGCCATGCAGGCGTTGGAATTCGAAGCCGGAGCGATCATTGCCGGCAAGCTCCAGGATGGCGGAAACCGTCAACGCATTATGAGTGGCAAACTGCGGGAAGATACGCGCCCGCTTGGCAAGCATGTGCTGCGCGCAGGCGAGATAGGAGAGATCAGTCGCCTGCTTGCGGGTCCAGACCGGATAATCATCGAGCCCGCGCTCCTGCGCCCGTTTAACCTCGGTATCCCAGTAGGCGCCCTTGACGAGGCGCACCATCATGCGGCGGCCAAGCTTTGCGCAGAGTTCGTCGATGTAATCGATCACGGCGACCGCGCGCTTCTGATAGGCTTGGATCGCGAGGCCGAAGCCGTCCCAGCCGGCAAGCGACGGATCGGAAAAGACGGCGGCGATCACATCGAGCGAAAGCTCCAGCCGGTCAGCCTCTTCGGCGTCGATGGTGAAATTGAGCTGATGTGCCTTGGCCATCTGCGCGAGCTTCAAGAGGTCGGGCACGAGTTCCTTCATCACGCGGTCGCGATGGGTGGCGAGATAACGCGGATGCAGCGCTGAAAGCTTGACGGAAATACCCATCCGGTCGGGCAGATCCTTGCCCTTGCCGTTCTTCGCCATCCAGCCGCCGATCGCCTCGATCGCCATGGCATAGGACTGCCAGTAGCGCTTGGCGTCCTCAGCCGTGCGTGCGCCCTCGCCCAGCATGTCGAAGGAGTGACGATAGCCCTTCTCCTCGCTCTTGGCCGCACGGTTCAGCGCATCCTTGATCGTCTCGCCGAGCACGAAGTGATGGCCGAGGAAGCGCATGGCCTGCTTGGTGGCATTGCGCACGGTCGGCAGACCCATGCGCTTGACGAGGCCGCGCACCACACCTTCAGGCGTTTCGCCGGGACGGATGATGCGTGCCGAAAGGCCGAGCGCCCAGGCCGAGGCGGAGACAAACCAGCTGTCTGCCTTGCCTTCATGCTCGCTCCAGCCGCCTTCCTTCAGCTTGTCCTCGATCAGCTTGTCCTGCGTCAGCGCATCGGGCACGCGCAGCAGCGCTTCGGCAAGCACCATCAGCGCCAGACCCTCCTTGGTGGAAAGCCCGTATTCCCTGAGGAAATCCTCCACACCGCCGATCGATCCCGAATTGCTGCGGATCGCCTCGATCATGCCGCCCGCGCGCTTGTCGATCGCCCTGTCCTGAGAGGCCGAAAAGCGCAAGCCTTCAGCAAAACCATGCAGAAGGCGATCATCGTCGCCGGCAAATGGAGCGTTGAACGGGGAAAAAGGCGTGGAAATCTGGGTCGGCATGAAGTGTTCTCCGTGATTTCGGCAACATAGCTGTTCATTCGTGGTGTTTTTCACTAAACTGAGGCCGACCAACACGATCTTCGCCTACCCACCGCCTGAAAGGCCGCGAAAAATGAAAGAGCTCGACCGTCTCGACCGCAAGATTCTCCGTGCGCTGCAAAAGGAAGGACGGCTTTCCAACATAGAGCTCGCCGAACGCGTCAATCTGTCACCCACGGCCACCGCCGAGCGCGTCAAGCGCCTGACCCGAGACGGTTATATCACGGGCTATATGGCAATCCTTTCGCCGGAGAAACTCGGCCGCAATCTCCTCGTCTTCGTACAGGTGAAGCTCGATCGTACCACGCCTGACGTTTTCGATGCCTTTGCTGCGGCAGTAAAACGCAGCGACGACGTCATGGAATGTCATATGGTCGCAGGAGGCTTTGACTATCTTGTGAAGGCGCGCATGGCGGGGATGGAAGCTTATCGCCAGTTTCTCTCGGAGGTGATTCTTCCCCTGCCCGGCGTCCGCGAAACGCATACCTATGCGGTTATGGAGGAGGTAAAAGGCACAGCCCTTCTACCCGTATAGCCCGAAAATCAACTCAAGGGCGTTTTTCATCTGGTTAATTTTTCACAAAATGAATTAATCAGCGTGTGCTAAGTCAATTGGGGCTAGCATGCAGGCGGATTTATGTATTTGATAGCGGTAACATGGGGACTTGCGGGGGCGTATAATGTCTTACATGACTACCTCTGAAAGGCAGTCATTGCTATCGGGCGAGCTGGCAGTGGCGCGCACGCGCGGCCTGTTCGCACAGGCGCTTGGAAGGGTGGCGGCTGCTTTCGGTTTCGAGCACGCCACTCTGCTGAACGCGCCGACGATAGAAGATTTGCTGCTCAAGCCGCTGATCATCGAGAGCTCGCTGCCGGTTTCCTACATCAAGGATTTCGATCGCGCGCATATGCTGCGCGCCTGTCCCTTTGCCGCGCGCATGAGGGAATCAGCCGTACCGCAGGTCTGGCATCTTAACGATCCCGGCCATTCCCAGGCTTTCCCCGCCGGCATTAGAAACTTGATGCTGCAGCACGGTCTGAGCGCCGGCATCGCCATGCCGATCAATTCCGGCGATGGACAACGCCTCGTCTTCTGGTTCGGCGGTGAACGCGCATCCCTTGGTCAGAGCGAGATCAATGAACTCGCGATGATCGTTCTCCACGCCGTCGACACCTACAACAGCGTCAAGCGTAATGAAGAGAGTACCCATAGCGCGCTCTCGGCCCGCGAGCTCGAGGTCGTGCGGTGGACGGCGCAGGGCAAGACCTCGATCGAGATCGGCCAGATCCTGGCGCTCTCGGATCACACGGTAAATGCCTATATGACCAACGCAATTAAAAAACTCGATTGCGTCAACCGCACCCAGTTGGTAGCTAAAGCCATCCGATTGAAGCTGATCAACTGAGGAATCAGAAGAGAATCAGCGCGTCATCCCAATTAGGGGGAAACCGTGCCTCTTCGTTTCGAACAGCCGGCCGTCGAACATCGGCTGCAATCCCGTGCCCACATCGGAATTACCGATGCCGAAGCGTTAACAATGTTCGCCGCCTATCGCCTCTTTGGCTTCTGGCGGATGAATCTCGAGACGGGGCATTTCTTCGCCAGCGAAGACGTACACCAGATCTTCGATCTTCCCTACAGCGAAGGACCGGTGAATCTGACCGAACTCATGTCGCGCATTCATGAGGAAGACCGGTTGCTGATTGCCGAAACCTTCGAGCAGGCGAGCCTCCACCGTGTCGGCTTCCACTACGTCTATCGCGTCGACAACGGGCTCGGCGGCTACAAGATGGTGCGCTCCGTCGGCAAGTTCCGCGACGACGCCAGCGGCGGCGGTATCGTCGGTATCACCTATGAATTCGTCGAGAAACTGCGCATCGTCGGCTTCGAGGACGGCGGCACTCCGGCTTAACGGTCCAGCACCGAGCGAATTTCAACGAGGTTCGATCGCACCCTCAATATGTAGAAGCCCATCGTGGCGAGGTGGCTCGGCATGATCCAGCCATCCTCTCGTCCGTTGGAAATAATTGCCGGCTGGATGCGAAGTGCTGCCTGGAATTGCCGTGTCGTGCCGGTCCAGATCGCCCCGAGGTTTCGCTCCGACACAACCTGAGAGAAATCCGCCTGCGCCGCCGAAAGAATCGCGTAATAGGCGTAGAGCTGGCCATAGGCGAACCAGAAGCGATCATCGGCACGCGTGTCAAACCAGCCGCGATTATGGTTTTCTGAGCGCTCGGCCAGCATGTCGGAGGTGCTGCCGAGATCGTTGGCGATACGGTCGATGAACTGAATAAGGTTGTCGGCGCGGCCATCGAAGACCGCATTGCAGCCGGCGAGATCGGTATTGAATTTCCGCAGACTGTTGATCGCCGCGCGATAATAGGCCGGCGTCGGCGTCTTCGGTCCAAAAGGACGGAGGCCGAAATACCAGCTAAATTCATCGAACTGCAGATTGCCGCGCGCGCTTTGCAGGTCGTTGTTGATACCTGACGTGCCGCGCACGCGCCCCAGCGTATCCACAAGCTCCACGGAAGTGCGGCGGACGGCCTGATTGATACCGCGCTGGAACGATGCCTTGTTGTCAAGGAAGGGCGTGTGATCCCAATCGATGCCGAAGAAGCCCATCTTGTAGAGCAGCATCGACGATATCCAGGCATTTTGGTTGACGTTGAAATCCGTCAGATCGGCCGCGACATCGACGATCGCCGAGCGCTGGCAGGTCTTTGCAGCAGTCCCGTCGGTCGCCGGAATTTCCTGCCCTGCCGGCACCTTGCGATCCGAGAGGCGATACTGATCGACGAAAGCAGTGTTGAAATTCGACCAGACCTGCGTCTGCCAGATGAAATAGCCATAGAGCACGACGAGCAGTGCCAGAAACGCGATGATCGGCAGCCGGATCACCCAGGTCCGGCGCGCATACCATCCGTGCGCGGCCATGAATGGCCAGATGGCCCATGCGGCAAAAAGGCGAACCCAGCGGCTGATCGTCTGGCCGATCAGTCTGAAAAAACCGGCAATCCGGTCAAACATCGTCGTCTCCTGTCAGGCGGCGAAAACAGGGATATCCTTTCCCTCCACATATGCGCTCAATCGCCCAAGTACAACAACAGACAAGGATATTTCGGACAAACGGTGCGCGAGCCAGACACGATAGATCGGATGCACCTTCCCTCGCCGCCCCGTCAGGAGCGCAGCGAACGGAGGAATCCGAGCCCGAACATGGGAGATTTTCGCACCACATCGATCAGTGGCGCCTCCGAGGGCTCCTCGGCATAAGCAGGAAATTTCCGGGCAAATTCCTGGTCTGCACGGCTCTTCCGCTGGACCAGATCCTGGGGCACCAGCATGCCCTTTTCGAAAAGCGCGATAGATGCGGCGATCTCAGGGAAAAGCTCCGGTTTGATCCTCACCTTCATGCCTGGACGGTCGGTATCGACCTGCGCCTGATAAATGATGAGCCGCTCCTCGGTATCGACCGAAAGCTTGCGGATAAGCACGTTGCAGCCGGAAATGCGCCCGTTCAGCCTGTCGACGAAGGCCTGGAACATGCTGATGAAGCGTTCGCGCCGCTGGCTCTCGTCGCGCATCGCATGTTCCTCGACGGAAATGCGCTCGGCCTCCGCCTTCAACGCCAGGCGCTCCGCCTCCATCTGCTCCCAGTGCGCCTTGTTGCCATAGACGCCAATGCGCCCCTGCGTGTTCAGGGCCTTGGCGTTGAGCTCCTTCATCCGCATCCGTGCAATGTCGATCTCGTCGACAAGCCGCCGCCGGTGCTCGACAATGCCGATGAGGCTCAATTCGGCGCTCTTGTGACGCTCGACAAGAGACCGCCTCTGGCCTTTAAGCAGCGTCGCCAGAAGATCGGATTTCGTCAAGAGATCGAGTAGTTGTTCCACGACCGGCGCCTCACGCACCCGCGCGCTATGCATGCGCCACATGCGCTGTCGGGAGAACCACCCGGCCATCTTTTCGCGCCGCGTCAGCCCGCGAAAACTGTCGAGATCGGCCGAAACCTTTGATGTCAGCCGGTCGAGGGAGAAGACGAGTTCCGCAAGCAGCACATCGAGCGTGGCACTGTCGTTCAAGAAGGCCTGGAAGCGCGGATTCTGCTCCAGGAAAATCTCGTCGGATGAGCGCGACTCGTCACCATCGAAACTTGTGATGCAGGCGGCACAATAATCGGCCTCGCCGGCCATGGCCTCGGCAAGGTCACGGGCGGCATCATACTGGCTATCGAAAGGCGGGCTTTTGCGCACCGGGCACTCCCAGGAATCTCCGTCTTCCAGATTATTCAGTTGCTGCACCAAAGAAAACAGGGGTCGATCCGTTTAGACCGGCTCGGCAATCCATTCGCCATTCATTGCATCATCCCAATGACGGCGACACAACGAAACATATTTCTCGTTCCCGCCGACATCGATCTGCGCGCCTTCGTGCAGTACCTTGCCCTCGGCATCGAGCCGCACGACCATGGTGGCCTTGCGCCCGCAATGGCAGATGGTCCGCACTTCCCGCATCTCGTCGGCAATCGCCAGCAGTTCCTGCGAGGCCGGGAAGAGCTTGCCCTGGAAATCCGTTCTCAGGCCGTAGACCATCACGGGGATGCCGAGCCTGTCGACTACGCGAGCAAGCTGCCAGATATGATCTGGCGTCATGAAATGCGCTTCGTCGACGAACACGCAGGAGATCGCCTGTCCTTCACTGCTGAGTTTCCGGACCAGCGCATAGAGATCACTGTCGCTTTCGAAGGGGATGGCCTCCGCTTCGAGCCCGATACGTGAACCGATGATGCCGCGCCCCACCCGATCGTCGAAGGCCGCGATCAAGAGAACCGTGCGCATGCCGCGCTCCTGGTAATTGTAGGAGGCCTGCAGCAGCATGGTCGACTTGCCGGCATTCATCGTCGAGTAGTTGAAATAGAGTTTTGCCATCGAATTCTCCTTATCTGGCTTCTTGAAAGCTGGAGAACGCAAAGAAAAGCCCCGACAAATCGATAGTCACAGGAAATCCAGGCATCGAAACCGTCAAAAGCCTTACAATTCAGGCTTTCCCAAAATGCGGCACGTCGCAATCACATAGTCCGGAACGCCGCAAACGCGCCGAGATCGCTTGTAAAACTGGTCTATTGATGGTTGGCTTGGGAACGTAAGACTGGGAGTCTAAAATGAAAACAACAAGCGCATTCAAACTCATTACCGCAACTGCAGTCGCAGCTCTCTCCGTTGCGACCGCCGCCTTCTCCGCAGACCCTGAAAGCTGCTCCACCGTCCATCTTTCGGACATCGGCTGGACGGACGTCACGTCGACTACGGCAACCGCCTCCCTGCTCCTCAAGAAGCTCGGCTATGAGACCGACATCAAGGTTCTCTCCTTGCCGGTCACCTATACCTCAATGAAGAACAAGGACATCGACGTCTTCCTCGGCAACTGGATGCAGTCCCAGAAGGCGGATATCCAGCCCTACCTCGACGACAAGTCGGTCGAGTCCTACGGGCCGAACCTCGTCGGCGCCAAGTACACGCTGGCGACAAATGCCAAGGGTGCTGAACTCGGCATCAAGGACTTCAAGGATATCGCCGCTCACAAGGGCGATCTCGATGGCAAGATCTACGGCATCGAGCCCGGCAATGACGGCAACCGCCACGTCATCGACATGATCGACAAGAACACCTTCGGCATGAAGGAGATGGAACTGGTCGAATCCTCCGAGCAGGGCATGCTGGCACAGGTCGCCCGCGCCGAGAAGGAAGGCAAGCCGATCGTCTTCCTCGGCTGGGAACCGCATCCGATGAACACCAACTTCAAGATGACCTATCTGTCGGGTGGCGACGACACGTTCGGACCGAATTTCGGCGGCGCCGAAGTCTATACCAACGTGCGTGCCGGCTATCTCAGCGAGTGCCCGAACGTCGGGACGCTGGTCAAGAACCTCAAGTTCTCCCTGAAGATGGAGAACGAGATCATGAACAAGATCCTGAATGACGGCGAAGATCCGGAAAAGGCAGCAGGCGATTGGCTGAAGGCCAATCCGTCCACGGTCGAGCCCTGGCTTGCCGGCGTCAAGACGCGCGACGGCAGCGGCGATGGTCTTGCAGCCGTCAAATCCGGCCTCGGCCTCTGATGAAATGAACGGGGCGGATCTGCCGCCCCGTTTTCGTTTTCATCCCGATCTTTGTTCTCAAAAGACAGGCGCGCCTCGTGAATTGGATCACCGACGCTAAAATTCCCATTGGCCCCTGGGCCAAGACCTTCGTTGACTGGCTGACGACGAACGGCGAATGGTTTTTCAACCAACTCTCCGCCCTGTTGTCGCACGTCATTAATGCCCTGCTTTTCGTGCTGCAGACGCCCAATCCGCTGATTGCCGTCCTTGCCATCAGCCTCCTCGCCTGGTGGCTGCGCCGGTCGATTACAGTGGCGGTCTTCACCTGTCTTGGGCTGCTGCTCATCATGAACCAGGGCTACTGGAAAGAGACGACGGAAACGCTGGCGCTCGTGCTCGCCGCAACTTTCGTCAGCATGGTGATCGGCATTCCGCTCGGCATTGCGGCTGCCCGCCGCGCCTGGATCTATGCCGCGATGCGGCCCGTTCTGGACCTCATGCAGACCATTCCGACCTTCGTTTATCTCATTCCAGCCCTTATCCTTTTCGGCCTCGGCATGGTGCCGGGCCTGATCGCAACCGTCATCTTCGCTATCCCCGCCCCCATTCGTCTCACCCGCCTCGGCATCATCTCGACACCCCCCTCCCTCGTCGAAGCCGCCGTCGCCTTCGGTGCGACGCCGATCCAGGTCCTGCGCAAGGTGGAACTGCCCTTCGCAACGCCGCAGATCATGGCCGGCCTGACGCAGACCATCATGCTCTCCCTCTCAATGGTCGTCATCGCTGCCCTCGTTGGCGCTCCCGGTCTCGGCGTGCCGGTCGTACGTGCCTTGAATACCGTCAACATCGCCAAGGGTTTTGAAGCCGGTTTCTGTATCGTCATCCTGGCAATCATTCTCGACCGCATGTTCCGCACTGCAGGTGAAGGAGACGGCGCATGACCGCGGTCAGTTTCAGAGACGTCAACATCATCTTCGGCGACAGACCGGAGATTGGGCTCGCCATGGTCGACCAGGGTCGCTCGCGCGACGAGATCGGCGCTGAGACGGGTCTCGTTCTTGGCGTCGCCAATGCCTCGCTGACCATCGAGGAAGGCGAAATCCTCGTGCTGATGGGCCTTTCAGGCTCCGGCAAATCGACGCTCCTGCGCGCTGTCAACGGGCTTGCGCCCGTCGTGCGCGGCGAGGTCGCCGTTTCGACGGTAACGGGGCCGGTAAACCCCTACAAATGCAACGCCAAGGCGCTGCGCGACCTGCGCACGCATACGGTCTCCATGGTATTCCAGCAGTTCGCCCTTCTTCCCTGGCGCACCGTTGCGGAGAATGTCGGTTTCGGCCTCGAACTCTCGGGTGTGCGGGAAGCCGAGCGCAAGAGCCGGGTCGGCGAGCAGCTCGAACTCGTCAACCTGACGAAATGGGCGGACCGTAAGGTCAATGAACTCTCCGGCGGCATGCAGCAGCGCGTCGGTCTTGCCCGCGCATTCGCCACCGGCGCTCCGATCCTGCTGATGGACGAGCCGTTCTCCGCTCTCGATCCGCTGATCCGCACGCGATTGCAGGACGAGTTGCTGGAATTTCAGCGGCGGCTGAAGAAGACCATCCTCTTCGTCAGCCACGATCTCGACGAGGCCTTCCGCATCGGCAATCGCATCGCGATCATGGAGGGCGGACGCATCATCCAGTGCGGAACGCCGCAGGAGATCGTCAAGAACCCGGCCGATCAATATGTCGCCGATTTCGTGCAGAACATGAACCCGATCAACATGCTGATGGCCTCCGACGTCATGCAGCCCGGACTTGGCGATGCGGCAATCGGCATGTCGGTCAGCGCTACCGCGCGCCCCACGACGCCGCTTGTCGATGTCCTCGATGCCCTCTCCCGGCAGCCGGGCAGTATCGGCGTGGTGGACAACGGCCAGATCGTTGGCACGATCTCGGCACAGGATGTCGTCACCGGCCTCACACGGCACAGGCGGAAGGAATAGACTTGATCCTCTCACTCCGCTTTGCGACAAAGCGGATATGAAAGAGCCATCCTCTACGCTTCGCGAAACCGACGACGAGGCCCGCAAGCTTGCGCGCACCCTCTTGCGCTCCGCCCGCTATGCGGCCCTCGCCGTCCTAGATCCTGAAACCGGCTTTCCCTTCGCAAGCCGGGTTCTTCTCGGCACCGACATAGACGGCGTTCCGGTCATTCTCGTTTCCGCGCTCTCGACCCACACGAAAGCACTCGCCGCCGATGCCAGAGCCTCGCTGCTGACCGGTGAGCCCGGCAAGGGGGATCCGCTTGCCCATGCGCGACTGACCACCCAATGCCGTGCGGAACAGGTAGAGCGGAATACACCCCTTCACGCGCGCATCCGCACCCGTTTCCTCAGCCGTCACCCAAAGGCGAATCTCTATATCGATTTTCCGGATTTCCGTTTCTTCCGCCTCATCCCGCAATCGGCGAGCCTCAATGGCGGATTCGGCCGTGCTTACATTTTGGACGGCAGTGATCTCGTGATTCACTCCGGGGCAAATGATGACATCGCTGAAAAAGCTGACGCCGCAGTGCAAGATTTAGTAGCGCGCCATCCGGATCTAATGTCAGCGCTGACATCGAGGCTAAAGGCCCCTGAAGCTGGTCCCTGGCGCATAAGTGGGGTCGATTTGGCAGGATTTGATATGATTTCAGGTGACTTATTGTTGCGTTGCGAGTTCGACATACCCGCGGAGGATTTGGATCACATTTGTTCAAACATATCTAAAATAGCATACCTGATACCTTAAATTTAGGTATATACAATCTTCAAACCCAATTGCTAGTTTTCGCCGTCAGTCAAAGAACCGTCTGACGGCCTGTGCCTGTACGGATGATGTACGTTTCGCATTAGGAAGAAAAAATATGGAAACCTCTGATTTGGCCGAGCACACCAATGTGGCGGCAGCTTTATTATCGGCCATGGCCAACCCCAAGCGTTTGCTGATCCTCACCAGCCTGGTAAAGGGAGAAGTGCCTGTCGGCGTTCTCGCCACCCAGGTCGGACTGAGCCAGTCGGCCCTCTCCCAGCATCTGTCGAAATTGCGCGCTCAGAAGCTGGTCAAGACCCGTCGTGATGCACAGACGATCTACTATTCCAGCAACTCCGAACCGGTCATGAAGATCCTTGCGACACTCGAGGATATCTACGTGGCCCAGAACCGGAGCAGGTCTGCAGCCTGATGTTAGCGCTGACATGATGTCAGTCTGAGCAACGTTCCAAGGAGATGTTCCCGCGGACGCTGCTTACGCTATTTTCAGCACGTGAAGCCTTAGAGGCCGGCAATTCGCAAGAATTGCCGGCTTTGTTGCTTGGAGAACGCGGACTTAGCTGCCCACCACGCCATTCTTGCTGCGTGTCAGCACGACGAGCGACGGGCGGGCCGGTACGCCCGGCTTGAAGTCCGGCCAACTGGTGCCGGCATCTTCCATCGAAGTCGCATCCTCGTTATCGGCCATGCGCAATTCGCCCGGATGCTGGACCGAGAGAAAGACGCTGGAACCATCGGAGGTAAAGGTCGGAGAGCAGGTCTCCGAACCGACGGGCGCGATATAGATGAGCTTCGGCAACGCGCGGCCTGGACCTTCCGTATCCATCACATAGACGGAATCGGCGATGCCTTCCGGCGGCGGACCATCAGTCGTCACCCAAAGACGGCCTGCCGGATCGACGGCAAGGTTATCAGGGTCGGTGAACCAGCCGGCCGAGGTGGTCGCCGGGTGGAACATCGCCTGGTCTTCGGGCTTTGCCGGATTCCCGCAAAGGACGAAGACATCCCATTTGAAGCTCTCGGCTGCATAATCGGGCTTGTCCGGACCGCCGGGGGTCACGAGTTCCAGCAGATGCCCGTGCGGATTGGGGCCACGCGGATTGGCGACGTTGACCTGTTCCTTCTCGTCGTCACCCTGGCCTTTCGGCAGGCGATCCTCATTCTCGGTCATGGCGACATAGAGCTTGCCGGTGCCGAGATGCGGGATGAAGCCTTCCGGCCCGTCCATCGGCGTAGCGCCAACGAGATCCGCGGCAGCGCGTGTGGCGAGAACCACATCGGCCTGCGTCTTGAAGCCGGCTTCAGCCGTCAGCGGGCCTTCGCCGGCCACGAGCGGGATCCAGCGCATCGTTCCGTCGCTTTCGAACTTGGCGACCGACAGCGTGCCATGGTCGAGCAGGTCCTTGTTGGCGGCGCGATCGCCAGGATTCCAAGGATCGCGTGTGACAAAGCGGTAGATATATTCGAAATCGTCGTCATCGCCCATGAAGACCACGACGCGGCCATCTGGCGCCACACAACATTGTGCGCCTTCGTGCGTCATACGGCCGAGCGACGTACGCTTGACCGGCTTTGCCGTTGGATCGAAGGGATCGATCTCGACCACCCAGTCGAAACGCATCCATTCGTTCGGCTCTTCCTCGAACTTGAAGCGCGGCTCGACGCGGCTGACGGAATAGATATCGTTCTCATCCTCGTCCCAGCCCTGGCGCTCGACCAGTTCCTGGTTCGGCAGCTTTTTATAGTCGCCGGCGAATACGTCCATTGCGCCTTCTTCACCTGACAGCATCGTGCCCCAGGGCGTGATGCCGCCATTGCAGTTCGAGATCGTGCCGAAGACGACCGTGCCGGTTGGATCGGCCTTGGTCTTAAGGCGGTCGTCGCCGGCGGCGGGGCCGGAAATACCGATTTCCGTGCTCATGTGGATGCGGCGGTTATACTTACCGTTCTTGACCACCTGCCACTGATTGCCGTCCTTGCGCACCTCGAAAACCGAAACGCCGACAGCGGCCATGACCGCACGGATCTGGTCCTCGGTCAGCTTCTCGCGATAATTGTCCACCGTCAGGCCCGGGAACATCAGGAAGGGCGTCGCATATTCGTGGCTGACGACCATCAGGCCGTGGTCCGAGCTCTTCTCGCCCCAGGGCAACGGCAGGAACTGCGTGAAGTCGTTATTGTAACCGAACTGGCGCTCGGCGGCTTTGCCGTTGAGCTTGGCCACGTCGAATTCCGGGCTGTCGGCAAAGAGTGCATCACCCCAGCGAATGAGGATCTGGCGCTCATATCCATCAGGCCAATGATCGGCGGTATCGCGCACGCGCTTCAGCTCGGGGAAAGTAAGGGTCGACTCGGCAGCTTCTGCCTTCGTTGCTTCGAGCGCCGGCGCAAAAACGGCTGCCCCCATGGCTGCGATGAAGCCCTTGAGAACAGTACGGCGACGAACGCCTTCTTGGAGAATGGTGCCGTAGCTCGGCGCAAATGCACGCCGCGGATTGGGGCGCGGCCTGGTTTTCTGGCGGTCCGTCATGACTACCTCCGGTAAAAACGGTTGAATTTCAAGGAAATGAATGAAATGCCCTCGGCCATTGCGGCCATCGATTTTTGTAACAATGCCCGGCGAAGGATTAATGACGCTCCAAGCGTCTCGGGAACGGCAGTTGGCAGCGCTTCTTCGGCTTGACGCCTTGCCGGGCGCTGATAATTTGACCGGGCAGTAAAAATAAACGGCGCCAAGCCTTGAACGGGAACGGCCTCCCCAACGGCCAGGAGAACAGCATGTCCAATCGCCTGAATGCAACGCCAAACGACCTTCGTGCCTTTTGGATGCCCTTTACCGCGAACCGTCAGTTCAAGAAGGAACCGCGCCTCTTCGTGAGCGCCAAGGATATGTACTACCAGACCCATGACGGGCGTCAGGTTTTGGACGGTACGGCTGGTCTCTGGTGCGTGAATGCCGGCCACTGCCGCCCGAAGATTACCGAAGCGATCCGCGAGCAGGCAGGCGAACTCGATTACGCCCCGGCCTTCCAGCTCGGGCACCCCAAGGCCTTTGAACTCGCCAACCGCCTGGTCGATATCGCCCCCGAGGGCTTGGATCACGTCCTCTACACCAATTCCGGTTCTGAATCGGTGGAAACGGCGCTCAAGGTGGCGCTCGCCTATCACCGCGTGAAAGGCAACGGCTCACGCTTCCGCCTGATCGGCCGCGAGCGCGGCTATCACGGCGTCAACTTCGGCGGCATTTCTGTCGGCGGCATCGTCACCAATCGCAAGATGTTCGGCACGCTTTTGACCGGCGTCGACCACATGCCGCACACCCACTTGCCCGGCAAAAACAACTTCACCCGCGGCGAGCCCGAAATTGGCGGCGATCTCGCCACCGAACTCGAGCGTATCGTCACCCTCCATGATGCCTCCACGGTCGCCGCCGTCATCGTCGAACCGGTTGCGGGTTCGACCGGCGTTCTCATTCCGCCGAAGGGCTATCTGCAGAAACTGCGCGAGATCTGCACCAAGCACGGCATCCTGCTGATCTTCGATGAAGTCATCACCGGCTTCGGCCGCCTCGGCGCTCCCTTCGCCGCCCAGTATTACGACGTGAAGCCCGATATCATCACCACCGCCAAAGGCCTGACCAATGGCGTCATCCCGATGGGCGCCGTCTTTGTGACCTCGGAAATCCATGATGCCTTCATGAACGGCCCCGAGCACATGATCGAGTTCTTCCACGGCTATACCTATTCCGGTAACCCGATCGCCTCGGCCGCAGCACTTGCAACGCTCGACACCTACAAGGAAGAAGGCCTGCTGACCCGCGCAGCCGAACTCTCGGACTACTGGGCCGATGCGCTGCATTCGCTCAAGGATTGCCCCAATGTCATCGACATCAGAAACACGGGTCTCATCGGCGCGATCGAACTCGACCCGATCGCCGGCGAGCCGACCAAACGCGCCTTCACGGCCTTCCTCAAGGCTTACGAAAGCGGCCTGCTGATCCGTACGACAGGCGACATCATCGCGCTCTCTCCGCCGCTGATCATCGAGAAGAAGCACATCGACGAACTCTTTGGCAAGCTGCGTACGATCCTGCAGAACAACATCTGAGCTCAATCGTCCCAAGTGAATTCAAGGGCGAGGCTCCGGTCTCGCCCTTTCTTTTGATATCGGCGACCTCGATCGCGTTATCGGTCTCCAGCCTCAGGGATTTCCTCCAGACAGGGCAAATCAACCCAATGGAGATCCCATGCCAAGGCTTGCCTTTATCCTCCCTCTGCTCCTCCTGATGGTATCAGCAGCACATGCCGGAACCGGTTTCCGCGAAACCACCCTGCCCGGCATAACCGCCGATCACCCGATGCATGTCAGCATCTGGTATCCGACAACGTCTGACGCCACACCGGTCCTTCTCGGCGAAACACCGGCCTTCATCGGCCAACCTGTAATCAAGGACGCCGAGCCTACAGCCGGCCCGCATCCGCTGGTCGTCCTCTCCCATGGTTATGGCGGCAGCTGGCGTAACCTCGCCTGGCTTGCCGCCGATCTCGTTGACGCAGGCTATGTCGTTGCCGCGCCCGATCATCCCGGTACGACGACATTCGATATGCGGAAGCCCGACGCCGTAGAACTGTGGAAGCGCCCCGGCGACCTCAGCCGCGTGATCGATGCTCTGCTCGACAATCCTGATCTGACGGGCGGCGTGGCATCCGATCGGATTGCCGCCATCGGCCATTCGCTCGGCGGCTGGACGGTGGTCGAACTGGCGGGCGGCCGCTTCGACGCGGCCAAGGTGACGAGGAATTGCATGGCTGAATTCAGCCCGATCTATTGCAAAATATTCGAGGCGCTCGGCATCGGGCGCGATGCGGCCTCAAATGCAGCGATGGCCGCCGATCTCGGTGATGCAAGAATTCGTGCCGTCGTGACACTCGATCTCGGACCTGGCCGCGGGCTGACACCGGAGAGCCTTGCGGCAATCCATATCCCCCTAATGGTGCTCGGTGCTGCGGCCGACGTCGATGCGGAAACGGCAACCGAGGCGGAGATAGCAGCCACCAACAAGGATTCCGGTTACCTTGCCCGCTATCTGCCGTCAGCGACCACCACCTACAGCCTTATACCCGGATCATTGCATTTCAGTTTCATGCAGCCCTGCAAACCAGGCGCCGCCGAACTGATCGAGAAGGAAGCGCCCGGCGAGAGCATCGTCTGCCGGGATGGCGTTGGCGCAGATCGCGGAACGATTCACCGTCAGGTTTCCAGCATGATCACGGATTTCCTGGGAAAAGCGCTCGCTTATCAATAGAGCGGCTTCTTCATCCTGCACGCTTTCGAGACCGCGGATCACGAAGACATTCGGCCTGCGGCGGATCAGATCCCAACAGGCCTTACGTGATGAAAACGGATACGCTCAGGAAACAGAGGCGACCGACAGGCAGAGGGCGAATTTTTTGACGAGCCGGCGGTCGAAATGCCCTTCATTGGCCAGCATCCAGCTCAGCGCCTCCTTCGCGCTCCACGGAGCCTTGTAAGGGCGCACCGAAGTAACGGCGTCATAGACATCGCAAATCGCGGCAAGACGTGCGTGAAGGCTGATCTCGCCGTGGGAAAGCTTGCGCGGATAACCCTTGCCGTCGATCCGTTCATGATGGTTGAGGCAGACGTCGAGAACGATTTCCGACATGCCCTCCTGACGCGACAGGATTGCATGCCCTTTTTCCGGATGATCCCGGATCAACTGGATCTCGTCTTCGTTCAGGCGCCCTTCCTTGTTGAGCACTTCGAGCGGAATTTCGAGCTTGCCGACGTCGTGCAGCAGCCCCGCCGTGCCGAGCGTCTGCACCACTTCCTCATCCAGTCCGAGATGGCGGCTGAAAAGGATCATCAAGGCACTGACCGAGAGGGAATGCAGAAAGGTCACCTCGTCCTTGGACTTCAGCCGGGTAACGCTGATGAAGACGGCGGGGTAGTCATCCATCGATTTGGAAACGGAGGAAATCACCGGCTCGACCTGGTCGACGGTGATCGTATCTCCGCCCTGCAGCCGACCGAAGATATTTTCGAGCACTTCTACGGATTTCTGAATGGTCTCGCGCGCCGCCCTGATGTCGATCTCGATCTTACGTGAGGTGTTCCTGACATCGAGGCCCTTGGTGGTGTTGATCACGACACCTGCATCCGCGCACTCGTTAAGCTTCAGCGTATCGCTCTCGCGCCGCAGTAAGAACCGCCGCCGAGATAGAAGAGGATCGCGCCAAATACCCTCGACCATCTCGATAAACATTCCGGTCCGCACCTGCCTGGCTTCAATACGCTTGAGCATCCAGATATCTGTTCCCGCTATATGCCTATATCGACAAATCGAATATTTTATTGCACCGCAACAATATACTAGGGAATGATAGTTATACTGGGATTCTTAGAATCAATTGTTAACTTGCTAAAACAGCAAAACCAGAACAGTGATCAGCGGCCCCATTGCCACATATCTGTTTATCTGCGGCCGTCGATATGCTCTGTCGAGGAAGCTTCGTCTCAACTTTCTGCGGAGGTTACAAGTCACGCACGACTGAACGCATGCGATCGGAAAAACCTGGCCCTGACAGTTGCAGACCGAAATTGCCCTGACGCGGGCGCTGGGACGTGCGGAATAGCTTGGGCAGGACAGACCGAAAATTGCGGGAAATGGACTGAAAAATCAAAAAATCGGGCGCAATCTTTCCGGATTTGGCGAAAACGAGCCCGATCTTGTTATGATCTTGCGGAATCTCACCAAAATTCCTAGAAATCTGCATGCGCCGCGCGAGCCAAATATGGCCGCGAGGCTCATTGATCGCGCAGCTTTTCCTCGTCCTTCGCACGCTCCCAAAAGGATCGCTGACAAAAGAAACGGCTTTCGCGGCAAGCAACCGGTGGTCGAAGAGACCCTACCCAAGGAGAGAGAACATGACCCTGAAGACTCTGACGGCGACGCTCGTCGCCTCGCTGGCATTTGCGCCGCTCGCGCATGCAGATATCGTCATCGGCCTCATCGCGCCGCTGACCGGTCCGGTGGCAGCCTATGGCGACCAGGTAAAGAACGGCGCGCAGACCGCCGTCGATGAAATCAACAAGAGCGGCGGCATTCTCGGCGAGAAGGTCGTGCTCGAACTCGCTGACGACGCCGGCGAACCGAAGCAGGGCGTTTCTGCCGCGAACAAGGTTGTCGGCGAAGGCATCCGCTTCGTCGTCGGCCCGGTCACGTCAGGCGTTGCCATCCCGGTTTCCGACGTTCTGGCCGAAAACGGCGTGCTGATGGTCACTCCGACCGCCACGGCACCTGACCTCACCAAGCGCGGCCTGACCAATGTTCTGCGCACCTGCGGCCGGGACGACCAGCAGGCCGAAGTCGCCGCCAAATACGTTCTCGAACACTTCAAGGACAAGCGCGTCGCCATCATCAACGACAAGGGCGCTTACGGTAAAGGTCTCGCCGACGCTTTCAAGGCAACGCTGAACGCCGGCGGCATCACCGAAGTCATCAACGACTCCATCACGCCCGGCGACAAGGACTTCTCTGCGCTCACCACCCGCATCAAGGCTGAGAATGTCGATCTCATCTATTTCGGCGGTTATCACCCGGAAGGCGGCCTGCTCGCTCGCCAGCTGCATGATCTCTCGGTCAATGCCCAGATCATCGGTGGCGACGGCCTCTCCAACACCGAATTCTGGACGATCGGCACGGATGCGGCAGCCGGCACGCTGTTCACCAACGCCTCCGACGCCACCAAGAACCCTGACTCCAAGGCTGCAGCCGATGCGCTCGCCGCCAAGAAGATCCCGGCTGAAGCCTTCACGCTCAACGCCTATGCGGCCGTTGAAGTTCTGAAGGCCGGCATCGAGAAGGCCGGCAGCGCCGAGGATGCGGAAGCCGTTGCAGCAGCCCTGAAGGGCGGCGAGCAGATCCCGACCGTCATCGGCAAGCTCACCTACGGCGATACGGGCGATCTCACCTCGCAGAGCTTCTCGCTCTACAAGTGGGAAGGCGGCAAGATCGTCGCTGCCGAATAATCGGAGCGAATGGAACATGCGACCGGGCGCCAATGGCGCCCGGTTTTGTTTGCGGGCATCGAATCCACGAACAGATGCGCTATAACTCGCGGAATCGATTGCATTGCGAGGATAGATATGACCGCCAAGCTCGAACGTCTCATCGATCAGGGTGTGGGTCGCGTGCCTGCCGATATCGTCCTGAAAGGCGGACACTTCTTCGACCTCGTGACGGGTGAACTCGTCCAGTCTGATATCGCAATCTGCGGCGACCGCATCGTCGGCACCTGCGGCAGCTATAGCGGCGAAACCGAGATCGATATTTCCGGCAAGATCGTCGTTCCCGGCTTCATCGATACGCATCTGCATATCGAATCCTCGCTCGTCACGCCGCACGAATTCGACCGCTGCGTCCTGCCTTACGGCGTGACGACAGTGATCTGCGACCCCCATGAGATCGCCAATGTGCTGGGCAAGGAGGGCATCGAATTCTTCCTCGCTTCGGCACTGGAAACGATCATGGATATCCGCGTCCAGCTTTCCTCCTGCGTGCCGGCCACACATCTCGAAACTTCAGGCGCCGACCTGCCGGTCGAAGGCCTCCTGCCCTATCGCGGCCATCCCAAGGTCATCGGCCTTGCCGAATTCATGAATTTCCCGGGCGTGATCCACAAGGATCCCGTCTGCATGGCGAAGCTCGATGCTTTCCAGGGTGGGCATATCGACGGCCATGCGCCACTGCTCTCAGGCAATGATCTGAACGGTTATCTCTCCACCGGCATCCGCACCGAGCATGAATGCACGAGTGCCACCGAAGCACTGGAGAAAATCCGCAAGGGCATGCATATCCTCGTGCGCGAGGGTTCCGTCTCCAAGGATCTTCATGCGCTGATGCCCATCATCACCGAGCGCCTCTCGCCGTATCTTGCGCTCTGCACCGATGACCGCAATCCGCTCGATATCGCCGAACAGGGTCATCTCGACTACATGATCCGTACGGCTATCGCCCATGGGGTCGAACCGCTGGCTGTCTACCGCGCCGCCTCGATCTCGGCTGCCCGCGCCTTCGGCCTGCGCGACCGCGGCCTCGTCGCGCCCGGCTGGCGGGCCGATCTCGTGGTTATCGACAGCCTGGAGAATTGCCGGGCCGACATGGTCTTCTCGGCCGGCCGCCATGTCACTAACGCGCTCTTTGCCTCCCGCAAGCCAGTCTCGCCCGTCGGCCTCGACAGCGTCAAAGCGCGCCCCGTCAATGCGGCCCATTTCGGCGTGCCTGTTTCGGAAGGCGAAACACCCGTCATCGGCGTCATGCCCGGCAAGATCATCACCGAGCATCGCCGCTACCGTCTGCCGGCCAGAGGCAACCAGACGACCGTTGATCTCGGCAACGACATCATCAAGGTCGCCGTCATCGAGCGTCACGGCAAGAACGGCAATCACGCCAACGGCTTCGTCCAGGGTTTTGGATTGAAGAAAGGCGCCATCGCCTCGACGGTCGGCCATGACAGCCACAATATTTGCGTTGTCGGTGTCAACGAGGACGACATGGCGCTTGCGGCCAATCGTCTCGGCGAGATCAAGGGCGGCTTCGTCGTCGTCGAAGACGGTAAGGTCACAGGCGAGATCGCGCTTCCCGTCGCCGGCCTGATGAGCCTGGAACCCTATGAGACGGTGCGCGACACGCTGCATCATCTGCGCAAGGCCGCCTATGCGCTGGGCACGACCCTGGAGGAACCCTTCCTGCAAGTTGCCTTCCTGCCCCTGCCCGTGATCCCGCATCTGAAGATCTCGGACAAGGGGATGGTAGACGTCGATCGCTTCGCGCTGATCAGCTGATCCGAGCGCAGAAAGCGTCAAGCGCGTCGAGCTGCACTGTCTTGGCACCGGCAGCAGCTTTGAACCCGGGCATGGGCAATGGAGCGCCCAGCGCCATGCCGGCAGGAAGCTGAAACTCCGCGGCCTCACGTGTCAGGTTGAAGACGAAGAGCAGCTTCTCGTCTCCCTTCTCGCGCACAAAGGCGAGCAAGTCCTGATTGCTGCCAACGAATTCCATGCTGCCGTCGATCAGTACCGGATGGGTCTTCCGGAATTCCAGCGTACGCCGGTAATGGTGAAGCACGGAACTGTCATCGTTTTCCTGGGTGTCTACGGAAAGCGCCGCCTGTTCATAGGGCACCGGCAGCCAGCTCTTCTCGGCGCTGGTGAAGCCGGCATGCGCCTTGCCGGCTTCCCATGGCATCGGCGTGCGGCATCCGTCACGGCCCTTGAAGGCCGGCCAGAAGCGGATGCCGTAGGGGTCGCGCAGGTCTTCGAAGGCAAGCTCCGCCTCCGGCAGCCCCAGCTCCTCGCCTTGATAGAGGCAGATCGAACCGCGAAGCGCTGCCAGCACCGAAATCGCCAGCTTGGCGATGATGGGCCGCTCCTCTTCCGTCAGCGCGAAGCGGCTGACGTGGCGGTTGACGTCGTGATTGGAGAAGGCCCAGCAGACCCAGCCATCTTTCACCATGCGCTGGAAGGTCTCGACGCAGCCTCGGATATGGGCCGCGGTGAATTCAGGACCGAGCAGATCGAAAGTGTAACACATATGCAGCTTGTCGCCGCCGGTCGTATAGGCGGCGACGGTCTTCAACGAGCGCGCGCCGTCGCCGACTTCGCCGACCGTCGTGCGCTCCTCGTACTGATCGAGCAGAGCCCGGAACCGCCTGAGGAATTCGAGGTTCTCCGGCTGCGTCTTGTCGTAGAGGTGGTTCTGCATGCCATAGGGATTGCTGTCGGGCGCATCGAGACCAGCCTGATCCGGATCAGGCACATGCGGCGGATTGTCTCGGAGTTGCTTGTCACAGAAGTAATAATTTACTGTATCCAGCCGAAAACCGTCGACGCCGCGGTCGAGCCAGAACTTCACCGTCTTCAGCAGCGCATCCTGAACCGGCTTGCTGTGAAAATTCAGGTCCGGCTGCGAGGTCAGGAAGTTGTGCTGGTAATATTGCCGGCGCACGCCATCCCATTCCCATCCCGGCCCGCCGAAGATCGACAGCCAGTTGTTCGGCGCTGTCCCGTCGGGCTTCGGGTCTGCCCAGACATACCAGTCGGCCTTGTCGTTCGTGCGGCTGGAGCGGCTTTCCACGAACCATGGATGCCGGTCGGACGTATGGGAAATCACCTGATCGATGATGACCTTTATGCCGAGCCTGTGGGCTTCTGCCATCATCGCATCGAAATCGTCGAGCGTGCCGAAGATCGGATCGACGTCGCAATAGTCGGAGACGTCATAGCCCATGTCGGCCATGGGCGATTTGAAGAAAGGCGAGAGCCAGATCGCATCGACGCCAAGGCTTGCGATATGGGAGAGGCGCCGGGTTATCCCCTTGAGATCGCCGAGCCCGTCGCCGTTCGTATCCTGAAACGAGCGCGGATAGACCTGATAGATCACAGCGCCGCGCCACCAATCCGCATTCCCGCCCGTCTGCAACGCCATGAACTGCCTTCTCCCGCTTCATTTCGCCGCAAGACTAATGGCGGCGAAGCAAAAAACAACAGTTCAATGGCTCATTTTCGAGCAAAGATCAGGCAGTCGCGATCGGACAAAAGGGAGACGCTTATAAGCTTGTCCACACCCGAATGCTACCCACCGGTTTAGGGGTTGCAACGCCAAACCTTTGCGTTAAGGTGCCGTTGACCTGCACGTAACAGGTCAAATCGGGAACAAATGACCAAAGAAAAGGCGAAAAGCCTAGAAAGGTGGACACAGTATGTCCTTTTTCACGAAAAAATTTCTCGCGTCTGCAATGGTTGGCTCATTGCTCGCATTTTCGGCCCACGCGGCCACGCTGAATATCCATAATGGTGGCGACCCCACCTCGCTGGATCCGCAAAAACTCTCCGGCGACTGGGAAAACCGTATTGCCGGCGACATCTTCGAAGGCCTCGTCACTGAAGACGCCAAGGACAACCCGGTTCCCGGCCAGGCCGAAAGCTGGACCATTTCCCCTGACGGCAAGGTCTACACTTTCAAGCTGCGTGACGGCATCAAGTGGTCGGATGGCCAGCCGGTAACGGCCGGCGATTTCGTCTTCGCCTTCCAGCGCCTCATCGACCCGAAGAATGCAGCCGACTACGCCTATCTGCAATTCACCATCAAGAACGCAGAAAAGATCAACAAGGGCGAGATCACCGATCTGAACGAACTCGGCGTCAAGGCGATCGACGACAAGACACTCGAGATCACCCTTGAAAACCCGACCCCCTATTTCATCAACGCCCTGATGCACTACACGGCCTATCCGCTGCCGAAGCATGTCGTCGAAGCCAAGGGTCAGGACTGGGTCAAGATCGGCAACATCGTCACCAACGGTCCGTACAAGCCGGTCGAGTGGGTCCCCGGTTCGCACGTCACGACCGTCAAGAACGATCAGTGGTATGGCGCTAAGGATCTGAAGATCGACGGCGCGAAGTTCTTCGTGCTCGAAGATCAGGAAGCCGCGCTGAAGCGCTACCGCGCCGGCGAATTCGATATCCTCACCGACTTCCCGACCGACCAGTACGAGTGGATGAAGAAGAACCTTCCGGGTCAGGCGCACGTCGCCCCCTTCTCCGGCCTCTACTACTACGTCATCAACTCGACCAAGCCGCCCTTCAGCGACAAGCGCGTCCGCCAGGCTCTCTCCATGGCGATCAACCGCGAAGTCATCGGTCCGCAGATCCTCGGCACCGGCGAACTGCCGGCTTACTCCTGGGTTCCGCCGGGTACCGCCAATTACGGCGATCCGGCCTACGTTTCCTGGAAGGATCTTCCCTACAAGGACAAGGTCGAAGAAGCCAAGAAGCTGCTGAAGGAAGCCGGCTTCGGCCCGGATCATCCGCTGACGACCGAGCTCAAGTACAACACCAACGACAACCACAAGCGTATCGCTGTCGCGATCGCCTCCATGTGGAAGCCGCTTGGCGTCAATGTCGAGCTCGTCAACGCGGAAACGAAGGTCCACTACGACCAGCTGCAGCGCGGTGAAGTGCAAATCGGCCGTGCCGGCTGGCTTGCCGACTACAACGATCCGGACAACTTCCTGAACCTGCTCGTGACAGGCGTTCAGATGAACTATGGCCGCTGGTCGAATGCCGACTATGACAAGCTGATCAAGGAGGGCAACGCT
This sequence comes from Rhizobium viscosum, assembly GCF_014873945.1. Lineage (NCBI taxonomy): Bacteria > Pseudomonadati > Pseudomonadota > Alphaproteobacteria > Hyphomicrobiales > Rhizobiaceae > Rhizobium > Rhizobium viscosum. The sequence continues at coordinate 3,139,522 of NZ_JADBEC010000001.1, read as the reverse complement.
CAGACCGATCTGACGAAGCGCGCTGAGATCTTCAAGAAGGCCGAACAGCTCGCGCTGGACGATTCAGCCGCACTCCCGATCTACTACTACGTCTCCAAGAACGTCGTCTCGCCCAAGATCGAGGGCTTCGTCGACAACGTTCAGGACATCCACCGCACGCGCTGGCTGTCCATCAAGGAATAAGGATGAAAGGCTCTTCCCGGTCACTCCGGGAAGAGCCGCTCCACGACCATGATCAAATACGCTCTCCGTCGATTGCTGTCGACGATCCCTGTTCTGTGGATCGCCGTCACAGCTTGCTTTTTCGTTTTGCGCCTTGCCCCCGGCGGCCCCTTCGATGGCGAAAGGCCATTGCCGCCGGTGATCTTGAAAAACCTTGCGGCCCATTACAATCTGGATAAGCCGCTCGTTCAGCAATACCTGATCTATGTCGGCGACCTGCTGAAAGGCGACCTCGGCCCCTCCTTTGCAAGCGAGGACTTCACCGTCGCCCAGCAGATCATGATCGGTCTGCCCTATACCTTCACCATCGGTACGGCTGCCTTCCTGATTGCGATCATTGTCGGCGTGGCTGTCGGCTGTCTTGGGGCGCTCTATCAGAACAAGGCACCGGACTATATTCTGAGTGCCCTCATTCTGGTGGGCGTCGTTCTTCCGAACTTCCTGATCGCGCCGATCATGCAGCTGATCTTCGGCATCCACCTCGCCTGGTTTCCAGTCGGCGGCTGGGGTGACGGCTCGATCAAATTTCTCGTCCTGCCGATCGTGGTTCTTGCGTTGCCGCATGCCGGCCGCATCTCGCGCATCACCCGCGGCTCGATGATCGAGGTGATGAACCAGAACTTCATCCGTACCGCCAAGGCCAAGGGCATCGGCCCGCGCCTGACGGTCATGCGCCACGCGCTGAAGCCCGCCATGATGCCCGTTGTCTCTTATCTGGGTCCGGCGGCAAGCTACCTTCTCACCGGCTCGCTGGTTGTCGAAAGCATCTTCGGATTGCCCGGCATCGGCCGCTATTTCGTCAACGCAGCGCTGAACCGCGATTACGGCATGGTTCTCGGTACGGTCATCTTCTACATGGTGCTGATCGTGTTCCTGAACCTTCTGGTCGATATCGCCTATGCCTGGCTGGACCCGAAAGTGAGAAACAGATGATCCTCAATCCCGCAAAAAGAGAGCTGCTTGCAGCCGAACTGCTGGAAGCGGAAGGCCTGTCTCCGGAAGGCCGCTCGCTGACCAAAGATGCGCTGCGCCGCCTCTCGCGCAACAAGGCAGCCGTCATCTCCATCGGTGTGCTGGTGCTGCTCATACTGGCCGCCTTCCTTGGCCCAAGCTTCATCCCCTTCAACTATGAAGACCCGGATTGGGCCGCCTTCCGCGCGCCTCCATCCTTCGAAAGCGGCCATTATTTCGGCACCGATCCGAACGGCCGCGACCTGCTGGCCCGTGTGCTTTACGGCACGCGCGTTTCGCTTGCCGTGGCACTCACGGCAACCCTCGTCTCCGTCGTCATCGGCGTGCTCTATGGTGCGATTTCAGGCTATATAGGCGGCAGGCTGGACTCGATCATGATGCGCTTCGTCGACATCATGTATGCGCTTCCCTACATCCTCTTCGTCATCCTGCTGATGGTGATCTTCGGCCGCAACGTCTACCTGCTCTTTGCAGCGATCGGTGCGCTCGAATGGCTGACCATGGCCCGCATCGTGCGCGGCCAGACCCTGTCGCTCAAGCACCGCGAATTCGTGGAAGCCGCCCGCGCCTCGGGTCAGAAGCCCTTCAAGATCATCACCAAGCACATCATCCCGAACCTCGTCGGCCCCGTCGTCATCTTCGCCGCACTGACCGTGCCGGAAATCATCGCGACCGAGAGCTTTCTGTCCTATCTTGGCTTCGGCGTTCAGGAACCACTGACCTCGCTCGGCACCCTGATTGCCGAAGGCACCGACGCCATGGAAAGCATGCCCTGGCTGCTGATTTTCCCGGCAAGCTTCCTCGTGGCCCTGCTGCTCAGCCTGCTCTTCATTGGCGACGGGCTGCGCGACGCGTTCGACCCGAAGGATCGATAGGATGACCCAGGAAAACAAAAAAGAAAAACAGCAGGATACGCTTCTCGAACTGAAGGATTACTCGATCACCTTCGAAACACCCGAGGGTCAGGTGAAAGCGGTCTCCAACATGAACCTGACGGTCCGTCGCGGCGAACGCATCGCCATCGTCGGCGAATCCGGTTCGGGCAAGAGCCAGACCTTCCTGGGCGTCATGGGCCTGCTTGCCAAGAACGGCAAGACGACAGGCCAGGCCCTGCTCGAAGGCAAGGACGTGCTGTCACTGAAACCACGCGAGCTCGACCATGTCCGCGGCAAGGACATGGCCATGGTCTTCCAGGATCCGATGACGGCACTCAATCCGTCTCTTCGTATTTCCCGGCAATTGACGGAACAACTCGAAATCCACCGCGGCTTCACTGCCAAGGCGGCATCGACCGAAGCGCTCGACATGCTGAAGCGTGTCGGCATCCCTGATCCCACCCGCCGTTTCGGCCTCTATCCGCACGAGCTTTCGGGCGGCATGCGCCAGCGCATCGTCATCGCTATGGCGCTGCTCACCAAGCCGAAGCTCCTGATTGCCGACGAGCCGACCACCGCGCTCGACGTAACCATCCAGGCGCAGATCCTCGATCTCTTCAACGATCTGACGGCAGAGATGAACACGGCACTGATCATGATCACCCACGACCTCGGCGTCGTCGCGGGCCTCGCCGATAAGGTGGCCGTCATGTATGCCGGCCGCATCGTCGAGGAAGCGCCTGTCGACGAACTCTTCGAAAACCCGGCCCATCCGTATACCGCAGCACTGCATGCTTCGATCCCGCGCCCGGATCAGGATGTCGACGATCTCGTTGTCATTCCCGGCCGCCCGCCGAATCTGCAGCACCTGCCGAAGGGTTGCAATTTCTCGCCGCGCTGCTCGCAGGTCCAGGACGATTGCATCGACCGACCGCCGCAGCTTCAACAACAGGGGGCAAATCATTGCGCCGCCTGCTTCCATCCCTTCCCCCGCCGCGAGGAGTTGCTGAGCCATGGCTGAACGCTCGCTTCTGAGGGTCGAGAACCTGACGACCCAGTTCGAGATTCCCTCGAAATCCTTCTTCAAGCCGCCGCTGATGCTGACGGCCGTCAACAATGTCAGCTTCGACCTCGCCGAAGGCCGCACGCTCGGCATCGTCGGCGAATCCGGCTGCGGCAAATCCACGCTCGGCCGCTCGATCCTGCGTCTTCTGAAGTCGCAGAAGGGCCGTATCCTCTGGCAGGGCCGCAACCTGCTTGATCTCTCGGATGAGGAAATGCGTGCCGCACGCCGCGACATGCAGATCATCTTCCAGGATCCGATTGCCTCGCTCGATCCGCGCATGACGGTCGGCGACATCATCGCCGAGCCGCTCACCGTTTTCGAGCCGAAGCTGACGAAAGCCCAGCGGCTGGAGCGCGTACGCGAGATCATGGCCGCCGTCGGCCTGGTGCCGGAGATGATCAACCGCTATCCGCACGAATTTTCGGGCGGTCAGGCGCAGCGCATCGGTATTGCCCGCGCCGTCGTCACCCGGCCAAAGCTCATCATCTGCGACGAGCCGGTCTCGGCCCTCGACGTGTCGATCCAGGGTCAGGTCATCACGCTGCTTCGCAAGCTGCGCAAGGAGTTTGGCCTGACGCTGATCTTCATCAGCCACGACCTCTCGGTGGTGCGCCTGATCTCCGATGACGTGCTGGTTCTCTATCTGGGCAAGGTCGTCGAAGCGGGCGATTGCGCCACTGTCTTCGAACATCCGGCCCACCCGTACACGCAGGCGCTTTTCTCGGCGGCGCCGATCCCGGATCCAAAGCTCGCGCGTCTGCGCAGCCGCATCCGCCTGCAAGGCGATCCGCCTTCACCGCTGAACCCGCCAAAGGGCTGCGTCTTCTCGCCGCGCTGCTGGAAGGCGACGGATGTCTGTCGCACCGAAATGCCGCCGACGGAACTCGTCCGCCCCGGCCAGACGGCTGCCTGCTACCATATGGACAGGCCCTGACACGACATTCTCCATCGCCCCGCAACGGGCGATGGACTTTCAACTCTCCTTGACTTGTCTCCTCCCGCCTCTTCGCGTATCCGCAAGAGCAGAAAAAATCCGGGAGGACGGCTTGAGCGGACGGTTTCTGTCGATTGGCGAATGCATGGTGGAGCTCTCGCAGGCGGGTGAAGGCCTCCTGCGGAAAGGCTTTGCCGGCGATACCTTCAACACCGCATGGTATGCTCGCGCCTGCCTGCCCTCCGCCTGGTCGGTCGATTATTTCACCGCGCTCGGCGATGATCCCATGTCCGATGAAATGGTCGCCTTCATGGGCAAGGCCGGTATCGGCACGGATCTCATCCACCGCATCAAGGGCAAGACGCCCGGCCTCTACATGATCAATCTCAGGGATGGCGAACGCTCCTTCAGCTACTGGCGCGATAGTTCCGCCGCCCGCAGTCTCGCCGCCGATCCTGACCGCCTGCGTGAAGCCGTGGAAAGTGCTGACGTTGTCTATTTCTCCGGCATCACGCTTGCCATCCTCTCGCATGACGACGCCGACACGCTGCTCGCCGAAATCCGCCGCGCCAAGGCTGTCGGCAAGTTCGTGGTCTTCGATCCGAATATCCGCCCCCGCCTCTGGTCGAGTTACGATGTCATGCACACGACGATCAGCGAAGGCGGCCGCGCTTCCTCGCTGGTCATGCCGAGCTTCGACGACGAGGTTGCCCATTTCGGAGACGCCTCTATCGACGCCACCATCGAACGCTATCTTGCGCTCGGTGCCTCACATGTCGTTGTCAAGAACGGTGCGGAAGGCGCAACGCTGAGCTTCGCCAACGAGAAAGCTTACGTGCCGGCAGAAAAGGTGAAAATGGTCGTCGACACGACGAGCGCGGGCGACAGTTTCAACGGCGCGTTTCTTGCTCATTATCTGGAGAACCGGGACGCGCCGGCAGCCGCTCGCTTCGCGGCCAAAATCGCCGCCCACGTGGTCAGCGAGCACGGCGCACTCGTGCCGAAGGAAAAGCTCGGCCTCTGATATCGGGATTGAAGCCTGCGCATGTCGCTTGATCTAGCGGCCACGCGCAGGCTCGCCCCCGCCTAAGCGGTCATTCATCATCGATCGTCAGATCAGGAATTGGGCTTCTTGCCGTCCGTGCGAACGGCTTCGTCGTGATACCAGCAGCTGTCGAGCGCAGCGTCACACACACCAGCAGCCTCCCGCTCCATCATCCGAAAGCGCTCGAAGCGGTTCTGGGCCTGAACGGCCTTGACGGGAAACTGGTAGATTGTCGCGGATTCACGATGGAAACCGATTGCCATGAGATAGCCTTCCTTTAGTTCGGCCTATCAACATTCACGGTCTGCATAGTAGCATAATGCACATAGTTTATGCAAATTGCACAAAATAAGGGCAATGGTGCAATTATAAACGACCGACACAGCATTTCCTGATTAAGCTCGCGCTGATTTGTTTAAAACTTCATCCGTCAACCTAAACGCCGGAATTTTCATCCGGTTCCAAGACGGAAAATGCCCATCTCAACGCGGATAGCCGTATACCGGCTCCGTCAGGCCCTCCGCCGGATCGGCTTTGAAATCGCGCTGGCGGAGTGATTCGTAAATTTTTTATGTCGATTGCCGGATCTGGCACGCTACGTGCTTTAGAAGAGGCATCCCCTGGCGGGAGAGCGCACTCTTGCGTCTACTGCCTCAGGATTTGCTCAAGTTCGCAGCAGAGAGAGTCGCGATGACAAAGTATAAGCTCGAGTATATTTGGCTCGATGGGTACACCCCGGTACCGAACCTGCGTGGCAAGACGCAGATCAAGGAATTCGATAATTTCCCGACGCTCGAACAGCTCCCGCTCTGGGGCTTCGATGGTTCGTCGACGATGCAGGCTGAAGGCCGCAGCTCTGACTGCGTGCTGAAGCCCGTCGCCATCTATCCCGATCCGGCCCGCACCAACGGCGTGCTCGTCATGTGCGAAGTCATGATGCCGGATGGCGTGACCCCGCATGCAAGCAACGCCCGTGCGACCATCCTCGACGACGAAGATGCCTGGTTCGGCTTCGAACAGGAATATTTCTTCTACGAAAACGGCCGTCCGCTCGGTTTCCCGGAGAGCGGCTACCCGGCTCCGCAGGGCCCGTATTACACCGGCGTCGGCTACTCGAATGTCGGTTCGGTTGCCCGCGAAATCGTCGAAGAGCATCTCGACCTCTGCCTCGCAGCCGGCATCAACCACGAAGGCATCAATGCCGAAGTGGCCAAGGGCCAGTGGGAATTCCAGATTTTTGGCAAGGGCTCCAAGAAGGCCGCCGACCAGATCTGGATGGCGCGCTATCTCCTGCAGCGCTTGACCGAAAAATACGGCATCGACATCGAGTATCACTGCAAGCCGCTCGGCGACACCGACTGGAACGGTTCGGGCATGCATTGCAACTTCTCGACCAAGTTCATGCGCGAAGTTGGCGGCAAGGCCTATTTCGAAGCGCTGATGGCCCAGTTCGACAAGAACCTGATGGACCACATCAACGTTTACGGCCCCGACAACGACAAGCGTCTGACCGGCAAGCACGAGACGGCTCCGTGGAACAAGTTCTCCTACGGTGTTGCTGACCGTGGCGCCTCGATCCGCGTTCCGCACTCCTTCGTGAAGAACGACTACAAGGGCTACCTCGAAGATCGCCGCCCGAACTCCCAGGGCTGCCCCTACCAGATCGCCTCGCAGGTTCTGAAGACCATCTCGGAAGTCCCGACTTCCGGCTTCGCTTCGGCTGCAGCCTAAGTTTTAATGCGGTGCCGGCCTCCCCGCCGGCGCCGTTCCTTTTCAAGGCGCAAAACGCCTTCCGGCCATTCATCGCCGACATAATTGCTGGCTTCTCCCGGCATAACGTCCTGTAAACACTCGCTCAGGGCTGTAATATTTCCATCATGCACTTCCGCCAGAATAGACAAGCGGGAATCGCCATTCCGGAACCCCGCCAGGGGTTGTGCGTTGCCAGAACTAAGCGACGCTGATGGAAATGGAAGCATGCTGCAACGTCCGTCAAATTCATATAGCGGCGAAAGCTGGGCTAGTGCCGCAGCAGCCGGAGCCGTGCCGGAGCGGCTGGTGATCGTGACTGACGCCTGGCATCCGCAGGTCAATGGCGTCGTCCGCTCGATCGAGAACACCAATCGCGAACTGGCCAGGATGGGTGTCGAAGTCTCGATGGTGACGCCAGAGCGTTTCGCCAGCATCCCCTGCCCCACCTACCCCGAGATCCGCCTGTCGATCGCCTGGTACCGCCGCATCGCCCGCGAGATCGAAAAGCACAATCCGTCTTACGTCCACATCGCAACGGAGGGGCCGCTCGGCCTGTCGGCGCGGCGCTGGTGCATCCGCAAGCGCATGCCCTTTTCCACCAGCTACCACACCCGCTTTCCCGAATATGTGTCGGCTCGCCTGCCGATCCCTCAGGGCTGGCTCTACGCTTTCGTGCGCTGGTTCCATAATGGCGGCGCCGGCTGCATGGTGGCCACCCCCAGTCTCGCCCGCGAACTGTCCGCCAAGGGCATTAAGAACTTGATGCCCTGGAGCCGCGGCATCGATGCCACGCAATTTCATCCGATGCCACTGGAGGAAAAGCCCTTCGGCCTTGCCCGCCCGATCTTCATGACGGTCGGCCGCGTTGCGCTGGAAAAGAACCTGCCGGCCTTCCTGGATCTCGATCTGCCCGGTTCGAAAGTCGTGGTCGGCGACGGCCCCGCACGCGCCGAACTCGAAGAACGCTATCCGGATGTGCATTTCACCGGCGTGAAATTCGGCGAGGAACTGGCAAAGGCCTATGCGCAGGCCGATGTCTTCGTCTTCCCGTCGCTGACGGATACATTCGGCAACACCATTTTGGAAGCGCTTGCCTCGGGCGTTCCCGTTGCCGCCTATCCCGTCACCGGCCCGCTGGATATTATCGGCGAGGACAGCGCCGTCGGTGCGCTGAACGGGGATCTGCGGGCGGCCTGCCTTGCGGCGCTTTCCGGCTCGCGGGAAAAGGCGCGCGAGCTTGCTATGCAATATTCCTGGGAAACGGCGACGCTGCAGTTCATCAACAATATCCGCGCCGCCAACGGCGTCATCACGCCGAAATGGAAGAAGGCGTGGCAATACGCCACCAAATCCCTTCCAAGAAGCAAAAAACCCGGCGATCCCGCCGGGCCTCTTCCTTCCGCTGACTGACCCTTACTTCTGAAGGGCAGCCCGCAGCGTATCGTTGGCGACAGAAATGGCGCTGCGAACAGCCGGTGTTTCGGCAATCGCGTTGAGCAGTACGAAGTCGTGGATCGTGCCGTTGTAGCGGATCGACGTGACCTTTACGCCTGCTTGCGACAGCTTGCGGGCATAGGCTTCTCCTTCGTCGCGCAGCACGTCGTTTTCATCGACGATGACGAGTGCTGGCGGCAGACCATTCAGCTGCTCAAGGGAAGCCTGCAGCGGCGAAGCGGTGGGCTCCTTACGCTTGGCTTCGTCAGGCAGATAGGCATTCCAGAACCACTTCATGGCTTCCTTGGTCAGCCACGGGCCATTGGCAAACTGATTGTAGGAACCGGTGTCGAAATTGGCGTCGGTGACAGGGTAGAAGAGCACCTGCTGGTCGATGGCAGGACCGCCGCGCTCCTTGGCAAGCAGCGTCACGGCGGCAGTCATATTGCCACCGACGCTATCGCCGGCAACGGCGAGCCGGCTGGCATCCACGTGGAATTCCTTGGCATGCTCGGCGACGTATTTCGTGGCCGCGTAAGCCTGCTCGATAGCGATCGGGTAACGGGCTTCCGGCGAGCGGTCATAATCGACGAAGACGACGGCAGCCTTGGCGCCATTGGCGATTTCGCGAACCAGCCGGTCATGTGTGTCGGCATCTCCCAGCACCCAGCCCCCGCCGTGGAAATACATGACGACAGGCAGCGTGCCCTTGGCGCCCTCAGGGCGAACGATGCGCAGCTTGACGCTGCCGGTCGGGCCGACCTTAATGACCTTATCTTCTTCCTGAGCGGCGAGCTTCTTCACGTCGCCCTTCTGGGCGCCAGAGAGAATGTTGCGGGCATCGGCAGGCGAGAACGTGTAGATCGGCTTGGAGCCGGCCAGACTATCGATGAATTTCTGCGTTGTCGGTTCCAGTACCGGATCGGCAAACGCTGCGGCAGTGGAAGCTGCCAGGATTGCTGCTGCGGAAACTGCGGTCTTGATCGTCGACATTGTCGTGTCCTCTTCGGGTTTGTTGCGTTCGTCCTGAACACGATTTTATATCGCACACGACAAATTACCGTACGATAGAAATTATTGCATGGCTGCCATGCATTAAAAGCGTCTACGATTATTTATCGCACGATATAATATCTCGCGGTTTTGGAGATCGTGCCATGTCGAACCAACTGAAACTCGAAAGTTTCATCTGTTTTGCCGTCTATACCGCAAGCCACGCCTTCAACCGCGTCTACAAACCTCTGCTCGACGAACTCGGCCTCACCTACCCGCAATATCTGGCGATGGTCTGCCTCTGGGAAGAAGACGGCCAGACCGTCGGCGGTCTCGGCGAAAAGCTGTTCCTGGAATCGAGCACACTGACCCCTCTCCTCAAACGCCTGGAAACAGCAGGCTACATCCGCCGCGAACGCAGCAGGCAGGACGAGCGTGTCGTCGTGCTGCACTTGACGGAAGAAGGCAAGCGGCTGAAGAAAAAGGCTGAGACCGTACCGGGCTGTATCATCGACGCAAGCGGCCGCGACGCGGATCAGCTTGTCCGGCTGCAGGCGGAAATCGTCGCGCTGCGCGAAGCTTTGAATAAGAGCGCGTCTTGAGGGCTATCGGCGCGTCCGGCAAACCCACTCTGGCCCAAGCGGCAAGGCGACAACAAGAAGCGGGTTAGGTCCGCCTCTTCTTGCCCTCAAACGGATTGTCCGGCGACCGGTAGTGGATCCGGATCGGCACGCTCGGCATATCGAAATCCGCCCGCAATCCGTTGATCAGATAACGCGTATAGGATTCCGGCAGGGCATCCGACCGGGTGCAGGACACCATGAAGGCCGGCGGGCGCGCCTTTACCTGCGTCATATATTTGAGCTTGATACGGCGGCCGGACACAGCCGGTGGCGGATGCTGAACCTGCTGCTGCTCCAGCCAGCGATTGAGCTTGGCAGTGGAGATGCGCTTGTTCCAGACACGGTCCGTATCGATGATCGACTGCATGAGCTTGTCGAGGCCCCAGCCGGTCTGGCCGGAAATCGGCACGGCGCGGATGCCGCGTGCCTGCGGCAGCAGCCGGTCGGTCTTTTCGCGCAGGTCGGCAAGCACCGCCTGACGATCCTCGATCATGTCCCATTTGTTGAAGGCGAGAACGGCCGCGCGGCCTTCGCGCAGCACCAGGTCGACGATATGCAGATCCTGCTTCTCGAAGGGAATCGTCGCGTCGAAGACGATAACAACTGTCTCGGCGAAGCGGATGGCACGTAGCGCATCGGCGACCGAAAGCTTTTCCAGCTTCTCGATCACCTTGGCCTTGCGGCGCATGCCGGCCGTATCGAACATCTTGATGGTCCGTCCGCGCCAGTCCCATTCCACGGAGATGGAATCGCGCGTGATGCCGGCTTCCGGCCCCGTCAGCAGCCGGTCCTCGCCAAGAAAGCGGTTGATGAGTGTCGACTTGCCGGCATTCGGGCGACCGACAATTGCCACGCGCAGCGGCTTGCTGTCGTCGTAAGCGGGCTCTTCGTCTTCCTCGTCCTCTTCACCCGATGATTGCGGCAGATCGACATCGGTGACAGCGACGTCTTCTTTCGACGGATAAGCGACATCCTCGCCGAGTGCCGCAACGATGGCGTCGCGCAGATCGAGCATGCCCTGCCCATGTTCGGCTGAAATCGGCACCGGTTCGCCGAGCCCAAGCGAATAGGCATCGTAGAAACCGCTGTCGGAACCGCGCGCTTCGGACTTGTTGGCGACGAGCACGACGGGCTTGCCGCGCCGGCGCAACATCTCGCCAAGGGCCGTGTCGACAGGCGTCAGCCCCGTTTTGGCATCCACGATGAACAGAGACAGATCGGCCTCGTCGATTGCCGCTTCCGTTTGCTGACGCATGCGACCCTGCAGGCTCTCATCCGTTACATCTTCGAGGCCTGCCGTATCGACAATCGTAAAACGCAGATCGACAAGCCGCGCCTCACCCGGCCGGCGGTCACGCGTCACACCCGGCGTGTCATCGACAAGCGCTAGCTTCTTCCCGACCAGACGATTGAAAAGCGTCGACTTGCCAACATTCGGGCGTCCGACGATGGCGACCGTAAAACTCATTATTTTCCCTTAAGCTCAGCCCTGCGCGGCGGGCGCCTTGCCGGATGCGGTGATGAGATCAAGCATCATATGGGCACGATTGGCAACACCGCGCGGACTGTCCACATCGTCGACGATCGACTGGAACCACTGACGCGCCTGCGCCATGTTGCCGGCCTTGTAGGCGGCAAGACCAAGCGCCTCGCGTGCCGAATGGCGGAAGGCATTCCCCGGCACGGCCATTTCCTCGACGGCGGCAGAGACCTGCTCATAGGTGCCGTTCTCGATCAGCAGCCAGCCGGCGCGCATCTTGGCGGCATCCTGCACGGCAGCCGGAACGGACTTGTCCTTGGCGATGGTCTGGAAAGACGCGATCGCGGCGGCATTATCGCCCTTCTGCGATTGAACGGTCGCAGCACGCATGCGCGCCAGAACCGGGTAAGCGCCGTGGCCTTCCTTCTCCAGCTTGTCGAGAGCGGCGAGCGCCTCATCCGTCTTGTTCTCGTCAGCAAGCTTCATCGCCGCCAGAAACTGGTCACCGGCGCCGGAGGACTGGTTGCTGTCCCAGTATTCGTAGGCGACTTTGCCGATGGTTCCGAGGACGATAAGAACGGCAACGGCAATGATATAGCGGCCGAACCGGCGCCATGCGCCCTTCATCTGGTCGGAACGCAGTTCCTCATTGACTTCACGAATGAAGCTGTCGTCGTTGAATGCCATTCTCGTCTCCGGCCGCGGATACCCATGCACAGTGCAAAACGCACATTGTCGGGCCTTCTACTCCATTTTGCGGCCGTTGTAAGGGGGATATCGCAGAATCGTCACGAAGCAAGCATCGGCAGGGGTGCTACACCGATCAGCCATTCGTGAACGCGCCAGATCACCAGCGCCCAGACAATCACGCCGATGATGACAGCATAGATGTCATATTTGGCCGAAACGAAGACCGGCAGCGTGATCTCGCCACGCCGCTGGCGCCGCTTCAGCGAGATGCGCATCACTACGCCCCAAGCGAGGAATGCAGCAAAGAGCAGCACCGAATAGGCCTCGCCATTCGACAGAAGATGGGCAAGCGCCCAGATCTTCACCGACAGAACGATCGGGTGTTTCGTCTTCGTCTTGATATAACCGGCGGGCAGGAAGCCAGCGACGAGACAGATCACCGCGATCAGCATGAGGGTGACGGTGAGATGCGCCATGCCCATCGGCGGATTGTAGAGCATGCCGATCGGCTCGCTGCTGGCGGCGCCAAAGGCGTAGATGACGAAGATCAGCGTCAGGATGCTGGCAATCGAGTGGAAGGCGATCCAGGCCGGCTTGCCGACCCTGTCGATCATCGCCTGCCGGAAGCCCGGCACGACGACGCGGATCAGGTGCAGGCCGAGGAAGAGAATGAGGCTGAGGACGAGCAGAGCCATGGTGATCTGGTTTTCCTATTTTGACGGTCAGCAATGAATTACCGGCAGACTGTGAAAAATGCCAGTAAGACCGCAGCTTCGCCGCATTTCTGTAACAGGAAAACCGCAATGCAAATTGTCGCGGTGCCCATGTTTCGTTCTATTTTTTCCGCCTCCCTCGCCCTGTCTCTGATTTTTCCTGTTGTTGCTCACGCCGCAGACAAGCCGAAGCAGCTCGTCATCATTTCCTTCGACGGCGCCCATGACAATGCGCTCTGGCAGAAAAGCCGTGAAATGGCGGCAAGGAACGGCGCGCACTTCACCTACTTCCTCTCCTGCACCTTCCTGATGAATCAGGAAGCGAAGCAGGCTTACCAGGCCCCTCATCAGAAACGCGGAAAATCCAATGTGGGCTTTGCGCAGAGTGACGACGAAATCCGCGAACGCCTCGGCAATATCTGGCACGCCCACCTCGAAGGCCATGATATTTCCAGCCACGCCTGCGGCCATTTCGACGGCCGCCAATGGAGCGAAGCGGACTGGTCAGCCGAATATGCGACTTTCAAGACCACATTGAAGAACGCTTGGAGAAGCGTCGGCCTGCAAGAGCCAGCCGGCTGGCGGGATCTCGTCGATCGCGGCATCAGGGGCTTTCGCGCTCCCTACCTTTCGACAGGCGGCGGCGCCGACATGGTCGCAGCTGAAAAGAAGGCCGGCTTCACCTATGACGCGAGCCTCGTCACAAAGGGACCGGCAATACCCGTCGAGGAAGACGGCATCATACGCTTTGGCCTACCTCTCATTCCCGAAGGTCCGGGTGAAAAGCCAATCATCGGCATGGATTACAATCTCTTCGTCCGCCACTCCAAGGGCGAGGAGGATGCAGCTGACAGCGCCGCTTTCGAAGAGCGCGCCTATGCCGCCTTCAAGGAAGCCTTCGACAAGCAATATGCGGGCAGCCGCACTCCCCTACAGCTCGGCTTCCACTTTGTGGAAATGAACGGTGGCGCCTATTGGCGCGCGCTCGACAGGCTGGTGAGCGACGTTTGCCACAGATCAGATGTTGCCTGTGTCAGCTATTCCGAAGCGATCCCGATGATCAAAGCCCGCGGCAAGCTGCAAGAGACGTCCGGGTTGTAGGCACCTGGCGCTTAAAACCCTTGGATATCAAAAACTCTCGCACGTATTGATTGCATCGGGGCTGCGCTTTGATAAGCATTGCCTCATGAGCGTGCTGCAAGCATGGGGAGGTGCGACGTCATGACATTTATTGAAAACCTGAGGCGCCCGGCCGACAAAGACGAATTTCCGGTCTGTGAAACCGGCTTTTTCACCTGGGATATCGTTGCCAACCTCCTCTATGGCGACGGAGCGGTCGCTGAAATATTCGGACTCGATGCTACGGAAACGGCAAGCGGTCTGCCGCTAGAAGCCTACGTCGCCCGCATCCATCCGGAGGATCAGCCGGGCGCCGCCAAAGTCATCCGCGATACGATCCTGACACAGGAGCCGGAGCAACAGAACTACCGCGTACGTCGCGCCAACGGCGTCTTCCAGCAGGTCATGGCATTCGGACGATGCTTCCGTGACAAGAACGGCATCCCGTCCCTTTACGGCGGCATCGTCTTTCCCCTCCCTGAGGAAGCGCCTGTCGCTACACCGCTGCTCGATCATTGCCTGGCCGCCTACGACATCGCAGTCAAGGAGGGCAACATGGCCGTTGCCGAGCATATCGTGGAAGCCCTGATGGATATGGACTGGAAAAATACCGGCTGCACGCGCCCGAACTGACAGTTTTCGAGGAGATGATAAAAGAAGGGCCACCGCAGCGGTGGCCCTTTTTCGTTTCGTATCAACCGTCGGCGTGAACAGCGCCTGCCTCGTGCTCCAAATAGCGCTGGTCGATATCCGGCAGCGGCTCGTCGTCAATTGCCGCCTCGAAAGCCTTGAGGCGCTTGTGGATGGACAGCAGTTCGATGATCGTCGTCCAGGAGTTGACGAGATACTGGAAGGAATTGCTGACCTGACCGAAAGCGGTCGCGATCTGCTGGAAGATACCGTAGGTGATGGCGCCGGCAACGATGGTCGGAGCCATAAAGAAGTAGACGAAAAGATTGTCGGCCTGCAGATAAAACGAGCGGGCAACATTGAAATACAGATAGTGAAAGTACAGCGTGAAATAATTTCTTCGCACTCTTGAGAACAGCTCCTGCATCGTCGGCGGCTGTGCTCGGTCGGCATGATCCTCGCCATAGACCAGCTCCTTGCGGTAGGCCGCCTCCACGCGCTGGTTCTTGAAATTCAGCCCGGGCAATTTGATGCCCGCGATAGCGAGCAGGACGGTACCGAAAGCCGACCAGAAGATAGCGAGCCAGAAGAGAGAGTTTGGCACTTCGCCGAGTATCGGCAGGCTCGTCACGTAATGCGACAGCGCCAGCATGATCGGCAGGAAGACGACCAGCGTCATCACCGAATTGATCAGGTTGATGCCGAGACCTTCCAGGGTAGTGGAAAAGCGCATCGTATCTTCCTGCACGCGCTGGGATGCGCCTTCGATATGGCGAAGCTTTTCCCAATTGGCCATGTAGAAATTGTTCATCGCCGTCCGCCAGCGGAAGATGTAATGGCTGGTGAAGAAGTCGGTCAGGATCGATACGAGCATGCTGAGGAAGGCGATTTGCGCGAAGATCAGAAATAGATCGTAGAAGTTCTCGACGGTGATACCCGGCTGCTTCGTTAGCGCATTTTGCAAGAGATCGCCGAACGGCCGGCGCCAGTTGTTGATGACGACTGTGATCTGCACGCCAAAATAGGTCACGAAGATAATCAGCGCCGAGCCCCAGATGGACCACATCTTCCACGGATGGCTGAGTGCCTTCAAATGCCAGAAACCGCAGAAGATCAGCGCGGCTAAAAAGAAGTAGCCGTAGAACCAGAGATTTTCCGGCAGCAGAAAGAACGAGAGATCGATCGGCTGCTGCTCCTCGGGAACAGGCGTAAAACCAAGCGAAGCACCGAGACCGGCGGCGAAGAAATACCAGCCGAAAATTGCAGCCAGCGTCCAGACTACGAGCGAAATAAAGAACGCCTTTGGCTGGGGAAAGAAGGAATGAAACACGGGAGGATTTGCTTTCCTGAACTGGAGTCACGGAAGAGTGGCGAACCACTGATTGCCCGGAAATTAAGGCAGTTCGAAGAAAGCGGCAATGGGTCCAGCCCATTGTTACGAACTTGTAATCACTTAAGGGATTTTCTTCATCACCGGTATGACCAAAAGCGCGCAGAAGACCAGCACGATTGCTGCAATAATGGTCGGCAGCACGAAATTTCCGGTTACCTGCGCGATCCAGCCGGCAGCAACAGGACCGATGATCTGACCGACACCGAAGGCGGCTGTCATCAGCGCCAGGATGCGGCGCGGGCTTTCGGGTGAGAGCCGGCGGCCGATCTGCAATCCATAGGCGGTGATGGCAAGGAAGGTCGCCCCGAACAGCGCGCCGCCGATCAGCGGCGCCACCGAATGCGGCAGTTCCACGGTTGCGAGCACGCCGATCGCCTCGATGATCAGGGCCGCGGCGTAGACGCCTCCAATTCCGAGCGAACGCACGAAAGGCTTCCAGATGAACAGCGCGACCGTCGCCGTCACTCCGGCAATGAACCAGCAGAGAAATTCGACGATCGGCCCTGAGGCGCTCATGCGGGCGATGGCGACGAGGAAGGTTGCGGTGATGACATAGCCGAAGCCAAACAAACCGTAGGACAGTGTCAGCAGCACCATCGGTCGGTTCCAGACCAGCGCCGGCTCTTTCGTCTGCCCATTGCGCACCGGCGCCTTCGGCAGCAGAGCCCACACAAGGATAAAGCACGCGAGGCAGAAAAGAGCGCTGCCGATCCAATCTGCGCGCCAACCGCCGGCCGCATCGTCGAAAACAAAGCCGAACAACAGCACCATGACAGAAGAAATCGCGATCCCCGCCCCCGGTCCGCCGAAATGCGCCGCCTGAACATGATCGTTACCGGCAGCCGCGCCATGGCTCAGCACGATTGCTGACGTGAAGACCAATGCGAAAGCGCTCGCCACGCCGGCCAGAAACCGGATGACGGCAAAAAGTATGATCGAATCCGTCGCTGCCATGGCAACGAGTAGGATTGCCGTCGCCAGAAGGGAAAGAAGCGCCATCGGCCGCTCGCGCCCCGCCGCCCAGCCATAGGCGCCGAGGACCGCACCAACGAGATAACCAACGAAATTGGCGGAAGCGATGAAACCCGCATCGGCGGCCGAAAGCGGCACGCCAACCATCATGCCGGGCAGGATCGGCGTGAAGGAAAAGCGCCCGAAACCCATGGCCGCCGCCATGGCGACGGCACCTGCAAGCGCTGTGGTGAAGAGATTGACCGGACGGTCGTTATTGGGAGCCAACATCGCGCGTTTATCGCGCTGCGGCATGGCCATCACAAACGAGTAATTCTGATGAATGCTTCAATTTCCCGAACAGATTTTTCGCGCCGCCTCTTGAATGACATATCTTACGATATATGTTTACGACATAGTGAGAGATACATCGGATATAAAGGAGCCTGCCATGAGAGGTTTTCGAGGCGGATTCGTCGGCGAGGCGATGCGCATGGGAATGGGCCGCAGGTTTTCTGCTGGCGAGTTGCAGACGATCCTGCTGGCGCTTCTGGAAGAGCGTCCAAGCCACGGCTATGAACTGATCAAGACGCTGGAGGAGCGCTCCGGCGGCTTCTACGTGCCGAGCCCGGGTGTCATCTATCCGGCGCTCACCTATCTGGAAGAGACCGGACTGACGGAAGTCGAGAATGACGGGGCAAAGAAGCTCTACAAGATCACCGAAGCCGGCCGCCGGAAGGTGGAAGAAAACCGTGACATGATCGACCAGACGCTTGCCAAGCTGGAGCGCATTGCCGAGGGCATGGCCTTCGTTAACCGCATGTTCGATCCCGACCAGCCCCAAAGCGGTGGCGGCAGCGGTGGCCACGGCCATCGGCGTCGTGATCACGAGGACGATGAATTCGGCCGCGACCACAGCAACGTCCATGCCGCACGCCAGCTGCTGCGCTCCGCCCTGCGCATGCGCCATCCCTGGTCAACAAGCGAGGCTGCCAGGATTTCCGGGATTCTGGAGCGTGCAGCCATGGAGATCCTGCAGGGCGGCAAGACCGACCCGCAGCAGGACTAACGTTGCTTGAGCGGGTGGCGGCCGAAGTCGCCGCCCTATCAGTCTTCGACCTTCAGGAGACCGCTTGCCAGGGATCGGAATGCTTCGACAACCTTTGCCAGAACGGCATTAGGATCATCCGCTGCGGCGATCCAGAGTGCCGCGCTGAGCGACGCTCCGTTGAGCAGGCGAGCCGCAGCCTCCGCATCGACGGATCTGACAGTCCCTTCGTCAATCAGCGCCTGCATGGTCTGGGTTGTCGTTCGAAGGCACGCATTCTGACTGGGCCACTGCGAGGGATCGCCGAGCACCGCCGGCCCATCGAGAAGCATGATGCGCTGGATTTCCGGCTCCAGAGCCATTTCGATATAGGCGGTATATTCCGCCAGCAACCCGAGCCAGGTCGTCTCGGCGCGATCCCGCTCGATACGCAACCGCTCCCCCATCTCGCCGTCGATCTGGTCGATCACGGCCTGCAGCAAGCCCTTCTTATCACCAAAATTGTGGTAGAGCGCGCCGCGTGTCAGCCCTACATCGGCGGTCAGATCGTCCATCGAAGCAGCCGCGTAGCCCTTGACTGCAAAGGCTTTTCGGCCCGCCTGGATGAGCTTCGCCCGTGTCTCCTCCATCATTTGCGCCCGGGTCTTTGCGACCATCACTATCTCCCAAAATACACATACGGACCGTATGTGTATTGACATACGCGTCGTATCTCTGATTATATCCACATACGGGGCGTATATCAATTGCTCCGGAATGGGCTGGCCATACCCACAAATGCCTCGTCGCCATCGACGAGCAAATGCCCGGCGAAAGGCACCCTTTTACCTGAACAGGAGAAAAGCAATGACCAAACGCGAAGCAATCTTTCCCGCCGGCCGGCAGGCTCTCTATGAGATCAACCGCTATTCAGCGGCGATCCGCTCCGGTGACCTTCTCTTCGTCTCCGGCCAGGTCGGCAGCCGTGAAGACGGCTCGCCCGAGCCCGATTTCGCAAGGCAGGTACAGCTTGCCTTCGACAATCTGAAAGCCGTGCTGAAGGCTGCCGGATGCAGCTTCGACGACGTTGTCGACATCACGTCCTTCCACACCGATCCTGCCGCGCAATGGCCCGTGATCTCCGATATTCGCTTCAAGGAAATCGGCGAAGCGCCCTATCCGAACTGGACGGCGGTCGGCGTGAACTGGCTGGCAGGCTTTGATTTCGAAATCAAGGTCGTTGCTCGCCTTCCTCAGGCCGCCTGACAGGCCCTCTCAAAAGCAGTGAATTGAACGCGACGCCGGAAACGCGTGCGGCGGTCAGGAAATCTTGATGATTTCGAGTTCCTGATCGCCGACGACAACGATATCGCCGACGGCCTTGCCCGTGAGAACCCGGGCGACCGGCGCGACATAGGAAATCGACCCGGCTTTCGGATCGGCTTCATCCTCTCCCACGATACGATATGTCTGGACGCGCCCATCGTCACGGCTGAAGGTGACAGTGCTTCCGAAGGCGACCGTCTCCGTCGATGTCGGGGCCGGCATAGGCTGGGCCGTGCGAAGACGCTCGACGAAATAACGCAGGTCACGCAGAGGATTTGCCTGCTGCCGCCGCCGTTCGTTGACGTCCTCGACGGTGCTCGCCGCTTCATAGGCCTGGCGCGCTTCCTGCATTTGCAGTTCGAGGGCTTTCAGCCCGGCCTCCGTCACGAGATTTGGATGAGGCGAAATCGCGCGGTCGGGTAGCAGCGTTTCCGCTGCGGTTTCGGCACTCTCTTCCTTGGTGAAGGCAACTGCCATCTCGACCTCCAACAGCGAGGGGAAATCCCCCTCAAGCCGCCAATGTCAGAATGATCGGCCCGTTGCGGGTCGCAACGACCGTATGTTCGTATTGCACTGTCGGGGCCTTGGGATCGGCATAAAGCGTCCAGGCATCATCGCCGCCTTCAGCCCACGTGGCACCAAGCGAAAGAAAAGGCTCGACGGTAAAGACGAGGCCTTCCGTCATCATGCGCCGTTCTGAAGGATCAGGCCAGGTGGAAAGTTCGGCCGGCTCCTCGTGCAGCGAGCGGCCGACGCCGTGGCTCGCGAGATTGGCAACGAGCGTATAGCGGTTCTTCTGTGCGAAGGCGCCTACGGCGTTGCCGATCTTCGCCAGCGGCTCGCCCGCCTTGATCTGGTTCAGACCCACCCAGAGCGCCCGTCTGCCGTCCCGGCAGAGCCTCTCGATGCGGGATGCGACCGGCGGCACGGCGAAGGAGGCGCCAGTATCCGCAAAGAAGCCGTCCTTTTCCGCCGAAACGTCGATATTGACGAGATCACCTGGATGAATGACGCGCGGACCGGGAATGCCGTGGGCGATTTCCTCGTTGACGCTGATGCAGGTCGCACCCGGAAACTGGTAACAGAATTCGGGCGCCGAGCGCGCACCGGCGTCTTCCAGAACCTTGCGGCCGATCTGGTCGAGCTCCAGCGTCGTCATGCCCGGCTCCATCGCTGCCGCCATGACCTGGATGGCATTGGCGCAGATACGGCCGATCTCTTTGAGCTTGGAAAGTTCTTCGTCGTTCTCGATAACCATAGACACGTTCCGGCTTTGCCGAGAGCGACAGGCTCTTCGTCAGGCGGTGGCTTTCGCCCCTTCGGAAGTTTCAGTCAATGCCTTTCTGACGATCGGCGCCACTTTTGTCCCGTAGAGCTCGATGCCGCGCATGACCTGATCATGCGGCATCAGGCCGATCGCCATCTGCAGCAGGAAGCGATCGTTGCGGAAAACCTTGTGTGCAGCAACGATCTTCTGAGCCACGAGTTCCGGATCGCCGAGGAAGAGATTGCCGGTCGGGCCGCGTGACATGTCGAAATGCGCCCGGCTCGTCGGACCCCAGCCGCGCTCGCGGCCGATGCGGTTCATCACTTCGGCCTGCGGACCGTAAAACTGGTCGGCCGCCGCCTCGGTCGTATCGGCGATGAAACCATGCACATTGATGCTGGTCTTCAGCTTCGTCGCATCCTGTCCTGCCCGGCGGGCGGCTTCCCGATAGAGGTCTAAGAGCGGCGCAAAGCGCGGATATTCGCCGCCGATGATGGCAAGCGCGACCGGCAGACCAAGCGCGCCGGCGCGCGCAACGGACTGCGGCGTGCCGCCGACAGCAATCCACAAAGGCAGCGGATCCTGCAGCGGCCGCGGATAGACGCCGCGCCCATTGATCGGCGCGCGCAGTTCGCCCTGCCAGTTGATGATCTCGCTGTCGCGCAGAGCCAGTAGAAGATCGAGCTTCTCTTCGAAGAGCTGATCATAATCTTCGAGATTGTAGCCGAAGAGCGGGAAGGATTCGATGAAGGAACCCCGCCCCGCCATGATCTCGGCGCGCCCGTTGGAAATCAGGTCCAGCGTCGCAAACTGCTGGAACACCCGCACCGGATCGTCTGAGGAAAGAACCGTGACGGCGCTGCTGAGACGGATGTTCTTCGTCTTAGCCGCGGCGGCCGCGAGCGCCACCACTGGCGCCGATGCCACA